>JBOGOU010000073.1:0-12240 GCA_050748205.1 Pyrinomonadaceae bacterium | reverse complement strand
GGATTAGTGGACCAAGATAGACTCGCAACCAGCCTCTCGCCGTCTGGCCATCGAGCGATGATGAGGCGCGCATTTTGAATTCTTCGCGATGAACTGACTCTTCCCAGCGAAAGCTGCGGCTTGCAGGGTTGAACTCAACGCCTTCGATGAATGGCTTAAAAGTTAGCTCACCGGCGCGCGGGATCGCGGTGCTGCTTTCATCCGAAGACTGTTTGTAGTCAGCCAGCCTCTTGCCCAGGATCTGTTGCGCCTGCCTCTGGACTTCGACTATCGGGTCGGGCTCATCCGGCGGGGCATAGGGTCGGCGTTCGGCCAGATGAGCAAATGCGAGCATCGCATACCATTTCATCGGCACGATGGTTTTGGGCCGATAGACCGTGAACATCACATCGTCGTCATAGGGTTGCCGCTTGGTGGGTCTTTGAGTGGCCACCGCAGGGTTCGCCATCAGTTCAGCTTGTTGTTTTGTTTCATCAACAGCAGGTTGATTCAGTTGCTCATGTCCCTGCACAGTCTCGCCGCTTTGCGGTTTGATGCCCACCTCTTCAAAGAAAAGTGTGACCAACTCTGGACCGATCTGCCTTAACTGGCAGATCACCAGCTCTTGACTGGTCTCCATCTCAAACGACAATCCAACATAATTCTTCAACGCAGTTCGCAGATGTGGATGTTCGTGATGTGTAGTGCGAGTAAATCTCAAGAAGATCTGAAGGTTTCGCCGCATCAACCGCTCGGCTTCCGCCAGCCGGTTCGTGGCTTGCAACAACTGCGCCAGGTTGTTGAGGGCAGTCGCAACGTTGGGATGTTCAGCTCCGCAGCTCCGCTCGAAGATCTCAACGACGCGGCGCATCAAGGGTTCCGCTTCCTTCAGCCGGTTCGTGGCTTGCAACAACCACGCCAAGTTGTTGAGATCTCTGGCCACGTCAGGATGCTCCGGCCCGTAGCTCTGCTCGTCAATCGCCAACGCACGGCGCATCAACGGTTCGGCTTCCTTCAGCCGATTCGCGGCTTGCAACAGCGAAGCCAGGTTGTTGAGGGCAGTCGCAACGTTGGGATGTTCAGTTCCGTAGCTCTGCTCGAAGATCTCAACGACGCGGCGCATCAACGGTTCGGCTTCCTTCAGCCGGTTCGTACCTTGCAACAACGACGACAGGTTGTTCAGAGCAGTTGCGACATGGGGGTGCTCCGGCCCGTAGCTCTCCTCGTCAATCGCCAGCGCCCGGCGCATCAACGATTCCGCTTCCGTCAGCCGGTTCGTGGCTTGCAACAACTGCGCCAGGTTGTTCAGAGCAGTTGCGACGTGGGGGTGCTCCGGCCCGTAGCTCTCCTCGCCAATGGCCAACACGCGGCGCATCAACGGTTCGGCTTCCGTTAGCCGGTTCGTGGCTTGCAACAAAGAAGCCAGGTTGTTCAGATCTCTGGCCACATCAGGATGCTCCGGCCCGTACTTCTGCTCGTCAATGGCCAACGCCCGGCGCATCAACGGTTCCGCTTCCGTCAGCCGGTTCGTGGCTTTCAACAACTGCGCCAGGTTGTTGAGATCGCTGGCCACATCGGGGTGCTCCGGCCCGTAGCTCAACTCGTCAATCGCCAGCGCCTGGCGCATCAACTGTTCCGCTTCGGGATAACGTGCAACGATAAAGAGACGCTGGCTAACGGAGTCTGCAATCCAGGATGCTTCTTCGTGCTCTCGCGCAAGCAGCGCCTCGCTTAAGGCACGCAAAGGATCTATCTCCCAGCGATTCTGCCAATCGAGCCAGCCTTCCTCAAGGAAGGTGCACCTCTCCTTCGCGTAACGGATCAAACGCTCCTCCAACATACCGCTCGTTGCAACCGCACGCCGATTAACCACGTCTTGTAGCAGTCGGTGCATGCGCAAGACCAGCAGTCCGCCCTCCTGGTCCTTCGCATTCGTCGGCTGCCAAAGCCGCAGACTCAACAACCGGCGCAGCAGACTCAACCAGGGATCGGGATGTCCGGGCTCGGCTTCAATTCCGATCTCTGGAAAATCCTCCGCCACCAAAGCCCTGATCCACGGCAAGGCCACATAATCCGCCGGCAGCAACGCCGCGAATTCGACCGCGAGTTTCACTGGCGCGGTCAAGCTTTCGAGCGTCGGTGCGAGCGTCGCAGTCACCTGCTTCTCTCCATGCAGCACTCCGGCGGTGGTCTCCCTTGCGGCAGTTTCCAACCCCGTTAGTCCTTCGCGGCGCAGCCGCTCCATGAAAGCGGCGCACGAGACTTCGCCGGCAAACTGGCCCAGAAAAACGGCAGCGATCTCACAGGCCAGCGTCAAGCGGCCCAACAACCGCACGATCTCTGTCGCCGCGTCCCGCTCTTCATCGCTGAGAAACCGGCCACTGGGTTGGTAACTTTCGATCACGCCGATGGCTTCCTCTTCGGGCAGTTCTTCAACCGAAAGAAATCTGCGATCGGGCTGATGTCCGTGCAGTTCGTCTTCGCCCAGCCGCGTTGTCACGATGACGTGAAGCCAACCAGCAGCAGGGAGACGCTGACTTTGTGTCGGTTCGAGCAGCGCAGGTTGATCGACATTATCGAGGAGCAAAAGGCATTGGTGCGGTTCGTGAGCATCGGCCAGCCGGCGCAACTCGGCGAGGATGCGGGCGAGCTGCAAATCCAAATCGAGTTTCTCTTCCTCGTTGAACTCGACGTTTAGCGCTGGCGCCAGCGAAGCTATCGCCAAACGCAGATCGTCGCGTGCTTCACAACGCACTTGCCAGCGTCCGCCGCCGTATTCATGTGCGAACACGTGCGCGTATTCGATGGCGAGCGCCGTCTTACCCATGCCACCCAGGCCGTGAACTGCGGCAAGCACTCCGACCTGCCCCGAAGAAACTGTCTCACGCAAGCGCCGCATCTCAGAGACGCGGCCGATGAAGTGCGGATTGTGCCGGTCGACGTTCCCGAGACTTCGCTCTACGACTTCACCCTTGTAGATCTGACTCTGAATCTGCTGGCCCAGGTCCCTGAGGCGCTGTTGTATTTCAGAATTGCGCAGCGCTTCTTCGCCTTCGTGGTACCACGGGCGTAGGTCAAAGTACTGGCGGCGGCGCAAATCTTTGATCCAGTCGGCGCAGCGCTGCTCGAAATCTCTGCCATCCCAGCCAGGTACTTCAATGAAGTAGATTGGCGCGACGCCTTCGCCAATAAAGCCACGCGCGACCTCGTGCTTGAGGTATTCGTTGAACTCCCATTCACAGTATTCGCTCTTTAGATAAGACGGCGACAGACAGGCGAGCAACAAACGCGATTCGCGCAGCCCTTGCAGAATGCGATGCTCCCAATCCTGCATCCCATGAATTTCGGTGACGTCGAGGAAAGGGCGCAGAGGACGTCCAGCAAACTGCTCAAAGTCGCGGCTAATGCGCTCAACGAGTTGAGTGACGCGACCCTGTTCATTGTCGCGTCGCGAGTAAGACACGAAGAGGTCGTAGGGCATGATTTACAGAAACCACTCAGTCTCCGCAAGCAGCCGAAGCCATTCGCGATGTTCGTGTTCGAGAAAGTGTTCGGTCTGGGCTAGGTGGTGGAGCGTCGGCAACACTTTGGCCGAATCCTGCTCGAGTTGATTGGTCAAGTGTTTCAGCGCCTGATATTTTGCCGCGAACAAGCTGGCGCTGCGCGGCAGCTCGAAGGCAGCGAACCAAGCGCGCATGCCGAGCCCCAGCACCGGAATGATTGCTGCGAGCGCCACGAACCAAACGGCAAGGTCTTCCAATAGCGATGCCAACGGCTCACTGCCAGCGCGAGTCGCAAAGTACTCGAGAGCGAAGTGAGCAATCACACAGCCTACACTGGTCAGAAACAAAGGTAGATTTAGATGCAGCCACCGGCCAGTTTCCTTTTTGAAATCTTTTCGCCGCCGGTCGAAATAATCAGCCTGGAACTCGACTCGTTTGAAGCGGTAGTAAATCGTTAGCGCACGCACTAAACTTAGATCCGGTTCACACGCCAGCGAAGTTGCCAGATCAGGCTCGATCAGCCCCCCGGTCGACCACTCGCCAATCTTCCCTCTGATCTCCTTGGCATCCTCGATCCCTTGGAGCGACGTGATTTGCTCTTTGACCCACTGATACCATTTCGATTGCTCAGAGCACCAGAGCTGCTCAAGGGCGCGAAACTTGAGCATGCGCAAGCGCTCAGCCAGATGGCGTTGCGCCAGCCAGCGGCGATCAAACTTGGTCCGCAAACCTACGGCAACCGCGATTACGGCCGCAGCAATCGCGCTTGCTTCAAGAATAAGGCCGACTACTGTCAGACTCGGCGCCGTTAGCTTGATCGACAGTTGCACAATGGCGAGAACGATCGCTGCGGTGCCGGTCGCGATGGCGATACGCGCCAGCCGGCGATGATAGCTTTGACAATTGAGGGCTTCCTGATCAGCTAGGCGCCATTTCTCCCCCAATTTGCTGTCGAGCCAGTCCAGGGCGGCCTTGAGTTCGGGAAAAGGAGCGAGCGCCTTGGCTTCTGGCCCATCATCCATATCAAAGCTGCCGCGCCGTTCCGAGAACTTTAGTTGCGCGGCCAGATGGTTTTCCAACTCTTTTACGGGATCTTGCGCTATGACGACTGCTGACATGGAGGGTATGATCCTTTCTTCAGGTTAGTTCAAGGCTAGCCGCCGACGGATTTCTTGCGGTCCAACACAACGCCCGAGTGGAATGCGAGGGAACGTTATTCTACATCATTTCTACTTCTCTCTTTCTCAATTTGATAGCCCAAGGCGAGAATCGCCTTCAACGTACCCATTGCTGCATGACGGTCATATTCCTTTTCTGATTCAGGCAATTCTTCGTAGGGTACAAGACAGGGATGCTTCTTCGCCTGGTCATCTCGCTGTGGACCAAAAGTCCAGCCATCATCCAAGCGTTGCCGAGCCCACAAGTCGTGCGCATTCTCCGCAAGGCGTTCGGTTAATGCGTTCAATTCTGAAGACAGTGTTATGCCGGATGTATCGATGGGTTTGGGTTCGTACATGGCCGAATTAGACTCGAATTCGAGAGCCGGCGCAACCAGCATTGTTCGGTCAGCACGTTTGGTTGAGTGAAGTCCTTCTCATACTCGTGCGCTCGAATGGCAGCACCGCCTGAAGCTCATAGCCGAGTTCTGTTGCTTCAGATGCCACCCACTGATCGGCGGCTTCCGCCAGCGAGCTAATGAGCCTCAGTCCCGACGAAGGCTTGCCGTCCTGACGGGGCGGCGGTGCAGTGAAGAGTTCCCCATAGGTTATGGCGACTCCACTGAAAGTGTCTTTGATGTGAAGCAGCAACTTGCCGCAAATGTCTCGCAGTGCCTCAACATGCGGATCGCGACGGTTTGATTGGATCAGGCCGATGACCAACGACGCCAATCGCAGCACGAGTGGTGCGCGTGGAGGGTGCTCCGGTTTGACGCCGTGTTCGGCAGGCCCCGGGGGTAAGGGTCGGCTCGATTATTTCTTTCAGTTTCGGGATATCTGCCGACAGAACAGGCCGACCGGTCACTTCGGTAGTGGTCGGGATTGCCGAACTTTTCGAATCAATTCGCGCCCCTTCGGCCAGCTTCGATTTCGGAGTGGAGCTTGTAGAAGGAGACAATTCTCTCTGTATGTCGCCAGCGCGACTGGATGCGGAAGCGGTCTGGGGGTTCGAACCGTTCTGATCCATTTTGCGGGACCGCCCCCTTCCAGAGCCGGCTTGCGAAAAACAATTACGTCTGGAAGGAGGTTACCTCACAGAATTCATGGTTCCAGGTTCGCTATACGATAACCCAGTACGATCATGGTCTTCAAGGTCACGCGCAGGAGAAAGCCAACTAAGAGGGGGAGCGCACCGGGAGACCGATGAAAAGATTGTTAACGGCGGTCAGCCTATAACGCTTGTGAAAAACTCCTACTTCCCCGTGGGCGTACTAGAGTCAAGACTCTCCACTTTCAATCCTATGGAGGATCCTTGATGGATTTTCATCCGTCGCTCAGTCGTACCGAAGTATTGCTCTTCGCTGAAGAAGTTGAGGATTATATCAGTGCGGATGATCCAGTTATCCTATTCCCAGCGACAGCAGGGCAATACAGAGCATGCCAAAACGGCGCGAGTCTCGGGCCAGGGCAGGCGAGAATCCTTCGATGGGAGCCACCCGTTCGCTCGGGCTAATTGAAAAGCGGCAATTGTCATGTGGAATGCCACTGTGGCGTGTTATTGGAGCCACTCTGAAAGGAGAGTCCAAATGAAATTCGAAACACAAGCCCAGCAAATCAGCTACGAGAGGATTGCCCCTATGGTGAAAAGAGAGCTTCGGCATCCTTGCTCAGGCGCTAGACGAAGAGCCGGCCTTCTTTGTCGAGGTGAATTTTGGCACGGCCTTTATCGAGGTTCTTCCGTGGGGGACTAATGACGCAATTCTCCGCATGTGCTCCCCGGTGGTAAAAGGCGCCAAGATTACCCCGGATCTGATGCTGTTTTTGCTTCGTCAGAACGAAAAAGAGGTATTTGGTGCGTTTGGTCTCGATGGTGACAACACCATAATGTTCCGCTATTCGTTTGTTGCCACGACCTGCGAACGCAAAGAATTCGAGATATCCACCATGGCAGTGCTAACAAATCCCGGTCTAGTCAGTGACGAGATCGTCGCGAAGTGGGGAGGCCAGCGGGCTATCTGCTGACAGTCAGCTACGTTCTGCTGCAAGCTGAGGGGCCCCTACGAGTCTAGCGTTTACCCGAGTGCGCGCTTTCAGGAACAAATGCCCGTTGCGATAAGGTCCGATGATGCCAGCTGATTCGTCTCCAGGATATGAGCCTAAGGTCGGGCGCATTCAGGCAGTTCAATTTCATCGGCAGGCTCTCCACCCACTGAAAGCTAGTTATCATGGGTTACAAAGCGAGACTCCGGGATTGGTCATTGCTGAAGCCCGGGCCCCAGCCTGTTCAGGGCCTAGAGAGGGATGCTATGGCCTAACTGGAAAAGGCAATCAAACCAGAATTTGGTCCGCCAGTGTTTGAGACGGCAAAGGAGTGTGCTCAACAAGCGCGTCAACCGATTGGGACAGGCGGTAGATATCGCTGAACAGACTTCATTTGGCGATGAGAGGATCTTCATGGATTTGCCATCCACCGCCTTTCAATAGGTGGTGATGGCTGCGGCTGCTTGATCATTACCCAATTACGAGAGTGTGACGTGGTAGAGTGCGTCGTACAGATTTGGTGTTTTCGCGAGCAGAGCTTCGCATGGGCTTATGCGTGCAGCTTGAAAGTGTGGATGCGTGCTCGCTGGCGAGGTAAACTTGAAGAAGATTTAAACCCATACGCCGCATCAAAGGCTCGGCTTGAGCCAGCCGGTTTCGTGGTCTGGAGCCACAGCGCCAGGCCGTTTCAGGTCTCTGCCTACCTTGGGATGATTTGGCCCATCGTTCTGCTCATCAATTTCCTGACCGCTGGGGATTCTAAGAATAGAAGAGAGAGGACCGATTGATGGAAAAGTAATTCCTGTCCGACGTTTGCGATTTAGGCTTTGGCGCTACTCTTGTTTAAGAGTGCATCACTCATCGCTTTCAGCTTTTGTACCTCTTCTGCAACGATTGTGTCGAAGTCAGAAATGTTTATTCGCAAAAAGGTAAAAATAGCCTCGGGATTACCTCCACTTGTGTCGAGAAGTTTATCGAATGCGTCTGCTTGAGCATCGGTGAGCACGTCGACCACGCGCAGCATGACAGCCCTGAAGACAATATTATCAATGCGCTCAAGGGCCTCCTCTTGTTTATCTGCCGGGAGCACGTCAAGGCCAAACATCTTAAGGATATTTTGCTGCATGGGGTTCATAATCTTCACCTCAATTCCTAGTGCCTTTGCAATAGCGTTCAATTGAGCCAAGTCTTGCTCGCTTCCCCCGATCTGTTGAAGCAAATCCGCGTAGTTACTGATTGCCGCCCGAATATGGGGATGCTCGTGCCCAGTGGAAACAGTGAACTTGTACAAGATTTCAACGTTGCGCCGCATCAAAGGCTCGGCTTCAGCCAGCCGGTTCGTGGCCCCGAGCAACACCGCCAGATTGTTAAGCGCCATGGCCACGTCGGGGTGATTGGGGCCATAGCTCTGCTCAGCAATCTCCAGCGCGCGCCGTTTTAACGGCTCCGCTTCCGCCAACCGGTTCGTGTCCTGGAGCAACTGCGCCAGATTGTTGAGGTCTCTGCCGACGTTGGTATGATTTGGACCATAGCTCTGCTCGTCAATTTCCAGAGCCCGTTGCATCAACGGCTCCGCTTCAGCCAGCCGGTTCGTAGCCTGAAGCAACAGCGCCAGGTTGTTGAGGTCTATGGCCACGTCGGGATGATTAGAGCCACAGCTTTGCTCGTGAATTTCCAGCGCCCGTCGCATCAACGGCTCGGCGTCGGCCAGCCGGTTCGTAGCCTGAAGCAACTGCGCCAGGTTGTTGAGGTCTCTGCCTACGTTGGGATGATTGGGGCCATAGCTCTGCTCGTCAATTTCCAGCGCCCGCCGCATCAACGGCTCGGCCTCCGCCAACCGGTTCGTGTCCTGGAGCAACTGGGCTAAGTTGTTAAGGTCAGTGGCAACGTTCGGATGATTTAGCCCATAGCTCTGCTTGGCAATTTCCAACGCCCGCCGCATCAAGAGCTCGGCCTGCTCCAACCGGTTCGTCGCCTGAAGTAGCTGCGCCAAGTTGTTCAGGGTACTGCCTACGTTGGGATGATCCGGGCCATAGCTCTGCTCGGCAATTTCCAGCGCCCGCCGCATCAATGGCTCGGCTTCCCCCAGTCGGTTCGTATCCTGGAGCAGCTGCGCCAAGTTGTTCAGGGTGCTGCCTACGTTGGGATGATCCGGGCCATAGCTCTGCTCGGCAATTTCCAACGCCCGCCGCATTAAAGGCTCGGCTTCCCCCAGTCGCTTCGTAGCCTGAAGCAACTGCGCCAAGGTGTCGAGGTCAGTGGCGACGTTGGGATGATTTGGGCCATAGCTCTGCTCGTCAATTTCCAACGCCCGCCACATCAACGGCTCCGCATCAGCGTAGCGCGCGAGATCTAGAAGTCTTAGGGCAGTCGAATTAGCTATATATGTAGCGAGCCGATGGCCGCTGTCTAGCAACCCCTCGGCAAAGCCGCGCAATGATTCGATCTCCCAGCGGTTACGCCATTCCAACCATTCCTGCTCGAGAAACAGCCACCGTGTCGCAGCATATTTGATAAGCAGGTCTCGAAACAGTTGGCTAAGATTTGGTTCTATATTATTTGCGACCAACTCTTGAACGAGGCGGTGCATACGAACGACATTGAACTCAGCAGTGCGGATTAGCAGCCTGTGACCTAGCAGCCGTCGCTCGATCTGCCGCCACGGGCCGGCTCGACCCTCGCTGGGATTTTCGCGCAACCCGGGGAACTGTTCGGAAGCCAGAGCGCGCAACCAGGGCAGCGGGATTTGGTCGGCAGGCAGCAACGCAGCGTAACTCAACGCCAAGTGTTCCTCACTCGAAAGCTGCGCCAACGTTGGGCCAAGCGCCGATGAAATCTGTTTTTCGCGATGGCGCAACGTCATTCGCACCTGTTCGTGCCCTGCTGCGTCTTCGGGCGCGGCCAGACCTTCCTGCTTCAATCGTTCGAGGAATCCGGCACAGGAAATTTCGTCATGCAATCCGAGAAACACCGCCACGCCTTCGACGGCCAGCGTGAATCCGCCGAGCCGCCGCACAATCTCGCGGGCAGCCTCGCGCTCGGCGTCGTTGGCAAATCGTCCGCCGGGCTGATGGAGTTCGATCAATCGGAGCCCGTCTGATTCGGGCAGTTCATCGAGTGCGAGAAAGGCGCGGTCGCGTTGCGCGTTGAAAAGCTGGTTGGGAGTCAGGCGTGTTGTGGCCAGCAGATGCAGCCAATCGGCCTTTGGCAGCCGATCCACTTGCACCGGCGAGAGCAACGCGGGCCGGTCGACGTTGTCGAGAACCAACAGACAGGCGGGCGGATGTTTGGCATCGGCATTGTCGCGGCTGCGTTTCTCCAGTTCCAACAGGACGCGGCGAAGTGCCAAGTCGAGGTCTTTCTTTTCAGCGTCCGTGAATTCCACCCTCAACTGCGGGTCGGCGGCGAGATGGAGCAGGGCGGCGCGGAGGTCGTCCTGACCCTCGCAACGCACGAGCCAGCGCCCGCCGGAGTAAGCGTCGGCGAAAGCGTGGGAATATTGATTGGCCAAGGCGCTTTTACCGATGCCACCCAAACCGTGCAGTAATGTGACCATGCCCACCTTTTTGGTGGCGAGCATTTCACGCAACGAGCGGAGTTCCTCGCTGCGGCCGACAAAGTTTTCGTTGTGGCGGTCCACGTTGCCCAACGCGGCGGCGGCGCGCTCGGCTTGTTCGAGACGGTCCGACAACTGCTGGTCGAGCAACTCCAGCCGGCGGCGCACGTCCTCACGCTGCAACGCCTCGATGCCTTCGGAAATCCACGGGCGCAAATCGCAAAACTCTCGGCGCCGCAAATCGTCCACCCAGTGCGCGATCTGTTGTTCCATTTGACCCGACTCGAAGCCCGGGACTTCGACGAAATAAATCGGGGCGATGCCATTGTCGCTGACAGCCCGACTGGACTCGTGGCGGACGTATTCTTCCCATTCCCAGCGGCAGTAGGGGCTGGCGAAGTAGTTGGGGGAAAGAAATGCCAGCAGCAGCTTCGACTGGCGCAGGGCGGCGAGGATGCGGAGTTTCCAGTCGTCCATCACACGGATTTCGGATTTGTCGAAAAAGACGTTGAGTTCAACGGTGCTGAAGCGTCGGTGTTCGCGGCCAAGTTCCGCGACGAACGCGTCAAGCCAGCCGGGCCGTCCATCTGCGGCCGGCAGATTGTCTTTGCGCGAGTAACTGATGAACAGGTCGTAGGGCATTGGAGTTGTAGGTTCGTTTATAGAACCGCCATGTTTCTAACCTTCGCAGAGCCACACTTCTTCGTTCGGAACTGACAGTGCAAAGCAAATTTTCAACGCCGAAGCTTCACGTAGTCTGCGATCTCAGCCCGGCTGAGGGCGGGCGCGAGACCAGGCGGTCCTGGGCCTGAGGCTTTCGGCTCGACCTGGCCATGTTCGGGGCGCATCTAAGACTTCTCTATCTGCGTCAGCTCACGTTGACAAATTCGACACTGCATAGATTGGGCGACGTTGCGACTTCACCCGACATTACGTGATCTCTATCACTTTCGATGACCCTTGGCGATCAGTCTTGACGATGTAGTAATCAGCGCGGTCTCGCTATTATATTAAACTTTGCTGGAAGCCTGATTGACAGCAAGGTTATCATGATCATTCACTAATACGGAAAGCGGCCTTCAGCGCAAAAGACTCTTAACCTGGGAGCAACCGCAGCGCGAAATACTCAATTGCTCGGTAGTTCACCTCAAGGGAGAACGTCATGAACGATCACCTGAAAGCAATAAAATCGGTGGTGACAGAGCTCGAAACCATCCAACAGGAAATCGGGCGAAGCCAAATTGATTTGCTGAACGTCTTGACCGACGACAGTCAGGATGAGTGGGATTGCCCTGCCCAGACTGGCTTGCTCAAGCTGGAGATTGTCCAGCGAATGATCGGAGAGGTCCAGGTCTTGTTAGTCGAAGTCATGCCTGTGTGTGACGCTAACGGGGCGCCTCTGCCGAAGAAAGAGACAGTGGCAGATACACGGCCATCAACCGCTGGCGCAAATACAGTACAAACTGGTGTTCCTGCAAAGGGAGCAAGTTTGCGTACGCCGCAGGAGGTTCTTGAAGCGCGAGGCTTTAAGATCAGACCGTCGGAGCCGCCGACCGGACTTGAAGGATCGGCTGACCGTGCTTCGCTGCTATTGGGCGAAAATTTCCCTGTGCTGGAGCCATTTTATCGGGCGGTAAAACGTCGTGTGACGCACAACTCGGGCTCACGTTGGTTCGATGCAGCCGGCTTGCCGAAAGAGGCGCTGAACGATATTTGCGATTTTGGAAATAGGCTTATGGCAAGTGGCTTTTTTGCTGATTTCAAGTTTTTCAGTAAAGGTGTCGCCCACGATCGTGAATGCAAGCCAGTGATACTTTTTGATCCTTTAACTGATCGCCGGGTCAAGTATTTTTTTGAAGGTGGATGGCTTGAAAGATATGCGTTCCAAGTCGTAAGACAACGAGTTCAGCAGACTATAGGCATATGGTGCGACCAGCAGTTTGCGAGAGGCGTAAAGGTAGACTTCCCGGACGGAGGCCATGGCGAATTCGATGTACTTGTAAGT
>JBOGOU010000072.1:0-1800 GCA_050748205.1 Pyrinomonadaceae bacterium | reverse complement strand
GATCCACGAAATGAGTTCCAGGGCGGGCCGGAAGTTCGTTGCTGTGAATTGTGGGGCGATGCCTCAGGAGTTGATAGAAAGCACGCTTTTTGGGCATATGAGGGGAGCGTTTACCGGCGCAGTAACGGATCGTAAGGGCGTCTTTGAAGAGGCTGATGGCGGAACTATTTTCCTGGATGAGATCACGGAGACGACAGCGGCATTTCAGGTCAAGCTGTTGCGGGTCTTGCAGGAGCACCGCATTACGCGGGTGGGATCGAATCAAGAGATCAAGCTGGATGTGCGGGTGATTGCGTCAAGTAATCGTAACGTAGTGGACGAGGTTGCGGCCGGACGTTTCCGTGAGGATCTCTATTTTCGTTTGAAGGGTTCGGAGATTTTCCTGCCGCCGTTGAAGGACCGGCGAGAGGATGTAATGCCTTTGGCTGTGCATTTCGCGGGAATCACTGCGAGAAAGACTGGGAGGAAAGTGGCGTTTTCGACTGCGGTGATGGCGGCGTTAAAGGCCTATGACTGGCCGGGAAATGTGCGCGAGCTGGAATCAGTAATTGACTCGGCGGTACAGCGATGTAATGGGATCGTGCTGCTTAGCGACTTACCGCGGGATCTGAGGGCAATAGTCGGTGATTTGAATGAGAATGAAGTGCCGGTTGTGGGTGCCTTGGTTGGCAACACGGAAGAAATGCAGACGCTGGAGGAGGTCGAGGATGCGCACATGCAGCGCGTTTTGCGGCACTGTAATGGGAATAAGACACAGGCGGCTAAGGTATTAGGCTTAGATCGGAGTGCGTTTGGGAAAAAGTGTCGAGAAAAGGGCTGGGGAGTGAAAATGGGCGAATAGTAGGTAGAAAGTCGTGTCCCCTGTCGCCGGGCTCGCTGGATTTAGGACAGCGTGGTCCGGCTTTTTGTTTGCGGATGCGGGCCTAACAAATTGGTAATTAACACGACATGCTTGCGGATTAGAAGCGAGGGTAAAGCGCGGATTCTAAATAAGTTAGGGCGATAATATGTGATCTGGCGGGCTTTCTAAGGCGTTTTTGGAGGGAAGTGCGTGCTAGATGGTGGGTTTTGAGAGTATTCGCTCGATAGTTGCGAGTAGGATATTCGGCGCAAATGGCTTATGCAGGAAGTCAAATCCGTCTTTGGTTTTTCTGGAGTTGCCTTCCAGTTCGATTCGATAGCCGCTGGTGAGAAGTACGCGGGCGGTTGGATGCTCCTGCCTTATTGCATTACATAGCGTGCGCCCGTCCGTACCTGGCAGACCAAGGTCTGAAATGAGCAATGCTGGCTGGTTTCCCTGCTTTGTGAGCTTCCGATAAAGCTCAAGCGCCTCACTTCCATCGCCTGTAATTGATGTCTCATAGCCGGCTCGGGTGACGACTCGTTGAATGAAAATCTGCACGTCGGCTTCGTCTTCTGCGACCAGGATTAAAGAACCATTGGGTAGATTGGGTAGTCGAGCTCCGGGGCTTAAAGCAATTTGAGTTGGCTGACGGAGAAGATGCAGGACAAGGACTTCATCGTCGTCTTCAACTGATGGTGGGGTTATTGGACCCGGAGGTGTTTGCGGAAAATAAATATCAAAGCGGGTGCCTTTACCGATCCAGCTTTCAACGTCGATGTAGCCTTTGAATTGTTTGAGGATAGAGTAGACGGTAGGCAGACCCAAGCTCGCGAGATCTGGTGTCTTATTGGAGTTGGGAATGTCGAAAATGCGTTTGAGTGTTCCCGAATCCATGCCGGCGCTCGAGTCAGTAATGCTGAGCCGGGTGTAACTTCCTTCGCGAGCGCCGGGATGCG
>JBOGOU010000071.1:0-30802 GCA_050748205.1 Pyrinomonadaceae bacterium | reverse complement strand
ACATAATACGTTTTCATAGGGCTCTCCTTCGGTGTTTACTTGAAGTCTTGGAACAACTCAAGCTACTACTTTTGGGGCGCCCTTTCATATATAGAGTAGCGACCGGATGCCGGCATTCAATGTACGTCTTACAGGTCGTTTAGTTAGTTGAGCATAGCATCCCGTCGCTACCGCTCCCGGTCCCGTAACGTTCGTACGTCCCACGGTTGCAGAACCTTGATGAGATTTTCAAATTAGGACACTAACTGAAATCATCTACTCTTTTGGAATTAGAACATCATGTAGAATGGGCGCTTCATGCGCGCAATGATTCTTTCTGCCGGGTACGGCACTCGTCTCTGGCCGTTGACTGAAGACCGTACCAAGCCCGCGATCCCGATCCTTGGAAAGCCACTCGTTGGTTACGTCGCCGAGTATCTGGCTGGCTTTGGTTGCAACGAGATAATCGTCAATCTGCACCATCGCCCGGAATCCGTCCGCGTGGCCCTGGGCGATGGCAGCGCCTTTGGTGTAAAGCTTCACTATGTGGAGGAGCCGCAGATCCTCGGAACAAGCGGCGCGTTGGACAACGCGCGTGCTTTACTCGGCGATGAAACGTTTGTCGTCGTAAACGGAAAGATAATTACCGACATTGACCTAAGGGCTGCGCTTGAAACTCACCGCCGCACCGAAGCGATTGCTACTCTCGTGCTATTACCAAACCCACAGTGCGAACGGTTCACAGTGGTCGAGACGACGGAAGGATATCTTAAAGGTTTTGGGCCGATGCCGGCCATCGCGGATTATGTCGATAGAGAACCGCCATTAATGTTCACAGGCATTCAGATTCTTGAACCGCGTATCTTCGATTACATTCCGCGCGGCGTATTTTCTCATTCCACGACAGACGTATACCCACAAGCCTTGGGCAAAGGTGAGCGTGTCGGCGCGCACGTCGGAGAAGGGAAGTGGTACGAGCTCTCCACTCTCCGGCGCTATCTGGATATTAGTTTGGCTTTGCTTGCTGAAAGAGGTGAGAGCTTCGTCGCTGGATCGAGATGCGTGATTTCCCCGGCGGCCGGCGTGGATCAGGCCATAATCTGGGACGATGTGACTGTTGAATCCCGCGCCAGGGTCACCCGTTCTGTGCTTGCAGATGACGTTCGCATCGGCTCCGGCGAAATTATCGAGGATGCAGCGGTTGTGCGGCGTTCACTCGTTGAGGGAAAAACGCCGCCGCCGAAAGCGCTCAAAGGAGAGTTTAGAGGCGACAACTTTGTCGTGTCTCTAACCCAATGATACAATTCGCTACACTACTCGAATCCTGGGGAGACTGACTGTGCCGTCTCCTCCCCTTTTGAGAAGTACCCGAACGGCGGATTCCCTTCAGCAGATGAGTTCAGCAAAACAGGTGACTACCAGCGCTTTCGAACTCTCACCCACCGACAGGCTTCTGAATTTCCTCAAGGCCAAAGGAATAACCGACACCGGCGTAGACGCCCTAACGCCTGACGCTTCTACTCGCAAGTATTTTCGCGTTCCCTGGGAAACCGGCAAGGCGGTTGCCGCAGTCTATCCCGAACCTTTTGATCCCGACTTCCATCCCTATCTGGATGTAACACACCTCTTCCTGCAGGCTGATATTCCTGTTCCCGAAGTCTTTGCTGTTGATGGTAGCAGCGGAATTATCGTCCAGGAGGACCTCGGCGATCAGCAGTTGTGCCAGCTCTACGAAGTGGCATCTCAAGAAGATTGTGAAGAATACAAAGAGCAGGCGATAAATATTATTGCTCGTATTCAGAAAGCCACCGAGAAGTCGCAGGAGCTAAAGTCTATCTCCAGCCGGCTGGCTTTCGACGAAGCAAAACTCTCCTGGGAACTCGACTTTTTTGTCGAACACTATTTCCAGAGTTTGAGGAAGGAAAAGCTGCGTCATGCCGAGGCCGCGGAGCTTAAGGCCGAACTCAACGATATTGCCGCGGAGCTTTCGGCGGCGCCACGAGTACTTTGTCATCGTGATTTCCACACAGCCAACCTGATGGTGGATGATACTAACCGTTTGCGGGTGGTGGACCATCAGGACGCGCGCATGGGTCCGGCGAGCTATGATCTGGTGTCGTTCCTCTTGGATCGACAACCAGCCCCACCATCGTTGGCTGAGTTGCGTGCCCACAGGCTCTTGCTTCTGGAAGAGCGGCGGTTGCTCGGTCTTCCGCCACTGGATCCCGATGATTTCGCTCGGGAGTTTCGTCTGATGACCATCCAACGTGGTTTGAAAGCTGTCGGTACATTCTCTTATCAAACGGCTGTCAACGGACGCGGTGCTTTCTACGAGCACTTTATTCATCCGACATTTCTCATCGTCTTACAGGCGGCCGAGTGGCTGGAACGTTTCCCGGCTCTTAGAAGGACGATCAGCGAAAGATTCGACAAAAATTAATCCGGCAAACTAATTCGAAAATGGCTACGGAATCGAAATCATTGGAAGCAACCAAAGAACAGGCTACATCTATTTCGCAGCTCTCTAGGCACGCCGGTGAGCAGGTGGTGCTTAGAGGCTGGCTCTACAACTTGCGTTCGAGCGGCAAGATTCTCTTTCCGCAGTTGCGAGACGGAACCGGAGTCGTGCAATGCGTTGTATTAAAGAACGCCGTACCAGTGGAGGTTTGGGACGCTCTGAAAGGACTGGGCCAGGAATCCGCGCTGTCTATTCGCGGCACTGTGCGAGCCGACGAACGCGCTCCGGGCGGCTACGAAATCGACGTCGTGGATGCTGAGGTGCTGCAGGCAGTTCATGATTATCCAATTACGCCGAAAGAACACGGCACGGAATTCTTGATGGACCAAAGGCACCTCTGGCTGCGCTCTCGGCGCCAGCATGCAGTTTTGAAGGTACGGCACACGGTCGTACAAGCGGTGCGTAACTTCCTTGACACCGACGGGTTCACGTTGTGCGATGCGCCGATACTCACGCCCGCTGCATGCGAAGGAACAACGACGCTTTTTGAGGTCGACTATTTCGAAGGTGAAAAGGCCTATCTCACGCAGTCCGGCCAGCTCTACAACGAGGCGACGGCCGCGGCGTTTGGAAAGGTGTATTGCTTTGGCCCCACCTTTCGCGCTGAGAAGTCGAAGACACGCCGGCACCTGACTGAGTTCTGGATGGTCGAGCCCGAGATGGCCTACGCGAAGCTGGATGACGTGATGATCCTCGCGGAGCGGATGCTGGCCTACGTGGCGGCAAGAGTGCTGGAAGACAGGGCAGAGGAGCTGAAGGTCCTGGAACGCGATACGTCGAAACTTGAGTCTATCATCGCTCCCTTTCCACGTTTGCATTACGACGAGGCGGTAAAGATCCTTCAAGAAGGACATGAGCGAGGCCAACTTGAAAACCGCTTTGAGTGGGGAGGCGATTTCGGTGCACCGGATGAATCCTACATCTCGAGCAAATTCGATAAGCCAGTGATGGTTCATCATTATCCCGCCGCGGTGAAAGCGTTCTATATGGCGCGAGACCCTGAACGCGCTGAAC
This sequence comes from Pyrinomonadaceae bacterium, assembly GCA_050748205.1. Classification (GTDB taxonomy): domain Bacteria; phylum Acidobacteriota; class Blastocatellia; order Pyrinomonadales; family Pyrinomonadaceae; genus PSRF01. Next base: position 27,291 of record JBOGOU010000071.1, on the reverse strand, counting down.
TGGCTTTGGGCGTGGATGTGCTGGCCCCCGAAGGTTACGGTGAAGTGATCGGTGGCGGCGAAAGGGCGACGTCACTCGAATTTTTGCAGGAGCAGGTGGCCCTTCACGAGCTGCCTCAGGAGGCATTTGAGTGGTATCTGGACCTGCGCCGTTACGGCAGTGTGCCTCATGCAGGCTTCGGTATGGGCATTGAGCGATGTACCGCATGGATGTGTGGCATCGAGCACATCAGAGAAACGATTCCATTCCCGCGGATGCTCTACCGGATTCGGCCCTAGCACAGTGGGTTGCCTTCTATCCTGAGCTTTTACCATCTACAAATGAATGAGTATCTCCGTTTAGAATTTAATCAATGGGCTCGAGCCGGCAAGGGTCAGAGCATGGAGCGCGGTCACCGGCCCGTTGGCGAGCAGGCAATCATCTCAATGGGCATCCCCAGCACTGGTAACGTTCTGGACGTAGGTTGCGGCTCAGGCTGGGCAGCAAGGTTGATGGCGGAGCAGGCACGCGCAGGTCGCGTCGTGGGTATCGATCACTTTACTACTACGCAGACATCGAGACCGCTATGAGAGAAATAAGAAGGGTGCTAAGACCGCGTGGTCTCTTCGTTACGGTCGTTGACCTCTATCAGGAAAATGCTCCTTCACATCAATGGATTGAAACGTTGAATGTGCCGGTCAAGCTACTGAGCGTGGCCGATTATCGTGAGCTGTTTGCGCGTGCCGGATTCACAAATGTGCGACATGAACGATTGATCGATCCAACTCCGGTGCCGGAAAACTATACGGGCACGACTTTCAAGACCCGAGAAGACTTCGTGCAGTATCGCCAGAACGGTTCGCTGATGCTCACTGCTGACGTACCACAGGAATGTTGATGTCGAACGACACTCCAGAGAGGATTGTGACAATCTTCGGCGGCTCGAAATGCGGCGAACCGGATCTTGAGTATGCTCAGGCGCAGCGCGTCGGCGAACTGTTGGCCCGTGCAGGCTTCACTATTTGCACTGGCGGTTACCTCGGTGTGATGGAAGCGGCTAGCCGGGGCGCGCGCGAGACTGGCGGACGCGTGCTGGGAATCGTAATGAATCAGTTCAAAGCGGAACCAAATCGTTACCTCACTGACAAGGTCGCAACGCCTCATTTTTACGAACGTCTGCAACAGTTGATAACGCGCTCCGTTGGTTTCATTGCGATCCGCGGGGGGATGGGTACTGTGACCGAGCTATCGCTGGTGTGGAATAAGATGCAAACACGCGTGATCGGCCCGCGGCCGCTTGTGTTGCTCGGCGAATGTTGGCCTCCGATTGTGCGAGCGTGGCAGAAGTATCTCGCTGTTAGCGATGATGACGTGAAGGCATTGGATTTCGCGAGCTCGGCTGAGGAAGCGGTGGCTATTATTAAAGAAAAGTCTCAAGGAGTAGTGCTATGAACTGTCCGAAGTGCGGTGCCCAGATGATCGACGGCTCAAGTTTTTGCGGTAGCTGTGGTCATCGCCTAAACGCAGCGCCCGGCTCGCCCGCGCAAGTTGCCGGTGCCGGTGGCCAGCAGGGAATTCACATCGATGAGGACTCTCGCGGTCAGGGTCGTGGCTATAACTATGAAGTATTACATCAACCCTCGTTTTCGCTGGCGGTCATCAAGCTTCAGGCTGAACAGTCGATCCAGGCGGAGGCCGGCGCCATGGTGTCAATGTCCGCGAACGTCGAATTGCAGTCACAGATGAAGGGCGGATTTCTTGGCGCGATTAAACGCGCGGCCGGAGGTGAGTCAGCTTTTGTCTCGACTTTCACGGCGCGTGGAGGACCAGGTGAGGTCACTTTTGCGCCTGGCGCTCCTGGCGACATAGCGGCGATAGAGATGAGCAACCAGTCATTCTTCGTCCAATCAAGCTCCTACCTGGCCGGAGATGCGAGTCTAACTGTCGATACAAAGTGGGGTGGCGCGAAGTCGTTCTTTGGCGGCGAGGGATTGTTTGTTTTGCTGGTTCAGGGGCAGGGCTTGCTTCTCGTTTCATCCTTCGGCGCGATTCATAGAAAACGATTGCAGGCAGGCGAGCGTTACGTGGTGGATACAGGCCACCTGGTGGCCTGGGAAGGCACAACGCAGTACACTTTGCGCAAGGCCGCAGCCGGATTCTTTCGCAGCATGATGAGCGGCGAAGGCATTGTTGCCGAGTTTACCGGTCCCGGAGAGCTCTTAATTCAGACTCGGAATCTGGCGGCGCTGGCCGGGTTGTTGAAACCCTTCTTTCCCTCCCAGGGCGGTAGCGGAGGAGGCTTCAACCTCGGTGGGTAGAAGGCCTTCGAACATCGGACCTTTATGGAAAACCAATCCACCACAAAAGCCCTGCAAGCGCAAAGCGCCACTCACCTGGCACCCGGCCGGCCAGTCAGAATTCTCGGCGTGCCACTGGCTTACGGCGCAAGCATGGCGGGTGTCGACATGGGCCCCGCCGCGTTGCGTGTCGCGCGGCTCAACGAGAGAATTGCTGAACTCGGGTACGAAGTGTGCGACGCTGGCGATCTGCGGGTTGAGCGGCCAAAGTCGCGCCCCAAGCCCGACGACAAACTCAAGTACCTGAGCGAAATCAGCAACGCCTGTGAACAACTGGCCTCTGATGTTCACCAGACATTGCACGCGGGTGAGTTGCCGATCATTTTAGGAGGGGATCATTCAATCGCCATTGGATCGATCTCCGGTGTCGCTTCATTTTGCCGGGAAAGGAATGAAACGTTTGGTCTGATCTGGTTTGATGCTCACGCGGACATGAACACGCCTGAGACAACGCCTTCCGGAAACATACATGGCATGCCCTTGTCGGCTCTTCTAGGGTTTGGCGCGCCTGCGCTGACAAACATTGCTGGGTTTACCCCCAAGCTCGATCCGAAATTGTGCGCGCACGTCGGGGCGCGCGACATCGATCGCGGTGAGCGCGAACTGATCCGGAAACTTGGTATGCGCTTCTTCACGATGCGCGAGATAGACGAGCGAGGGATGAGCGTCTGCATGGACGAGGCTATCGCGATAGCATCGCAAGCCTCCGCCGGCTACGCAGTGACATTCGACGTTGACGCGCTCGATCCTGGTGATGCTCCAGGTTCGGGAACGCTCGTGCGTGGCGGGCTCACTTATCGTGAATCACACCTCGCAATGGAGAAAATCTCCGAAGCTGGCGGTATGTGTTCACTGGAAGTCGTAGAGATTAATACAGCGCTTGATGTCAACAACCGAACCGCCGAGCTCGGGGTAGAAATGATTCTCTCGGCGCTTGGTAAGACGATTCTTTAAAAGTATCGGAGCAGGGAATTGCCAAAAAAACTCCGCGTGGGAGTCATCTTTGGAGGACGATCCGGCGAACATGAAGTCTCGATCCGATCAGCACGCGCCGTCATAGAGGCAATCGATCGAAAAAAATACGAGGTCCTCCCTATAGCAATCACCAAGGAAGGAAAGTGGCTCTCGCCTTCCGATGCCGCGAAGTTGTTGCCTTCCAGCGCGCAGACACTTCTTCCGTCTGAAGGTGCGGCAAAGAACACGGGTGATGTCGCGATCCTGGGTGACCCATCACACCGGGGTCTCATCTCGCTTGAAGCAAACGGACGCCCCTTGCCTTCTGAAAGACTAGACGTTGTGTTTCCTGTACTTCATGGACCTTACGGTGAAGATGGAACACTGCAAGGGCTATTGGAAATGGCGAGGATTCCTTACGTCGGCTGCGGTGTGCTTGCCTCTGCTTGCGGCATGGACAAGGTTGCAATGAAACAGCTATTCCGCGAGGCCGGTCTACCTATTTGTGACTATCTCTGGTTTCTGAGATCGCAATGGCAGAGTAATCAAGCCGATGTCATTCGCAGGATTAGTCGAACTCTCGGATTTCCCGTTTTCGTAAAGCCGGCTAATCTCGGTTCCTCTGTAGGAGTCTCCAAAGCCACGGACAAGAGTTCACTCGTCAAATCAATTGAATTGGCTGCGCGCTACGATCGGAAGATTATTGTTGAGGAAGCACTTGATGCGCGCGAGATCGAATGCGCCGTTCTCGGTAACGATGATGCGAGTGCGAGTCTTCCGGGCGAGTATGTGATTTACGACGAAGCTGCGCGCTTCCTTGATTACACGGAGAAGTATGCCAATACAGGGCGGGTCGAATTTGTGGTTCCGGCCCCGGTGTCTAAATCCCTGGTGGCAAAGATCCGGCGCATGGCCATCCGGGCCTTTCAAGCAGTTGACGGCGCCGGACTCGCACGAGTTGACTTTTTTTTGACGCGGAAGTCTCAGCGTCTGCTTGTAAATGAATTGAACACGATGCCCGGTTTAACTGAGGTCTCGGGCTATCCAAAGATGTGGGACGCTTCAGGAATGCCTTTGCCGCGATTGCTGGACCGCTTAATTGAATTAGCCTTCGAACGCCACCAGGATAAGTTGCTCACCCAGACAAGCTTGTAATCAACCGACTGCTTTAGCGCGGGAAATAACTCAGCGTTTCGGAGAGCGATAACCCTTCCGCGTCCGCACTACCAGATCCGGCCGCGACATTTTTACCTCGAGCGCTCGCCAGCGCCCATCCCGCGCTTGATCGACAGGCCGGTAAGCAATCGTGTACTGGTGGCCTAACTCCTGGGCAATGCTGGAAAAGGCATCTCTCAGGGCCTGCCCGCCGGGCGTCGCGACAAAACGACCACCACTCTTTTCAGCAAGGCTCTTCAGGACCATTGCACTCTGATTCGATCGCGCACCGTCAGTAGCTGACATGTCGACGGCATAGATACTGGCGCCCACTGCAAGCGCAGTTTCCAGCGCCTTGCCGGCTGAAGTTTTACTATAAGTATCTATGCCATCAGACAACACTACAATTGCTTTACGTGGCTCCTCACGTTCGGCCAGCGCTTTTGCTGCCTCGACAATCGCATCGTAGAGAGTCGTCATTCCTTTTGCTCTAATGGCAAATGCCATAGGCGCCAGGTCTCGGCCGGAAGAGAAAGTTTGCACTTGTTCGATTCGTTGATCAAACTTGTAGACCGCCGCAACATCCTCAGGCCGCAGACCGTCAAGAAATCTTATCGCTGCCGAGCGACCTAAAGACAGGCGAGTTTCCATGCTCCCTGAAGTGTCCAGCAAGACGACTGAGGCGAAAGGCGACTCCTGAACACTAAAGCCGGAAATGAGCTTGGCCGGGACTTCCTTGCCGTCTTCATAAACCTTGAAGTCGGCTAGACGAAGCCCCGCCACATATGCGCCCCCACTGTCTGTGACTGTGATGTTGAGAACAACGAGGTCAGTATTGACTCGGACCACGTCGTCATCCTGCTGGGCGTAGGCAGTTATTGGAACAAGCAGAAGAGCACAGAGAACGAGCGACCTTTGTTGGAACGTACGCCGGAATGGATTAGAAGTGAGCCTAGCTTTCAACACTACACCTTGCGGGTTAAGTTGCGAGTAATGCGAATAAGTTGAAGTAATACATTAGCCTTGTCGATTATTGCCGCGGAGATCACGCGGCGAGGAGTTTCTTGAACCTTGTCATTGAGCGACGCTGAAACGGAAGCAATACGTTCAATTGCGTTAGCGAGATCCTCGGGCTTCCTATCAATCGTGCCTTCATCATCAGAACCGCCGGCTTCGCTTCGAATGCGAACGGCGAGCTTTTCAAGCTTGTCGAGCTTCTTGAGATCCTCGCGGTCAAGCGAGCTCTTTTTCTTGAATGAAGCGGCCAAATCCTGACCGAGATCTGAAACCTCCTTAGCTCGGTCTAGATTCTGCCGATGCTCCTTCTCGGCGAACTTTATCTCGCGCTTCACCCGCATTTCATCTGCGAGAGGGTTGCTGCTTTGATTGTCGTCGGGAGAGCCCTGATCGGCAGTATTTGAGATGTTCGGCTTTTGCGGCCTGGTTGATTGTTGTCCAGAAGCTGAGGAGAAAGCTGCGAGAAGAATCGCGGTCACCAATATAAGGCATACCGGATTCCAATCAGGTGGTGACGAATTTGTTTTCCCTGGTTTGAGTCCTTGCATCAGTATCATTAGCCCTGGGCCGAACGAGACCCTGGCGAACACTGGGACGGGCTGCCAGGTTGAAAGGTTGTACCCAGTATTCAAGCGGGGCCTACCGGCCCCTGGCCTGTTCAGGCGTCACGTTAATTATCGTCACGCCGACTTCTCAAGCACAACCTGAGAGTTTTTAAATCGCCAGGCTGCCACCTAAGGTGGTCTGTTAGGTCTTTTTACGGACCTCAGGGGACGCGCGCGGGATTCTCTGGCGAGTTGAGAAATTCGCCTCCGCGTGATCCCGGCCGCGGCACGGTCACTACCTTTGGCTCAAGTCTTTCGGCCGGACGTTTCTGTCCTTGAGAAGTTGTGTAGGCTAGCAGCGTGGGGTCGGCTCCACCCTGCAACCCCACCAGGCGTACGGAAATATACTGCTGGGCAGGCAGCTTGATCGCGTAACGACCTTCCTGTTCCGGCTCCAGGTCGGAAGGCTCAATCGGAACAAAGGTCTGCTCAAGAGAGCCATCCTTGCGGCGTCGCAACTCCAATCCAACAGCCAGGCGACTCAGTTTTTCCGATGACGTGTTCTTAACGGTCCCACCAATCAGTGTGTGCCCGGCCTTAAGGAGCGCATCGTCCACCAGAATATGCGCCTTCGGCGGTCCCTTCGGAAGATTTGAAGCGGTCTGCTGGGGCTGGGCAAAACCTGCGAGCATCTGCTGCGTGTGGCGTTTGCGCAGGTACGTGTAGCCGGCAAACAAGGCAGCTGTAATCAAAAGAGCGCACGCGGCGGCTACCAGCTTGCGGCCGGAAGACCTCTTTTCGTCGTTCAATATCTCTGTATCAGTAGAATCAGTCAGCATCGATTAGAGAAGCTCGAAAAACACAGTTAAAGCATCACTTGAAGTCAAGGCGCTACTTTAAGGTGTGGGAAGCGTTCGCCCAGGTGGCGGAGCACCGGTTATTGCGGTGATCAAGCCCGCGAGAAATTCCTCTTCTGCCAAACCTTGGCTCGGTAAGGTAACCCATTCAGCGCCAGTTGCACCGTCCGTTCTGCCTTCAATTTTCGCATTGACTGCGACGTTGGCGCTGGTGCCATCAATCGGCTGTATCTCAACCGTCAACGTATAGCGACCGCGAGTCCATCCGCGAGTATCGGAGATTGGCGTATCGGCGTACCTGCTAAGTTCCGATTGAGAGACTACTGCTCCCTTGATGAAGGTATACGGTTGACTAACGATAATGCCCTCCGACGGTTTAGAAGCGGCCTCGTCCACGATCAGCTTCTGGTCGCGCATCACGTCGAGAACTGCCTTAATGATCACATCGCGGCGCGCTGCGATGCGCGAGGGATTTGGAATCGCAGGAACTTCGGGGGTGCGACCCTTACCGAAGTCAATCCCACGACCAGCCCCCACGTCGTTCTTGCTACCGTTGTTTGCTGGTGAGCGGCTTGAGCCGCTGTCACGAACCCTTTCATTGCTCTTATCAATCCCTTTGCCCTGCGCTAGAGCAACAGAGATGCAGCAACAAATAATCAACAACGCGCTTGTGAGCCGAATCATATTGCACACCCTTTTTGAGCCAAGCAGAACCACTGAGGGAGATTACTGAACCGAGAATAGATTAACGCCTCGTCAAATACAAGCACGTACCCAGGTGTATTCACCGTAGATTTCTTCCCTCGGCTTTCTGGCGTGCATTCTCCGCGTCTCGCTCTTGCTCCCAGCGTCGAAGCGCCTGCACACCCAACGCAAAATCACTCTCGTTAGCATAAAAATTGTGAGCACCATCGTCGCGCGACGGCTCCCGAACGTAATAGAGGTAATCGGTTTGTTCGGGACTGATCGCGGCCATTAGTGAGCCTTCGCCCGGAGAGGCTATCGGGCCCGGGGGCAAGCCGTTATGCAGGCGCGTATTGTAAGGCGACCGGCGATCAATATCGCTCTTGTACACCTTGCCGTCATTGCGCCATTTCCCCTCCAGCTTAGAGGCGTAGATCACGGTCGAGTCGACTCCCAGCGGCACGCCCAGCTTGAGGCGGTTATAAATGACCGATGCAACGATGGGTCGTTCGCTTGCGAGTTTCGCTTCAGTTTCAATTAGCGACGCGACTGTCACAATCTCGCGTGGCGATTTACCTAAGTTGACTGCCTTATCTGACCAGTCTGGCTTCCAAACTGCTTTAAAGCGCTTCACCATCATCGTGATCAATTCGTCGGGCGTGGCATCCGGCGGGAAGTCGTACGTATCCGGAAAAAGATACCCTTCCAGATTGTTCGCGCGAGGATCAATGTCTCGTATGAGTGTCACGTCATTCATGAGCACCAATGCTGAATTTGGATCGTTCAGCTTTAGCTCCGGTACTTTCGACATCGCATTAGCAATGTCCCATCTGGTCCAACCTTCAACTACGGTTAGGCGGAGCATGCGGCGCTCGCCCGTTTGCAATTTGGCCAGAACGGCCGTCGGAGAAATCGGGGAGGGGAAGTCGTACTCACCCGCTTTGAATCGTTGGCCTACTCCCGTCAGTTTCAAGTACGCGAGCACCGGCCACTCATGTTTTATCACCCCGGCATCAGTTAGTTTTCTAATTACTGATGCGGGGGACGAACCTTTGGGAATCTCGATATACTGTCCACTTCGAGCGTGAGCGGCGGGCGTGTGCAGGTATCTGTACCCCCAACGGATGAAACCGCCTGCTCCCAGCAGAAGGATCAGAATACTGACTAATAGTATGCGTTTCACAATGATTGCTTCTCTCTTCGCCGCTGCCGGACTACGCTCGCGCCACTCGCGCGTTCAAAGGAGCGAAACCAACAGTCTCCGTTGTCCGCCAGCGATAAAATCGGCCAGAATGATGGCGGCGGCCTGACCATCAACCAGTGCCGGAATCTCGCGAGCACTAAAGCCCGCGGAACGCAGTTGCTCTTCGGCCTCCACAGAAGTTAGGCGTTCATCCTGCAAATAGACCGCCACTTTGAGTGATCGTGCGAACTTTTCCGCCGCATCCCGGGCCTCCATAGCCGCCGTCCCCGACGTTCCTTCAAGGCTTAACGGCAAACCAATTACGAGAGTTCTTACGTCAAAGCGCCGGCAAAGGTCAGAAACATCGCTTAACAATTGCTTCCAGTTGGTACGGTCAAGCGGGGGGAGTTTGGTTATCGAGATAGCCAGCCGGTCGGAGACGGCAACCCCGACTCGCTTTTGGCCAAGATCGAGCGCCAATATTGGGGCGGCTGGATTCTCCTTGTTGTCTGGTTGTTTCATCAAGATTCGATTAGAAAAACATTGCAACCTGACTCCCAAGCATGGCGCAGGCGTCGCTAAGTCCGAAAGACGACTCGGCTTGCGCCCTTTAATTGCCGACTGTATGATACGTCTGGCGCGCCAGAAGAGTCATTCTAGCGTGCCGGCAGATGATGTAAAAACGAGAGGTACATAATGTCATTCCGCGCCAAGTTTGCTTTGATTCTCCTGTCGGCCACATTAACGCTTTATACTGTGGTTGGCGGCTGGATTTCTACTCGTGCCCAGCAACCTGCAAACGATCCCAACGCCCAGCTACGCATTTTCGAGAGCGTTTTACAGCACATCCAAAACGATTACGTTGATGAGCCAAACATGGAAAAGGTTCGCGCAGGGGCGCTGCGCGGCCTGGCTTACGGGCTGGATCCCTATTCGACTTATCTCACGCCCGACCAGGTTCGTGAGTATGGTTCGAACGAAAAAGACAATCTGAGTGGAATCGGAGCTGAAATGTCCCAGGTCGCCTCGTACCTCTATGTCATTGCTCCAATGAAGGGCTCGCCAGCCGATCAGTCAGGTGTTCGCGCTGGAGACATCATTGAGTACATCGACGGCAAAGCCACTCGCGATATTTCCCTCTATGACGCCAAGCAACTCCTCAATGGTCCGGCAGGCAGCGAAGTGAAGTTGCGGATCCTTCGTGCCAACAGCAGGCCGCTTACGTTAACGGTGAAGCGTGGTTCTTTCAGGGCCCCAGCGGCGGAAGCCAGAATGGACGCAGGCAGGATTGGCGTGCTGCGCGTCAATAGTTTTACAGAAGGCGAAGCCGCCGACGTTCGGGCTCGGTTGCAGGATCTAATGAAACAGGGGGCCCAAAAGATCGCTATTGATCTGCGAGGGACCGCGGGCGGCTCGCTTACTGAAGCAGTAGCTGTTGCTAATCTCTTCATAAAGGACGGGAGCATTGCCCAGACAACCGGTCGCGAGGGGAAGGCGCTAAAGACCTTCACTGCTGATCCTAAAGCGGCAATTTTCTCGGGTCCTGTCGTGGCGCTGATCGATAGCGGGACCGCGGGAGCCGCTGAAGTGGTCGCTTCGGCGTTGCTCGAACGAAACCGTGGGCAGATTGTGGGAGAGAAGAGCTTCGGCGCCGGCGCAGAGCAGCAACTGTTTACTTTGCGGGGAGGCGATGGATTGCTACTCACCACTGTGAAGTGGGCCACTGCAAGCGGCAAGCCATTTTTGGGCGAGGATCGCGCGCACTCTGGAGTCACCCCTTCCGTAGAGGTGAAACGGGGAGAACTCGCCGAAGCTGTCGATCCTGATGAGCTTACCGGCAACGACGACGACGCTGTTGCGAGACCGAACCAGCCCAACGACAAACGTGAAGTTACCCCGGAACCCAACGTGGTGAAGCCGGCAGTCGAGGATGTTCAGATGAAAAAGGCATTGGAACTCTTGCGAGACAGCAAACCGGCGCAACTGCAGCGGGCAGCGTAGCAGGTCACGCACTAGAAGATTATGGAGACGGTCAGAGATTTCTCTGGCCGTTTTTTCTGTGCAAGGAGGGTCAGTACCGCCACGCGGTAGAGGCCGTGTGAAAAACTAGCTCTCAATAAGCGGGCGTTCAGCTAAGCGGCTGCCGGTGCACTCATTCGATTGATACCACTCAACTACGGAACCATTTACGGTAGTCAATGGATCCCAAACGCAACCTCCCCGAAACGGCCAGGCAAAGAAACTGCAACTAGCCTGCTGGCTCGCAACAGAGCTAAGGGTCGAGTGGTTTCGTCCAGGTTGAACTGAGGATCCATTGGCTACGGCAAATGGTTCTGTTTGTTGAGTGGTGCTTGTTTGAGTTGAACTCAGGCCGGGTGGTGTTCAGATCGGGCCTATTTTTGTGCGCTTCATCACGAGAGGCCGACCTTGACCAATCCATCAACTTGCCGAGACTCTGTGAAACTGGGTCATCCAGGCAACTGATCATTTCGCATACGGGACAATTCGATATCGGGTAGCAGGGCAAAGACACTTTTCGTCAGCATCATGGGGTTTCATTGTAAATTTATTACATCTTACCGTATTCCCTAGGAATTAAAGGGTTTCATGATAAGTGTGAGCAGTCTTGCCCGGGAAGGAACGCATCTTGCTCCCTAAGGGCGTGCGGCTTATTTAGCGCACTGACAATTTAAAGGCACTAAGGAGAAGATGAGATGATTATGACCAATAAATTACTACCAGTTGCATTGATTGCAGCTCTTGTCGGCGGCTCTGTCGGGGCGCTTGTAATGCACAAGAACCAGCCAACGTCAGCTGCAGAAACGTCTGCCGCGAACACGCAGGCGTACAACACGCCCGTATCGCAGGTACGCGCAGGCGACCAGTTTATTCCGGCTGAATTTGATACTTCTGAGGAGCAGAGCGCATATAAGGTCGGGTTTGCTGATGGATTCAGGGCAGCCGAAGCGGGCGTCACAGGCACCCGTGAGTTAGCTCCGTCATCTGTTGTTTACCAGCCCAGCCGCGTTGTCTATCGCAATAGCGGTCGGCGTTACAGCTCGAGTTCGCGACCGGTTTATTCCAGCCAGCCGCGCAGCAGGAGCTTCTGGCAAAAACATCGTGACAAGCTGACCGTAGCGATCGGCGCAGGTTCAGGCGCCCTAATCGGAGGTTTGATTGGTGGTAAGAAGGGTGCTGGCATCGGGGCCCTCGCGGGCGGCGGTGGCTCGGCCCTCTATACTTACAAACTCCGTAATCGCAACCGCCGTTACTAAGGCGAGATAAGCGGTCGCTTTTTACTGCAACTCATCGCCTTGGGGGCACTCTTTTGGGCAGTTCCAATCCAGGTACTGCCCATTTGACTGCTCACACAACGGGGTCAAGCAAACGAACTAAGGTTTTGACTATGTTATTTAGATCAGTACTCGTAACGTTTGTCGCTCTGGCGTCGCTGGCAACCTTCAACTCGCAGGAAACAGGCGCTCAGGAAAGGGTGCCAAAAGATCAACGACGACCGCGCACTGTGACCACCACAGCAAAGCAACCCAGAAACAGCGTTCCCACCACTACTAAAGAAGAGCCTGAGGCCGAAGTAGTGCGAGTGGATACTGATCTTGTCAACACGGTCTTCACAGCGGTTGATCGAGATCGACATTTTATTACCACGCTGCGCCCAATCGACGTACGCATCTATGAGAACGAAACACCACAAGAGATCAGTCTTTTTGAGCGCGAGACGGATCGACCCCTGACGCTGGTAATCCTTGTCGACACCAGTAAATCGCAGGAGCGCACACTTCCCGATGAGAAGAATGCTGCTAAAGCGTTTATCCGGTCCGTAGTGAGGCCTGAGAAGGACAAGGTTGCGATCGTTTCATTTACAGGTCGTCCCAGGGTCGAGCAGCAGTTAACCGAAAATGTCTCCCGGCTTAATCGAACAATCGATCTTCTGCGAGTTGAATTTCCAGCAGACAATCCACAGTGTGACGAAGAGAAACCAGTTCAGGAAGATCCCTTGTGCTGGACAAGTATTTGGGACGCCGTTTGGGCCAGCGCCAACGAGGTGTTGACGCACAGTTCTGATAACTCACGCCAGGCGATAATTCTGCTGAGCGACGGCGACGACACAAGCAGCACAATAAGAAGACAGGATGCGATCGATTCCGCGGTGAAGAACAACGTGGCGGTCTACAGCATTGGCATTGGGGATCCGGAGCTGTACAAAGTCGAGCAGGATTCCTTGCGGAAGATCTCTGACCGCACTGGCGGTCGTGCTTTCTTCCCTCGTGATGAGAACGAACTGCGCGCGGCGTTTGGACAGATCCAAGAGGAACTGCGCTCGCAATATGCAGTTGGCTACTCGCCAAAGAACAAGGCTCGCGACGGCTCGCATCGCCGTATCAGGATGGAGGTCATCAATCCCGAGCTCCGCAAGCAAAAGCTAAAGTTAATCTATCGCGAAGGCTACTACGCGCCAAGACATTAGCTCCCCTCCTGATATAGCCGGCAGAATCATTAGCGAGCTAAATCATTGCTATGCCTGTTCGGGAAATCCATTGAGGTGAAAACCTGGCTTAGCCTGCCTGTTGACTTTTTCGTTTTGATTTGAATAGAGTCTGGCCCACATTGCCCCAGTCGTTTACGTGGGCTAACCTCGAAAGCCTCGCGTTAACGAATCACTGAAAACGTTCGCCCCATCGCGCAGACTGCCTCGTTTCCTGCAGCGTTGGCTCTAACTCCCATAAGGAGCCAAACCATGAAGCTTTCCCGGTCCCTCGACCGTACACGGTCCATCCGATTAACTTGTCTGCTGCTCTGCTGCTCCTCGATCTTCATTGGTTTACTCGCTGAGGATCCCATTGATGCTGCCAGGGTGCACGGTTGGACCGTAGAGGCCAGCGCCCGACTGAGCGGTTTGGAAACCGTGGCTTCGCTGGTGTCTTTACGAAGTGGTCCGCCGGCAGTGCTACAGTCTGAAAAGCCAGCGCAGGAGCACCTCGCTAACGCCCAGTTCAGTATTCCTGGCCCATTCCTTATTCAAACGTGTACGCCACCAACGGGAATCATCATTAGTGAGTTTCGGCTACGCGGCCCCGGCGGAGTCAACGATGAGTTTGTCGAACTTTACAACAACACCGATGCGGCGATTACGCTTTGCACGGCTGATGGATCGAGCGGCTGGGCCGTTGCGTCGTCCGATGGCACAGTCAGGTTTGTCATTCCCACTAACACCGTGATACCTGCGCGGGGACACTACCTGGCAACCGGCAGCGCCTACAGCCTGAGCACGCAGGCGACGAGTGACCTCAGCTATGCTTCTGGCATTCCTGATAATGTGGGCATTGCACTCTTCAATACGGCCAATCCAGCGAACTTCAATACGGGAAATCGATTTGATGCCGTAGGCTTCACGTCAGACTCAACCCTCTACCGCGAAGGAACCGGGTTGACAGCAATCGGCGTGGGTAATGTCGAGTACACTCTACGACGCAACCTTGAGCTGGGCACACCCGCAGATACGAACAGTAACAGCGCAGACATCCAGTTCCTCTCGACCGATGCATCGTTCGGCTCAAAGCTCGGAGCACCAGGGCCGGAGAATCTAAGCAGTCCGATCCAGCGAAATGCCCATGTACCGGGTTTCATGCTCGACGGCACGATAAGCTCCTCGCTCCCGCCGAACCGGGTGCGAGATCTGACGCCAGGCCCGACAAGTACCTCGACTTTGGGCACACTCTCACTCCGACGGCGCTTCGTCAACAACACCGGCGGGCCAGTAACACGACTGAGGTTCCGCATCACCAAGATGACGACCTTTCCTCCGCCATCCGGAACTGCCGACCTCCGCGCTATTACCTCGACAGCGATTGTTACGATGAACATCAACGATGCCGCTACTTGCGCTGCGACGGGGACACCGGCGACGCCTCCCTGCACGGTGACAGTGCAGGGCACAACGCTTGAGGAACCGCCCGCGCAGCCCAACGGGGGAGGATACAATGCAACGCTCTCGGTAGGACTACCTCAACCTCTGGCAGCAGCGGCAAGCGTGAATGTGCAGTTCCTGCTAGGCGTTCAACAGTCAGGCAGTTTCAATTTCTTCATCAATGTCGAGGCATCCAGTGATTCCGCGAGTCCCCGGCTAGATCCGGGGAACCAAACCGGGGGCCAAGGAGAAGATCCACTCTCGCGTAACTTTAACTGGAGCGTCCCGCTGGTGTCGCTGCCAGGACGCGCAGGACTCGATCTGGGCCTGTCGCTTACTTATAACTCCTTGGTGTGGACTAAGAGCAATTCCGCGATCTCGTTTGACGATGACCGTGGCTTTCCAAGCCCTGGTTTCCGCCTGGGTTTCCCGGTAATTCAACCACTTTACTTCAACCCGCAGGTGGGCAAATACGCTTATTTGATGATCACGCCGAATGGAGATCGAGTTGAGCTGCGGCAGGTTGGCTCATCAACTCTTTTTGAGGCCGCCGACTCATCTTATTTACTGCTGGATACCGGCACGAACCCGATGACTCTAAGGACAACAGACGGAACGCAGCTTTCATTCGAGTGGAACGGCGTTGATTATCAATGCACAAAGATCAAAGATCGTAATGGCAACTTCATCACTATCAACTACACGGAATTTGGCCGGATCGACACCGTAATTGACACGCTGTCGCGCACCATTAAGTTCAACTATGATCCCAATACTGACAACCTCACTACGATTACCCAAAGCTGGACGGTCAACGGCGCTCCCCACACGCAATACTGGGCAACATTCGCCTACCTCAGTCCCAATCTGAGTATCCAAACAAACTTTCCCCCCGGCTTGACAGTCCCAGACGACAGCGTACAGAAGATCACGGATGCTCGTGGTGCTTCGCAGACTTTCAGCTACAACAATCGCCACTTGGTTAACGGAATCACCTACGCTGCACCGGCAGGCATTACAGTTCCCACTGCGCCTGTCTTCGGGTATGACGCTGCAGGTAACCGCGTCTCAATGACCGATGGTTTGGGGAGCAAGACCTACACATACAATCAGCTCTCAAGACTCATGCATGGGGTGGGATGAAGCAGATGACTGACGAGACTAATCATACTTCCTCATTCGGCTATGACTCGCGCATGCAAGTGAACCACTTCGAGATCAGTGGCAGCGTAGTAAGCCAGAACTATGACTATTACAATGATGGGCGCATTAGATTTGTGGACAACCTGACCGATGCCAACTTCGATCGCTCCTATTCTTACGACCATGATGCAAGGTTGACGATGGTGGGCAGTGGCGGAGCGGCGAACCAGACGTCTGAGGCCGTGCCTTATTGGGAGACTTTTGCTTATGATGCCTTGGGCCACACCACTCATCGCTTCACTGAGGCCTGGAGCCAGGATGACTATTTGGATGTTGCTAGTTACCTAAATGAGCGACGCACCGGCTGGGGCTACGATGCTGATGGGCGCCTCAAAACCATTGAGACCAGACAGTACAACTACGACGCCGCCGGTCAAACTGAGTTGATGACCGGTCAGGTCTGGGGCGGCCTTGGCTATTACGCCGCGAGTACGGCGAACGGGTTTGATGGTGATGGAAACCGAGTTAAGGAAGTGTCAACCACTCCCTTAGGGTCTTTGACCACGCACTATCTAAGATCGACTGTGCTGGGCGGGGCCATCGTTAAAGAGATCAACAGCGCTGGGCAAACAATCGGTTATGTCCGTACTCCGGACGGCCAGCTTTTAACGACACAACAGAACGGCCCAATATGGAAGCATCAGGCACCTCTGGGTACAGGTCAGTTTAGTACTGGTTTAGGGGAGGGCTTTAGTCGGATTGAGTTTGATCCCGTCGGCGCAGATGTGGCGCTTACCGCACCTCCGCCTCACAGCGGCGGAGGTCAAGACGGAGACCTCCGTGATGGCCTTGGGGGCAGCCCAGCAGATTCACGCTTCTCGGACTTGACGAACCCCGCGGCAGGCTGCATGGGCATGATGGATGGGATGCCCGGTCCTTGCATCATGGGCGGAAGTCTCGGTAGAGGAAGTCTCAGTTGGCTGCTTGACGTACAACGTGTCACCAAAGTTGGCCCGGGTGCTCTTCTGCGTTGGGTGCCTCCAAAGCGGAGACACAATTTCGATATTCCGAATCCCTTCGATCCAGAGGATGTGCCCGTTGTTAAAACTAGCAATTCTATGGTGCCCGGATATTGGGAACCGATAGACATAGGAGGAGGTACCACATCCTTTGGAGGCGTAGCTCCGCAAAACCCTGATAGTAAAGGAATCAAGAAGCTTGTAGATGAAGCCTTGGCGAAAACTCCCTGCGTTGAGTTTTCCAAGAGAATACTCAACGCTGTTAGCTCTAAGAGGAATCCGGCTCTGGAGGGCGGTGATCTCGCTAAAATATTTACGCTTTTCCTAAAGAAGGGCGGCCAGTATACTCGAACGCTACCGCGGGGAAGTGCAGGTTGGGGGAACCCGATTGGTTTAATACCTGCCGGTGCTAAGATCGCAATGGCGTCCTTTCCTGACCCGGCATTGCAAACATGGAGCGACGCGGTCGTAACTATAGATGAGCTGTTTCACTTGGGCGGTTCAAAAGCCTGGTACGATGACTATGAGCTTGCAAACAAGGCACATGGGATACCTGAGTACGCTGCGCAAATGTCTTTGAGTGCAAAAAATAATGTCTTTGACCCGAAATACACAGGAAACGCAAAGGACAGATACTCTGGCGGTTACAGCAGTTATTTTCATAATGTCACGCGAGCATTCTGTCCTGTTGCTAAGCCATGACGGAGAAGTATCATGAACCATTTAAAGTTTCTAACCTTGTCGGTGCCTCTATTATTGGCTTCGATCGCACAAGACTCGGGTGCCAGGGGCTGGCGAGAGCCGCAACGAGTCTGGTTTCCCGGTGACGATAGAACGGTTTTGCGCGAAAAGCTAACCGGAATCGATCGCGGTCAATCGGAAACCCGACTGCCATCTAACGCTTGGCATGGCCTCGTACCATTGAAATCAACTCGCGCCGAGGTTGAACGCTTACTCGGACCTCCGAAGGGATTACTGGCTGGCAACTATTCTTATGAAACCAAAAAAGAAAAGGTTCGAGTCGTGTACTCCGAAGGCTCTTGTAAACGTAGTCTAGAGGGCCAGTGGAAAGTTCCGGTTGACACGGTTTTATCCGTAACCGTTTTTCCTCAGACGACTGTTCTTGTTAATACTCTTGGGTTGGATAAGACAATTTATAAGCGGAACCAAGAAGTGCATCCGGAGAATTGGGCTTGGTATGCAAGCGCGGAAACGGGCGTGATGATCCATACGATGCAGAACAATGGTTGTGAGGAAGTTATGAGTATTACTTACCGACCTACCACGAAGGATGAGGAGTTACGTTGCCTGACCAACAACGCAAAGATGACATTCAAGAAACCCTGAGCTGAACTGTGAGAGAAAACCCACAACCTAAACTTGCTCAACATACAGGGTCAACCCCCCCGCATCGTGGAAAGTGCTGCAAAAGGTTCGCCACGTGGCGGCAACTGGCGGAGAGCCCTGTTAAAAACCTAACATCATGCCATTTCACTGGCGAATCATTCGCACACAGATGGCGGAAAGTGACGGATGCCCCACTACCATCAGCCAACAAAGGAAATTTATTGGATCGCGGCGATTGAATTCCTGCTGATCCGCTGTGATGATCTAAGACGCACGATCCGCCACTAAAAAGCCAGGAGTGGCATAGCCTCCAAAAGCCGAAGACAGTATTAAGCCAACCTTCTGATTTCTAGTCAGATGCTCGGCCAAAAAAGTTGCTCGCAGACTCTGATTGCCGCAATGTTCACCTGATTAGCGGGATGCCTGCTCCTGAAGAAGTTTGTAGCACCGCTCAGATCGGTCTTAGTGAGTATGGCTAGGAACCAACCTCAGCTCCCACGCCCAGTCCTCCTTGGGGCAGGCCAGGTGAAGGCCAAATCTGTTGTCCCTTGCCAGTTCCACTCGCGGATTGGATTCAATATACGTTGGCAAAGACAAGATAGCGACTAGCCAAGATGGGACGGTATGGTTTGAACATGTCGAGCCATTGACTGGCACAACCTCGGGCTCGTGGGGAGTTGCGATGATTGATCCTTTGGGCCAAGAGGTGGGTACAGACTACCCCCCGCCCGAGGGGCCGGAAAATATAGGCCACTATCCAGAACCGCATGAGTTTGGAAATGCTGACGATCCGTCGAATGGATGCACTGTGGATGATATAAGTATCGACTGCAACACCGCGATGCGTTTCCAGAGAGCGGGGGTAGCAAGGCAATGTCCAAACAACAATTGTGGGCTAAGAGCAGCAACTGTGGATATCACTTATGTGAGCGGTCGAAAGGAGAGTTACTTGGGACTTATTGACCCGTTTTTGTTGCCGGACGGCTTTAGCCATACTTGGACAGGCGGTTCAGCGGTGATCGGTGCAGTGTATTTTCGTTTCGGTAACGATACCGAGGGCTTTGAGGCTGGCCTACTTTCAGCTCTGTTTAATATTTCTCTAGCTGGCATCACTGATGCACAATTGGGTGCTATTGCCGGTGTGTACGCGACGCTCGGCGACAAGGATGAGGCATTCAGGATTCTGGAGAAAGCGGTTGCGGAACGTCATATGCTTGCCGCCCTCAAGGAAGACCCGCCCTTTGAGAATCTGCATTCCGATCCACGCTGGAAGGCGCTGCTCCGCCGCACGAATTTTCCGCCGGAATAATCCGGCCTTCGAATAAAAAAGCCGCGATGATCTCAAAGCTACAGCGGAATGTTGCCGTGCTTTTTTGGTGGGTTGGTGTCTCGCTTATTTTCCAACAGCGCTAATGCACGAACGAGCTTTGGTCTGGTCTGGGCTGGTTCGATAACTTCGTCAACGAAGCCTCTTTCAGCAGCGACATAAGGGTTGGCAAACTTCTCTTCAAGCTCGACAATACGCGCTCGTCGCGCCGCCTCTTTGTCCTTTGCCTCATTCAGTTCTCGCCGATAAAGTACGCCCACAGCTCCCTCAGGACCCATTACGGCGATCTCTGCAGTGGGCCACGCAAAATTGACGTCGGTGCGGATGTGCTTCGACGCCATCACGCAATAGGCTCCACCATAGGCTTTTCGCGTTATCACGGTTACCTTAGGAACAGTTGCTTCTGCAAAAGCATATAACAGCTTTGCGCCATGCCTGATGATGCCCCCATGCTCCTGCGAGACTCCTGGCAAAAATCCTGGCACATCTTCGAATGTCACCAGAGGGATGTTGAAGCAGTCGCAGAAGCGAACAAAGCGCGCACCCTTAACGGAAGCATCGATATCCAACACACCCGCCAGGTAAGCCGGTTGATTAGCGACGATACCAATGGAGCGACCGGCCAAACGAGCAAACCCTATGCAGATATTGGGCGCATGGTGTTGCTGAACCTCGAAAAAGTAACCGTCGTCGACGATTAGATTTATCACTTCGCGAATGTCATATGGCTGGTTTGAAGCCTCGGGAACAATCGTGTTGAGTTTTTCATCTGTTCGTTGGGGAGAATCTGTGGAGCTGACTGCGGGCGCGTCCTCCAGGTTGTTTGAAGGAATAAATGAAAGCAGCTCGCGCACCATTCGCAACGCATGCTCGTCTGAGTCTGCTGCGAAGTGAGCCACACCGGAAACACGATTGTGAGTCATCGCGCCGCCAAGTTCCTCCTTCGTCACATCTTCATGCGTCACGGTCTTGATTACGTCCGGACCGGTTATGAACATGTAGGACGTATCTTTCACCATTATGTTGAAGTCGGTGATCGCGGGGCTATAGACGGCTCCTCCAGCGCAAGGTCCCATCGTGCAACTGATCTGCGGAACAACCCCGCTTGCCAGCGTGTTACGCAAAAATATGTCCGCATAACCCCCCAGGCTAAGCACTCCTTCCTGGATGCGTGCGCCACCGGAATCGTTCAAGCCAATAATAGGGGCCCCTACTTTCATCGCCAGGTCCATCACCTTGCAGATCTTTTCTGCATGAGTCTCAGAAAGTGACCCGCCAAAAACCGTAAAATCCTGCGCAAAGACGAACACTCGACGGCCATCAATCAGACCGTGGCCGGTTACAACGCCATCACCAGGGGGAAGCTGCTGATCAAGCCCGAAGTCGCGCGAGCGATGCACGACAAGTTTGTCAAACTCTTCAAAGGTGTCCTCGTCGAGAAGAAACTCAATTCGTTCACGCGCCGTCATCTTGCCGGCAGCATGCTGCTTTTCAACACGTTCGGCGCCACCGCCAAGCTCAGCCTGCTGCGCGCGATCCTTGAGCGCTTCCAGTTTTGACTTTGAATGTTTTGGCTGCTGTTTTGAAGTCATATCAAATCGAGCGATAAAGGTCTTGGGTAGTGTTCTAATTTGAAATTCTCATCAAGGGCACGCGACTTTGAGCGTACGAACGCTACGGAACCGGGAGCGGTAGCGACCGGATGCCGGCATTCAATGTACGTCTTACAGTTCTTTTAGTCGGTTGAGCATATCATCCGGTCGCTACTCCGCTCCCGGTTCTGTATTTGAGTGGCGCCAACCAACTGAACTCTCTTCGACCTTTCCAAACTAGGATTCTACCCGCTGCTGTCTCTCTCCATCCTCGAAGGGGAAGCCTCTCTCTTCAATAAGGTGAATCAAGTTCTCCAGGGCCTGTCTTACATTCACCTGGACGTTCGCAGAATAGCCGAAATGCGTCGCATTTTGCTGAAAATCCTCGAGGTCAACGATCCGATAAGAGAAGTCTGGTTCTACCAGGATGTCGACATCCAAATCCACGTAGCTAAGCAGTTGGCCATCAAATTCCGGCGGGACATTGATATTACAGTAGTAGCTTCGCAATTCGCCGGTCGGTTTAGCGAAACGAAAGATGTTATACCAGCGGTCGAGCCAGTAATATTCAATGCTCCTGGTTCCAGACGCGATTGTCCCGAGCAGGTCATGCTTGATTTCGTGTTCGAAAGTCGCGTCAAGAACAAGTAGGGATCCTTCTTGCCGTAGCAACTGCGCAGTCCAGGTGCGATGTTCCGAGCCGTCGTACTTGCGGGCCCGAACTGTAATCATTGCTGATTCTACTTTCGCCCGCTCTTGCGCCAATCGGCCAAAAACTGGGCTTGCCCTTTATCTGTGAGAGGATGATTGAACAACTGATCAATGACCTTGAAAGGCATTGTCCCGATGTCTGCCCCCATGCGCGCCGCTTCGATGACATGAATCGGATGCCGTAGGCTGGCGGCCAGAACTTCAGTCTTCCAATCGTAATTTCGATAAATCTCCACTATCTCACCCAGCAAGAGCAATCCGTTTTGACCAATGTCATCGAGTCGACCAAGGAAGGGACTTATGAAGGAAGCGCCAGCCTTGGCTGCCAGAATTGCCTGGCCTGCGGAAAAACAGAGCGTGACATTGACCCTTATACCCTCGTCCGAGAGCTGATGTGTGGCCTTTAGTCCCGCACGCGTGAGTGGACATTTGATTACCACGTTGGAAGCGATTTTCGAGTACTCGCGTCCTTCACGCAGCATCCCGTCTGTGTCTTCGCTAGTACATTCGGCGGACACTGGGCCGTCAACAATCTCGCAAATCGCAGCGATGTGCTGCTCGAAATCCACATCACCCTCTTTGGCGATCAAGGATGGATTTGTGGTGACGCCATCGGCAATGCCGAAGGCTGCTGCTTCCCGAATCTCATTCAAATTTGCCGTATCAAGAAAGAACTTCATTATTACCTCCAAACGATTCCCGCGGTTTGGGAAGAACTCGTAACTGGCACTTGCGACGCGGAGAAGGGGAGACGGGGAGACACGGGGAGTTCTTATTCAGAACTGTGGTTTCGCCCTGTCTCCGTGTCCCCTCGTCTCCGTGTCTTTCTCACTGGCCCTTGCCAGCGGCTCAATTCACTTGATTTCGAAGCACCCCTATTCCTTCAACCTCAACCTCGACGACATCCCCGTTTCTCATAGCCGAAACGCCGGCGGGCGTGCCGGTTGCAATCAGATCCCCAGGATTCAACGTCATGATCTCCGCTATATACCTGATCAGGAAGGGAACTGGAAAGGCCATGCTCGATGTTCGTCCACATTGCTTTGTTTCACCGTTCAGCCGAACCACTACTTCCAAATCTAGGGGATCGAGATCTGTGACTAGAGTTGGCCCCACCGGGCAGAAGGTATCGAAAGATTTGCCCCTCGTAAACTGCACGTCTTTGCGCTGCAAATCGCGCGCGGTTACATCATTGACGCAGGTGTAGCCCAAAACATAGCTTAGCGGATCCTCATCCGTGGAAATCCGCCGCGCTTTGCGTCCGATAACAACCCCCAGCTCCCCTTCATGTTCTACCTGTTGCGACTGCGCCGGCAACTCAATGAGGTCCCCACTCCCGGTCACCGAGGACGGCGCCTTCAAGAAGAGTAAAGGCTCGTCCGGCATTTTGTTTCCCAGCTCGGCAGCGTGCTCCCGGTAATTCCGTCCAACACAAACTATTTTGGAAGGAGCAACTGGAGCAAGCAGTTTGGCTTCTTTAAGTGGGATTCTTTTACCGGTGCGAGGATCGGGGGCGATCGGGATTGTCTCTTCTTCGGCCAGGGGCAGGATCGAGTCTCCGTCCACGATGCCGAAACGGGGCGTCAATATTTCAGAGGTTGTGAACCGACAGATACGCATTGATGAGCGCTCGCCCTTTTCCCTGGTTAAGGTACTGTCTCAGAAATCACCTCGGACGGCGCACTGACATTCCCTGCCTGATCAACCGCCGTTAAGTAATAGTAGTAACGCTTTCCGGATTCGACGTTCTCATCCTGAAATGTAGTGCGGGTCAGGAGAGAGGGAGTCAACTTGGTCCAGCGCTCTTTTGGCAAGTCGGGATCAGTAGAGCGATAAATATTGTAGCCCGCCACGTCCGCTTCAGGGTTGGAGGGGAAGAAGATCGAGATCCGGCCGGGCGCCGGGGCAATGCTTGCCGAGGCCGGCGCCGAAGGTGGGTAGATATCGCGCGGCGAAACGGAAAGAGAATTCGAATTCAAGCTCTCCACTTGAGCGCCTTCAGTTCCGAGAGAAACTGAGCGAACGAAATATCTATAGTTCTGACCAAACTGGAAGGTTGTGTCAGCATACTGGTTACCCGATACCAACGAGGAATTGATCGGGTTTGGACTAACTTCTTTCTGGGATTCGTCCAGCCGGTAGACGTTGTAACCCAGTAGGTTGACGGGAGTTGAGCCATCGATGTTCGCGTCCGGGGGTTGCCAGGTTATCGCTATGGCCGTCTCGCCAATCTCTTTTCCGGTGGTAATTATCGTGGGCGGTTTAGCAACCTTGGCGGATGGTTCGATCAGCAGGAAGTTTGAGAAGGCAGCACGCTGTCCCGAAGCATTGACGTAGCGAATGGCGTAGCGCAGGCGCGCCGGTCCACCTGCAAGCTCAAGTGTGTCGATGTAATTAAGAGTGTCGGTTGCGTTCTTGATCTGGTCGTAAGTTACCGAGCCTACAAGCGTCGACCTCGCAGCAAACTCCTCTTCAGTAAGGGGCAGGGGAGCGGTGGGCTTTTCGGCCAGCCGGTATACATCAATCCGTCGAATGCTTTGCACGCTTTCATCCGGCGCGTTTCGCAGGGGAGCGGGCCAGCTCAGGATCACCTGGTTACCCCTCTGCACTCCCGACAGAAGCTCGGTACGTTGTTGAACGCGCTCCACCGGCGGTGACGGCGGCCGGCGCTTCCCGCAACCGGCCACGACGAATGCGAGGCAAAGCATAATGCATAACGTTTTATGCCTATTGACGATTGTGGAAAACAAGATACGGGGGTTAAGCGGCAATGTGTCTCTCACAGAATGTACCGGCTCAGGTCCTGATCCTTCACAGTCTCTAAGAGCATGCCGTCAACGTAAGCGGCGTCGATATGTTGGTGTTTTGGCTCCAGGTCCGGCCCTTCGAAGCTAATCTCTTCCAGTAGTTTCTCCATGATGGTCTGTAGCCTGCGAGCGCCGATGTTTTCGGTTTGTTCATTAACGCGGGCAGCAAAATTGGCAATTGCATCGATGGCATCGGCACTGAATTCTATTGTCACGCCCTCCGTTTCCATCATGGCCTGATACTGCTTGATTAGGGCGTTTTTGGGTTCAGTCAAAATTCTTTTGAAATCTTCAACCGTTAGAGAATCAAGTTCTACCCGAATAGGAAACCGGCCCTGCAACTCAGGAATGAGATCGGAAGGCTTCGCAACGTGAAACGCTCCGGCTGCGACGAAGAGGATATGGTCAGTCTTGACCATTCCATACCGCGTATTGACCGTTGTTCCTTCGACGATTGGCAGAATGTCCCGCTGGACACCTTCACGTGAGACATCGGGACCGTGTCCGGATTCTCTTCCGGCAATCTTGTCAATCTCGTCCAGAAAAATCATGCCGGAGGATTCGACGCGCTCAATAGCGGCCCTGGCCACCTGGTCCATGTCAATAAGGCGTTCTTCTTCCTCCTGCATGAGATATTCCATTGCCTCGTCGACGCGCATTTTGCGCCGTTTAGACCGGCCCTGGAAGAGATTGCCCAGCATATCTTTCATGTTGATGCCCATCTCCTCGACCCCCTGCGGCCCGGCAAGCTCGATGACCGGAAAGCTCTTTTCGCGCACCTCGATCTCTACTAAGCGATTGTCGAGCTTTCCACTGCGCAATTGAGAACGAAACTTCTCGCGTGAGCGTTGAAACTGATCGTCGCGCGTACTGCTATCCAGTTCGGTAGCGTTATCCTCAGTCGTTTCGGAGTCGAAATCATAGAGAGCAGTTGCTGAGCGAGGTGGCGGTAACAGTACGTCGAGGATTCTCTCTTCGACAGCCAATTCAGCCTTCTCGGCAACTTCCTCGATCTTCTCTTGACGAGTCATGTCAACGGCGATTTCGGTCAAGTCGCGGATCATGCTTTCGACATCACGTCCGACGTATCCAACCTCCGTAAATTTCGACGCTTCAACCTTAAGAAAGGGAGAATTTGACATGCGGGCAAGGCGCCGGGCGATTTCGGTCTTGCCGACGCCGGTTGAGCCGATCATGATGATGTTCTTGGGCATCACGTCCACAGCCATCTCGGGTTGAAGTTTCTGGCGACGGATGCGATTGCGCAGAGCAATAGCCACCGCGCGCTTTGCATTGCGCTGACCAACGACATGTTTATCCAGCTCGGCCACGATCTGACGAGGCGTCATTTCGTCGAGCCGAACTTCTTCGTCAACTTCTCCTGCTAAATAAATAACCATTTTCTAGATTCGCTTGGATCTTAATACCGCGTCACCTGCTCCGAACAGATGACTCCGGTCCAGCTTCCTCAGAGCTCCTCGACGACAATATTTTGATTTGAGTAGATGCAAATCTCGCCGGAAATACCTAGGGCCTCAACAGCGATATCGCGGGCGGACAGATTTGTGTGCTTTAGTAAGGCCCGGGCCGCAGCCAGAGCGTAAGAACCACCTGAACCGATCGCTAGGACGCCATCATCCGGCGCGATCACATCTCCGTTGCCGGAGAGGAGAAAAGAGTTCTTGTTGTCTGCCACGACAAGAAGCGCTTCAAGATGTCGCAGGACCTTATCGGTGCGCCATTCTTTGCTCAATTCGATCGCGGCCCGCTCCAGGTTGCCATGATACTGCTCGAGCTTGCTCTCAAAGCGCGTGAGCAAGGAAAACGCGTCTGCAGTGGCCCCGGCGAAACCAGCAAGTATTCGGTCGTTGTAAAGACGACGCACTTTCTTGGCGTTCGACTTCATAACAGTTTCACCGAGCGTTACCTGGCCATCACCAGCAAGCGCCACCCGACCGTCTTTACGCACAAGCAGCACAGTCGTGCCGCGGATGCTGGAAGATTCTTTTCCCATTTCTATTAACAAGCACTATAGAAAGTCGCTCGAATGTAAGTCAAGTTGACGCCATGTTATTGGTTCACTTTGAAAAGCGATTCGTCAGAGTCATCAGTTGGATACCCATTCTTAACGTAAAGCTTGAAAACCGAGAAAAGAACCAGGATGCCAGTCCAAACTTTGCGCTATGATACCTTCCTGATAGATTGCTGGCAGCTAACACTGCTGAAGGGTGACTAGACATGCAGAACTACCGACCATGTATCGGAATAACGATGCGTATTGAGCTTGAAACCGACCGCTTCTACCTCTCTCGTCACTATAGCGAGGCAGTCGAAGCGGCGGGCGGCGCTCCTCTGCACATCAGCCTAATCCCCAATGCTGAACATATTGCTGGCGTAATAGACAGGCTGGATGGAGTTCTCCTTCCTGGAAGCGATTCAGACGTTGATCCTCTCAGGTATGGCCACGAGCCTCATCAGACGCTGGGCAGTGTTCATGCAATTAAAGACGAAACTGATTTGCTTGTGCTTGACCAGATCGAAAAAAGGCGGCTGCCCTTATTCGCAATATGTTTCGGCATGCAGATCCTAAATGTGTCTCGCGGAGGAACACTCATTCAAGACATCTCGTCGGAGGTTCCGCGAGCAATAAAGCATGAGCAAGGCGCGCCGAGGGATCGTCCGTCACAT
>JBOGOU010000070.1:0-18723 GCA_050748205.1 Pyrinomonadaceae bacterium | reverse complement strand
ATGAACTCGTCAGCAAGTGCTTCCGAAGAATAGTCCTGGTCAGCTTTCGCTATGATTATTCCTAAATCGATGGACCGATTCTGATAAAGGTAGCCGTCGCTGAGCAATATTTTGAGCACATCATGAATTGCCTCACTCATGAGATTTTCGAGCTCAGGTGATTGAGGCCTGCCTACATATATTTGCTGGAAGTCAGATTCGTTAATCATAAGTCTGTCAACAAATCCGTGACTGCGGCATGTCAACCCGAGTGGTCTGCCCAGCGAATTTGAAGGGACATGGTTTGTTAGTTAGGCTCAACGTAGCCTTGACGACGTAAAGACTACGTTATCGTATCGATCTTCGTGCATCGTACCTGTTGCCTCGACTTCCACGTTAAAAGTCACATCCTTCCTCTCCACGTCACCTTTCGGAACCGGAAGATCTGTCTCTGCCGGTGGTTCCCCAGCGCCCACCTCTCTTGTTCGCAGTGCAGTTAGAAACGGTTGAAAGTATGAAGTATCTATCAGCACTTCTACCTTAACTTTTGCATCGAATGTTACATTGAATGGTTGCTCATAGTTTGGTTCTCGCGCGTATTGAATTCTAGTGTTGCCTACTTCGAAGAGTCTAACTTTATAGACTTCTATGATCTTACCCGCTGCAAATTGCATTTCGGGAAATTTCAGATTCGACGTAAGAAAGTCGTTTAATTGATCAGTATTCTGTTCAATCGCCTGTCTTGCTAATTGCTCTTCTCGGTTCCATCGTTCCCGAAGTTCGACACTGGCCTGTTCGACCAACTCGTTTACTAACTCGTTAATCACGTCTTCAACGTCTTGATAGAAGTGGATTGTGGCGCCCGCTTGCGTTGCATACTCTGTCAACTCTCCCCGACGATCTGCATAGATCCCATCTCTAGAAATGAAAGCACCGATAAGATGTGCTTGCGCTAGGAAGTCAATCGTCGACAAGTAGATTAACGCGTCTTGGAATCCTGCCACCTCGTTGTTCTTGGCGACTTCTTTAAAAGGCGGCGTTCTCATGACGGACATTTGTAGAACTGATTCTAAGGTCCGCTGAGTCAGAGGAATGTTTTGAATGTTCCACTCGCCTCGTATTTGGGCCACGAGCTGTCGATAGCTATTAAGAACGTCATTTACATCGGCGAACTGCACGTTAATTATTTCAACAACCAACGGTTCGTAAATGGCGTTCAGTTTCCGTATTGATTCAGTGACAGCACCCGACGTGCCCTGAAGTTTCCTCAACCATTGTTTTTCCAGTTCGAGTTCAACGGTTTCAGAAATAAACAGTGGCAGTTCGAAACGTCCTGCAAGACGCAACAGGCCTCTCAGCCTTGCCGAGATGTTTGGCCAACCACTCGCTCGGAGAGGCTCAGTATCAAGGATGATGCAATCGAAGTTGGGCATTGCTAGTTTCCACATGAATCCTTCACTTAGGGAATAGTCGATCCGTCTAAACAGAGGTCGTCCCAATTCAACAAGCTTCCTGAGCCGCTTGTTTGATTCGCCAGTTGTACGCTCTTGATAACCGCGATGCGAACATACTCCTGAATCTGCCAAACAAATTCATCCGTAGTGGGTACGGTTCCGTCACCTTTTTTTGGCAGTTGTTTTTTGTACCTCCCGCCATGTGCTACCGCGCTACGCAAATCGTACGCGACGCGCATTCGGTTGAAAATGGTCTTTCGGTCATCTCTCGTCGTGGCGAGGAATATCGCTATTCGTTGGGTCAGGCGGTATTTCACTTCTCCTGTGTAAGAACCATCTGAAAGCAGAAGGGCTTCGGCCGCTACTAACAAATCGATAATTTTATCTTCAGTTCGATATCGCTCGTGGGCAAAGCCAAAACGGCGAATTGCTGTGACCAAAAATTGGCGTTTCTGCACACCCTCCGTTTGAAGACTTCTCCAGAATTCCGCAAACCGGTGCAGCCAATCGAGATCTACGGTCATTGAAAAACGTGTCTCTGGTTGAAATTGACCAGGAAAGGGTCGGTTTTGGCCGAACGACCATTTCGAAGCCTTGTGTAGGACTCCAGGAACATAAACACTTTCGATGCCACACAATCGAAGGGCTGTGACTACTTCCCCGATTTGTTGGTTAACGGCTGTCTGGATCGCATGATCGTCCTGCCAATCTTGTGGAGTAACGGTGTGCGTTTGGCCGATAGCCTTTGGAAGTGAGTACCTAATGCGGACTGCGTACAGCTTCTCCATCCACGAATTATTGGAGGGTCGCGACCGCCTCTCCTCCGTGGTTGGAGCAACTTCTTCCTCTTGAAGCTCGATGATCTCTATTTTGTTTGAGAGGCTGATTGGAGTGCTTGGCACAAAACCATTTAGGGGTGCAAGAGCATAATATTCGATCTCTCTGTCGTAGTATGCTTTCTCTAAGTCCGCATACTCTTTTTCAAAGTGTGCTTCGTCAAACGTGAATTGCCCCGGTCGTAGTCCAAGATCCAAAAGTTGCAGCATAAGACCATCTGCGTCAGCACTCTCGAATCTTGGGCCGCCGCGAGGTCCAGCCAGAACTCCCAGCTGCTTGGAAAGGGTTTCCTCGGCCGTTAGAGTCTGCTTGCAATGTTTATACTCAGGAATCCCTCGTAGCCGGTCGGTGGCCGCGATCTTGGCGAAGGAGAACGTTTGGTCATTAAGATCGTTGTGATTAGCGTCAGAGAACGCCTGCTCACAAACCAAATTGATTGCGGCCACGACATACAATTTCATCGCGGCGTGGAGATTTAGGTTCTTGAGAGCCATGAGATTTGAGGAGGTTATTACCAGCCCTGCATAGGATTGGCAAGTGGTTTAAGATGGAGTTCGATGCGTGGACTAAGAATCATTCTGGATAAGTCAGTCGTCTATGGGTTGAAGAACTCGGAAGTTGATTCGCTCGACAGATATTTTTTTCAAATCGTTCCTCATATTCTCCCTGATGAAATTCTTGCTGATTTAACCAAAGAAGCAAACCCGCGAACCGCAGGAAGAATAGCTGCCAACACATATCGAGTCAGTGGAAATCACGGCTTGACACTACACTTCCGCAAGCGATTGGCAAATTCCCTCCTTGGCCGCGAAATTCCAATGGACGGACGATTCCTGCCTTCTGGCGAAACGATAGTGCGGACAGAAAGCGGTTCGTTAGCAACCATAGTGGAAACACCACTGGAAAACGAGATCTTGGCAAGGTGGCAACGTGGCGAATTCACTAGCGAAGAGAAAGTCTGGGCACAACGATTTCGGCGCAGCAAAGAAAGACCGCTGAATTTTGAGTTCTATACGGACCGCATAACGAGGGCGGGACTGCCTTTCGCTCCCCCGAAGACTGACGAGGAACTAATAGCCACCGTCGATTCGCTGTTGGCTAACAGAAGGCTCTTACCGCAATTATTCGTTATCTTGGCCCGTGAATTTGGGATACCTTTTGCCTCTACCGACAAAGTTTGTCGGCGCTCACGAGAAAACGAAGAAATATGAACAGCGCCGGTTGGGTAAGTCAAGATTGGTTGGCTGGGTTGAGAAAGGGGGCGAGTTTGGAGCGGAGGTAAGCAAAGTAGGCTGGTGGCGGTGGTTGGTCGAGGAGTTCCTGGATGAGCGGGAGGAAGTAATGGAGCGAGCGAATAGGATTTAGAGGGGGATAAGCGGGGTCGCGCAGGAGGCGGCGGGCGGTGGCTAACAAGAAGGCGTTTTCGATCAGGGAGAGAGGGATCTGCTGCTGGTAGAGTTGGAGGGCGAGGCGGCGGTCATAGCGGGAATGACGATTAGGGGTATCAGGTAATTTGCGGTAGAGGGCGAGTACGGTTTCGAGGTAATGCGATTGGCGCTGATTGACCGATTGGCGTTCATCGAGCAATTGGCCTTCATGAACGTCAAGCTGCTGACTGTGGTTGCGCACGAGAAAGTCCTTTGCAGTTAGGCTAGCTCTTTTTGGAGTTGGCCTTTTTTGTGGTTGCATCTGCGCGGGCGCGGCGCGCGGCGGTCTCCAGCTCGCTTTCGCGGAGGCGATAGCTTTGACCTTCAATGACGAGGAGATCGACGTGATGGGTGAGGCGATCGATGAGCGTGGCGATGCAGGCGGCATTGGGGAAGACGGTGTTCCAGTCTTTGAAGGCGCGGTTGGTAGTAATGATGAGCGAGCCGCGTTCGTAACGACGATTGACAACTTCGAAGAGCAGGTCGGCAGCGGTTGAGTCGTAAGATAGATACCCGAGTTCGTCGATGCAGAGCAGTTGCGGCCGGGCATAGAAAGCGAACTTGCGGCGCCGGAGCGCGGGCGAGTCAGATTGCAGGTCAGCGAGCAGTTCGGCGGCGGTGCGGAAGACGACCGTGTGGCCGGCCAGCACCGCCGTGTAAGCAATGTTTTTAGTGAGCATGGTCTTGCCCAGGCCGTTGGCGCCGAGCAGGATGAGGTTGCGCGCTTCGGGAATGAAGTCGAGCGTGAGGGCGCGCTCGATCAGGGTACGATCAATCTTCTTGGGCCAGAACCAATCGAAGTCAGCGAGGGGTTTGAAGCGGCTCAAGCGCGCGAGGCGCAGGCGGCGTTCGAGACTGCGGCGGGACTTGTCCGACATTTCGTTGGCCGCGATCTGTTCGAGCAGGGTGTGTGGCGACCAGCGCTGGGTAGTGGCGCGGGCAATGAGATCGGACAAGCCGGCGGCGGTGACGCGCAGGCCGATGTTCGTGAGCTGCCCGGCTAACTCAGTCGTGGTCTGCTCGAGTTTCCGGGTCGGCGCGGTGCTCTGAGAGTTCATCGTAAACCTCCAATTGATGAGTGGGGATAGACAAGTCAGCGAGTTCGGGATGGCGCGAGAGATCGACCGGCAGCAGGTGCGCCTGATGACTGCGATGGCGCCGGTTGAGAATGAAAAGCAGCGAGGAAGCGCGCGGCGTGTTGCGCTCCAGCGCCTCGGTAACGGCCGCAGCGAGTTCGGCGGCGCCGTAGTCTTCCAGCAAGCCGAGCAGTTGACTGGTCTGGCGCGCGAGCGACTCACCCCGTTGCAGCGCAGCGGCGAGAAAGTCTTCAATGTTGGGCACGGCGTGGCGGAGACGAGCAACCGCAGTAGAGCCCAATGCTTTTCTTTTCTGCTGCACTACGGCAGCGATATGAGCCGGGTCTTCAAGGCGTTGATGGCGGTCATAAGAGCGCTGATGGCGAGCCAGCTCCGTGGGCCCATCGAGCAGGCGCACCAGATCAGCGTTGGCCACCAGGGTAAGGGGCCGGCCTACCGCGTGGGGCGGAATGGAATAGTCGTTTAGATCGAAGCGGACGTAGATAGTCTTGTCGGAGCGGACCGGGCGCACTAGCTCGCAGTCAAACGCGTGGGCCGGCAGCGGTAAGAGCTGCGGTCTTTCTGCCGCGAAGAGCTCGGCGACGGTGCGCCCGTCGTCAGCGGGCGCAGGCCGCTGATGGGCCACCGTATCGCGCCAGCGCAAAGCCTGACGATTGAAGTCCGCTAGATTGGTAAAGGAGCGCGCCGCAAAGAAGGAATGACGGATGTACTGGATCGCTCGTTCGACGCGTCCTTTTTGATTGCCCCGGCTTCAGCCCGGCCAACGTGACGCCGACGACCGCCTCACGGCCAGTGGCGCTCCGTCGTGGTGTCGCCCCCTGTCGGCCCGAACCCGCCGTCTGGCGTCAACGGCTCTCGGTCCTGTGCGTAGTCTATCGGCGCCGTCGAGACTCGCAGGCTGATCTCGCCGGTGCCATTCACTTGGATCTCACCGTCGAACCGCGCCACCGTCGGGTCGAGCCCGCCGAACTGCGGCGGCGGTGACGACGCGTCAATCTCGAAGCCGCCCGCGCCGCCGTTCGGGTTCACGGGACGCTTGCGCCCGTTGAGGCGCATCTCGATCTGTTCCGGCGCCGGAAGCGCAGGCTGCATCGCCTGGTCGGGATCGACGTATTTCTTCTCCTCCTTTTCTTCTTTCTTCTCCTGCTCCTTCTTCGCGTTCTCCGCTTCCTTCTTCGGCTTCTCCACCTGCTCCTTTTCGGCTTTCTCCTTCGCCGCCTGCTCCTGCTGCGCCTTGGCCTTTGCCTCCTGAGCGGCCTTCTCGCCAGCGTTCTGAGGCGCGGGATGCGTTGATCCGGAGCCGGCGGGCGCCTCGTTTTTGGGCGGACCCGACAGCCCGGCCCCGGCGCCGGAGACTGCTCCGCCAATCAGCGTGCCGCGGGTCGTCTCCAGTCCGCCGGCGGGGCCGACCGTGATTGGCGTGGACATGAAGTCGTTGACCTTCTCGAACGTGCTCTTCGCCGTCGTGCCGAGCGATGGCAAGTCGTACGTCTTTTGCACGGTAGTGCCGCCGCTGAAGTCGAACGGCCCTCCCGACCGGTTGTAGTCGGTCCCACCGTCGCCCGCCGCATACCACGAGATGTCCTGCGGGCTGCCTGGGAACACCTTCCCATTGCCAGGCGCCGATTCCATCGTGCCGCTGATCTTCGAGCTGCCGCCATACGACGCGGCGGAGTCCACGGTCTTGGCCGAGCCCGCGGGGCCCTGGCCGGGAGGAGCAGCGCCGGCCGGACGTCCGGTCTCGCGGAGGCCGAGCATCCCGAGCATGTCGTTGAACTGCTTGCCGAGTGTCGCGCGGACTCCGGTGTGCCCCTTGCCGGCGACGGCGTTCATCGTGTTTAGCGCCGCGACGATCATCGGATCCAAGTGACGGCCGCTGCCCGAAATCGTACCGTTCTCCCAGTCCTTGGCAACCGCGCCGAACAGCTCGCCGTTCAGGATCGAGTTACGCAGATCGGAGCCGCGCGAGAAGCGCGCGGGGAACTCCACGGCCACGCCGTCGATCTCCTTCATGAACGACGCGCCGGTCACCTCGTACCCGTAGCGCTCGGCGAACGCGTTCGGGTTGCGGGTCGGCACCATCCCGCTGGCCAGCCCGCGGCCGTTCATCACGTACGTGTAATCCACGCTGCCGCCGTCGCCCCCAACGATGAGCCGCGCGGGAATCGCGAGGCTGTACACGTAGGTGCGCACCAGCCGGCCGTTCTCGTATTCCTCCAACAGCGTGTTGCCGGCCCACACGTAGGTGTACTCGGTCTGCTCGCCCGTCCTGCCGGTCACGACCTTCCGCACCTGCCGGCCGAGCGCGTCGTAGAAGTATTCGATTGTCTGGATGCGGTTCCCGAGGACGTCGAAGAACTCGGCCTTCGTCAGCCTGTCGTTCTGATCATAGGTGTAGAGGCACAGGCCGGGGTTCGATGTGCGCCGCGAGATGCAGTTGCCGCTTGCGTCGTAGGCGAAAGTTCGTCCGCCGAACGTCCGATAGCGGCCGCGCTCGTCCTCCTCGCCGGTGCTGTCGAGAAGCACGTTCCCGTCGCCGTCCACGTCGACACGGCGCCGCCACTGGCCCTCCTCGAAGTACTCGTATGACGACGCCCACTCGAACCGGCTGCCCGGGTCGAGCACGTTGGCGACGCCGTACTCGGCCCGTACCGGCCGGCCCGCATCGTCGTAATCGTAGCGCTCCCCGTACCACGCGCCGCCGGTGAGCTGCACCTCGCTGATCATGCGGCCCGCGGCGTCGTATCGGTAGCGGAACCCTTCCAACAGGCCGCCGTCGGCGGTTCTCGTGTACACCAGCGATGCCAGCCGTTCGCTGGCGTCGTAGGCGTACTCCGCCTGTAGCGTCTCGCCGAACACCACCCGCGAGGGCTGCGCGGCCGCGCGGTACTCTATGGTGGCAATCGCCTCATGGCCGCTGCGGACGGCGATCAGCCGTCCTCGGCCGTCGTACTCGCGAGCGATTTCGACGCCACCCGGATACCCCAGCCGCGTCAGGCGGCCCGCGGCGTCGTAGCCGCAGCGAACGACCCGATCCCCCAGCTGCTCGGTGAGCACGCGTCCTAGCGAATCGTACGATCGCCGCGCGAGGCCTCCCGGTGAGCTGGCTGCCACCAGGCGGTTCATCGCGTCGTATTCGTACTGCTCCCGGGTTTCGCCACCGTCTCGCGTGCGGCTGATCCGCTCCACCAGGCGATTCGCCGAGTCGTAGCGGTTCACGACGTCCGTACCGTTGCGGTCGACTACGCGCGCGATCCGCCCGCGCCCGTCGTAGGCGACTCGGGCGGTGGCGCCGTCGGGTGACACCACTTCCGTCTGCCGGTCCAGCGCGTCGTAGGCGAACGTCGTTCGCCGTCCAGCGGCATCAACGTACGCCGTGAGCCGGCCGTTTCCGTCGTGCTCGAAGCGGCGCGCGATTGTCGCGCCGTCGCCGCCGACGGCATAGGCGTGGCCCGCCGGGCGCCCGAGCTCATCGTAGACCTGCTCGACATGTATGCCAGTCGTGCCGGTATAGCGAAGGAGATCGCCGAACATGTTGTAGGAGAACTCCTCGACTGGCTCCTCGTTCCGCTGTTGCCGGACGAGCCGGTTGATGCCGTCGTACTCACGCCGGATCTCGACCGACGGGCGTTGTCCTTCCACCACCGGTCCCCGCGCCGTCACGAGGACGACGTTGCCATTCCGGTCGTACTGGAACGTGTGCTCTTCGTCCGACGCGTCGCCCACTCTCGTCACGCGGCCGGCGCCGTCGTAGGAGACGTCGATGACGTTGGACGACTCTCCCCACAACCGTGCCGGCAGGCCGTCGCCGCCAAATTCGACGACCGCCGACACGATGCCGGTGCCGCCGTCCCAGCCGCTACGCCCGAGCGACTTGCCGCACGACAGATCCTGCCACCGCCGATCGACGCGGAAAGTCCGGCTCCATTCGTCGACGTGATGCACAGCCTCGGCGACTCGCGCACCGTCGCGCTTCGCGACGGACACGCCCACGACGTTCCCAGCCTCGTCGAATGTGTGCCGCTTCGTGACGCCAAGCGGATTCGTGAAGCCGACATAGCGCTGGTACCCGTCGTAATGATGCACTGTCACGCAGCCGTTGCCGTCGATGTGTCTCGCGAGCGTGCCGTTCGGTGTATACGCGAACCGCTCGACGACCGCCTCCGGCTTGCCAGCGCCGGCGATGCGCTCGACGACCAAGTCGCGCTCGTCGTACCGGAACTCGGTGACGTTGCCGGCTGGCTGAACCTGCCGCACGATCCGGCCCGCGTCGTCGCGCACGAACGATTCGGCCGCGCGCCTCTCGCCGCCGGCGATGAATCGCTCGACGAGGCGATCGAGCGCGTCGTACCGTTTCAGCTCGCGGATCGTGGCGAGGGCAATGTCTGCCGTTCGCTGGAACAACTGCTCGGACTCGACCTCGTTGTAGTTCCCGTCGTACTTGAAGGCAATCGTGTAGTTGAACGGTGCCCGGCCGGTGATGCGCTCTACCTTGCCCATCGAGTTGTAGCGAACGTGCGTGGGGTTCTCCTTTCCGTCCCACACGGCGGCGACGTTGCCGAAGGCGTCGTAGCCGTACCCAGTGGAGGTCGAGCCGTCCCCCATCATTCGGACGGCGCGCGCCAGGTATCCGCCGGCCGCGGCCGTTCCAGCTCCGGCGCCGGCGGGGCGGCGCGTGCCGTCAGGATCATCGGCCGGGTAGTAGAAGAACTCGGTGACGGATCCGTCGACGTCGACGCGCCGCGCCAACTGACCGCGGGCGTTGTACTCGTATCGTGTGGCGTAGGCTTTTCGCACCGCGGCCGGCCTTGGCGGCGCGTCGCTCACCGGCTGGATCGTCACAGGCGGATGGAGGGTTGCCGTGAGGTTGCCCCGGTCGTCGTATTCGTAGCGTGTGGTATGGCCGCGGGCATTGGTGAACGAGATTCTTCGTTGAAACCCGGACTCGTACTCGGACGTGGTGACGAGCTCCGCCAGCGCGGCTCCGTCGGCGGCCGGCGTCTGAAAGACCTGCAGCAGGTTGCCGCGATTCAGCGGCTCAGCGGCGTCCCCACTGTAGGTCCACCGCGTACGGGTGCCGGAGGGCAGGGTGCGTTCCACCAGCTCGGAGTGACGGTTGAAGTCGGACGACGTCACCAGCGCAACCGGATCCGGCCCGGTGCTTCCGGCGATTGACTCACCGCCAACCAGCAGTGTCCGTACGATGGCATGGCCGCGGTCGTCGTGCTGGAGCACCAGCACGCCGCCGTTCGTCAGTCGGCACGTAGTGCGATGGACTGGGAATCCGTCGCTCGTGCAGCGGATCTCGTCGTAGTCGAGGGTGAAGCGGCCCCCGCCGTAGCGCTGCTCGACGACGCGTCCGGACGGGTCATATCGATTCTGGAGGTACTGCTGCCCTTTAGCGTCGATGATGCCGGCGAGCCGGTGCGCGTCGTCGTACACATACCGAACGACGGTGCCGGCGGGAAAGTCGGAGGTCGCGGGCTGGCCCACCTCGACGAGACGCGAAGCGGCGTCGTAGGCATAGCGCCAGCGACGGCCCGCGTGATCCGCCGCCTCGCGCACCATGCCGCCGGCCATCCGCAGCAGGACGCGGCGGCCGAGCGTATCGAGGATCTCGACGGCATCGGCCGTGTAGCCGAAGCGGATGGCGTTGCCGTTTGCGTCTTCGAGGGACGTGACGCGACCGCCCTGCGAGGGATGGTCGAAGCGGCAGCAGCGCCCGAATCGCTGCCTCAGGACGAACCCGTCCTTGTCCCGTGTCAGCGCGCCGTAGACGCCGTCGGGCGACGAGAAGCCGGCACTGCCTCGATTGCGGAACCGGTAGACCTCGCCGCAGCCGTCGTGATACAGCACATCGAAACCGTCTGCTTCGATCCGCGAGCAGAGACCGAGGGACCATCCGCGGCCCATCTCTCCCGATCGACCGGCGAGCGACGACCGGTACGAGCGGACGATCTCGAGGTCGAGGCCGCGGCCGGGGATGCGGACGTCCGTGTACTGGGGCGCGAACTCGCCGCTGTGGCCGTAGACTGCGGCGGCGACGAAGCTCGCATTGCGGATGGGAGACTGCTGCATGGTTCCTCCGGTTCCTCGACGTGTCCGGCCCGGTTTACTACTTCAGGATCGTCCCGAACAGCGGCTGGCCCGCGCATGCGGTAGAGGGCCACGAGCGCTAGGGCGATGCGCGAGAAGCGGCTGCGTCGTGCCGGCCTGCTCTCTATCCCGGGTACGGCGAGCACGAGCGACGCGACACGAATCACGACCCCACGGGCGCCGAAGTGTGAGCCGCACTAGACCACAATCAGCGAGGCTTGGATTGCGGTGCTACAGTTTCACCAGCGACGAAGGCCATGGGGGGAGAGAAGAGCTTCCAACGGCTAATCGCCCTCCGAGCTCCTCGACATCGCCGTGCCTACGTTGAGCGGGAACAGTACTGCCTCCTGGGAAGAGCGTCAAGAACAAGTGGCGAACAATGTCGGGACTCGATAGAAATGTATGAAGTCAGCAAACCTACGACCGCGGGGTTATCGATCCTCTTCTGAAGATTGCCGTCTCCGACTCCGCGCTCCATGCAACAAGTAGAAGAATATCCGAATGGCTATTCTTAAACCTTTGACGCCGGTGAACACCTCTTTGATCGCACCCGCATTCGGTGTGTGACGAATAGTATAGAAGATCGCGATTGGGAGACCGGTCGCGTGCTAGATCTTACTTCAGACTCAATTCGACCCAGGTGTTCCCGCTGTTCTAGGCCACTTACTGTGGTTTTTCAAGCGACGAGGTACTTCCATCTGCATGCGAATAAGCGCTGGCGCTCGCGAGCCGCTTATTCATATTAACTCTTCGTACGAGAGCTATTGACCTATGTGCTATTGTATAGCATCGCTCATTCTGCCTAACTAGAATAATCGAAGTTGATTATTTGAGTCAGAGAGGTGTACCCGCATGGGTGGAAAGCACTTCATCGAGTCATCGCCGCTCCTCCGGCTATTGATATTGTGCCTTCTAATCGCGTTATCGGCGTGCCGTGAAGGTGGACCAACAAACATACCAGCCGTTTGCCCGGAAACACTCCAGCCTCCCGTACATATACCCCCGACGGCGCCGCAATGGCAGCGGTCGGGTAAATCGAGCCTTGAATTGTCTTTAAGAGGCCTGTATCTCACGGGTGTCATCGAGAATAGGATTCGCTCTCTTCTGGGCGCAACCGGAACGTTTGTTCCGGAGCTCCAGAACGTCACCCTCGAAGATAAACTGCAAAACGGTAACCGCATAAATGTCGCTAAGGTTCGCTTCGCGATACTGGTCAAAAACCAAGACGGAACTACCACACCCCTGCCCGGGCGAACCTACACGATGCTGGTGGAAATATATCCGCAGCTCATCAAACCCACAACAATGCCGGACGTAAACTTACGCAAGACACTGTTGCAGTGCGGAGCGGACTCGACCTGCGGCAACAATGGCGTAATACTCAATTTTTACTTTTCGGAATTGGATGGCGGACCGAATTTCTCGGGCAAGAAAGTTGATTGTCGCGCTTCGGGCTATGATTTTATTGATCAGGCTGTGTTGACCGGCGCTTATCAGGTCGGTGCTGTGTGGGCGCCGATACCGATACCGTTGGACGGCATCCTTCAGTTCGTGAAGGACATGACTAACATCTCCGCGAATATTAACGGCGTTGATCTCGGAACGGACCAGCACCTAAAACTCGCTATTCAATTGGACCAGGGGAACACCACAACATTCGATTCGACATTTACCCAGTTTCCTCGACTTCCGGACAGCGATTGGCTGTTTTCGGTCGATACGAGCCTACTCGCGTCCTCCATCTCGTCAAACATATCGGCACGCGAGTCGCAGCTCGATCCGAGCGTCGTGCCAACCACGCCGGTGGTTGCTTTTACTTCAGGCGGGATCATGATCGACGGAGGAGGCTCGAAAACGGTAGGTGTCTGCGGGTCCGTGCCATTCACGTTCAAATACACGGCTATACCAACTGTGTGCGCACGAAATGGTAAGTCGGTCTTTCGGTTGTGTGTTCACAATACCCAGCCGCCAACTCCTCACTATGTGAATACGGCTCAGGAGGCATGCGTCGGGATCGGCAGCTTCCTCAGCGGCTTGTTTACCCAGGGTCTTGCGATTGCTGTGATAAGTACGCCCTGCGAAGACAAGGCGAACCTTAATTTGCAGTTGGCGCAAGACTCTCTCTACGTAACTAATACAGACACTGATAACCAATTCCTGATAATCGGAAGAAGCCGGATGGTGGACGCGGCGAATCCGGGAAGACCGGTGTTGCCGCTGGCGTGTCCTTAAAAAGTACTCTTGCAGATTTCTAGGAGGAAACAAAATGAGAGCCCAGGTTAGGATCTTTTTACCGACGTTAGTAACGGCAATCGCCCTTGCATGCATGTCTTCTTGCAACGGGACCGGGGGAAATACAACACCAACTGGTCCAGGAGGTATTAACGCGACACTAAAAGTTCACGTTGGGGGAGGTACTTCAACGAAATGTACAGTGGCCGCTAAGTCATGGACCGCGAGTTCAACAGCAGGATCGACGCAACCTAAAACCTCGGATCCGATCGAGGACTCCGACAACGTGATGAGTGTTTGCGAAGAGATCGCGCCCTTGGAAGGAGGCGTCAAAACGATACAGTGCTACTGCCCGGTTACCATGTCGTTCACGGGATTGGCCGCCGGCACCTGGACAGTCCAGACGGCAAATACCAGTTGCAGCGGCCAGGTGAGACCAGGCCAGATAGCGACTATGACGATGTTCACAGATGGCAGAGCGTGTACAAAGTTCCCGTAGCGTCCTTAACGACGCAGGTATTAAGACGCCTTTTAAGTATATTTTCTTAATGACGAGCAAACCGTCACGAGCGATAGCCGAACACGCCCATCGCGGGTTCTTTAGTTTAACTCCAAATCTAGCGAAGGCTGCTGTCAGCGTTAATTTCATACCGTCAAGTTAGGCGACCAACTCGGAGTAGCCGCGCGAACGCCCACCTTTGCTTTCACCACCTTTGGAGATTAGGACCATCTCTCTAGGAATCTTGTCAGCGAAAAACAATTAGCGCCTGAGTCAAGTTTCAGGCAGCGAGTTTGGCGTCGCGACACCATTGTTCAACGGCCTCCGTGGCTTTGTCGAAATGACTGCGCAGTCGGGTATCGGCTGGTGGCTGGGCCGAGACGAGCTGCGACAGGCCTGGGCGCAAAACGGAAACATAAGTTCTGGTATAGAAGAGGGCAATGCGTAACCCGAAAGGCGTTACTCGGTAGCGATGTTTCCGCGGCAAGCGTTCAATGAAGCCGTGCAGACGAAGACGCCGCAGTTGATAAGTCATCCTGCCCTGGGTGATGGTGCTGGGATCGAGGCCCAGTAGTTGAGCGAGTCGCTCTTTTAGTTCTTTCTGCTTAAACCCAGGAGAGAGGATGCTCAAAACTAACAGCGCCTGTAACAAGGCTTGTACTGTTTGATCGCCAAAGCGGACGGCCGAGGCTCGTTGACCAGCAACCACGACGGGACTTTGCAATTGCTGGAAAGTGGCGCTGCCCACGTGGCAGTCATGGCTCAGTTGTTGGACGTCAAGCAGACGTCGGTTGGCGGCGAAGCCGACCTCCCGCAAGGCGGGTAGGTTCTTGAGTCGTTTGCCAATAGCAAAGTCTCTGGTGTCGTTGACGGTGGTTTCAGTGCGCAAGGCGCGACCTTCTTTGTGATACTGCTTGATCTTTGAATGCTTGTAATCAACATGCAGCGAGGGCGTCACGCCTTCCGTGATCACCCGCGTGCGAAAGCGCCCCGGAGTTCTTTTCGTTACCCGGCGGTTGAAGATCAATTGCACTTGGCCCGGATTGCCGAGGTCGAGATTCTCATGAATCACTTCCTCGAAGAAGACCCGGCCAGTGAGCGGTCGGTCCAACACCTGAGTCAAAGAGAACTCAGCATGCAGGATCGAGATATCGTAAAGCCACCCGGCCTGACGATCTGCTTTAGTGAACGGATGCGGCAGCAGGCGCAACCATTTGCGCACTAGTTGGTCGATCTTCTCTGCCGACAGTCCGTCACAGATGCGCTGCAAGCGGCGCGCGTCAGCACAAGAGAGAAAGCCATTGTCGAGCGGCTGAAACTCAATTCCCTTTTTCTTCAACTGCTGCTTGGCATACTCGTGACCATTGAGGCAGAGCTTGGCGCTGTAGGGAAAGTAGGAACAGAACTTGATGAAGAAAGGGCCGAAGTCTCGATCCTGAGCATAGATGTAATAGTGATTGACCATGGCCGTCGACCGCACCTGCCAGGGGTAAGTCGCGCCGCTCGGCTGGTGGCAGCGCTTCTCCGTGCGCCAGACCGCCGCTTTCTCCTGCGCCTTGCCGATGAAGACCACGCCCTCATCCTTGCTGTACTGGGCGCGGTAGCTCTTGGCGATATCGTCCTTGCGCTGCCCTTTCTGAAAGGTGATCACGGGGATCTGCTGCGCTTTGGCAAAAGACTCGAGGCGGGCCACAAACGTCCTGGTCATCTCAGCCATCAAGACCGAGGAGGCAAACTGTTGACCGCGATGATAGCGAAAGAAACCAACGACCCCCAGGTCCCGCTGCAGTTGCGGTTGGTAGACATTCAAGTACATGCGGTCGATGCTCTCCACTTCGAGCGTTACGTGTTCGCGGATGATTTCAGAAACGTTTCGTGATAAGTTCATGTTTGGCTCCGGCTGACACTGGTCTAACCAAGACCGCCGACCGCATCGCGGTCCTAATAGAGCGCGATTTTATCGCACTCAGATCAGCCGGAGCTCTTCATTTTCAAATCACGCATACAACTTGTCGGTCTGAGGCTTTAGCCTCGCTAGGAGGGTATGAAGCAACAGGGTTGATAAAAGTCCATCGCCGAGAAACTTATGAACTTGTCCGTGGTCGTATGAGCCTTCAAATTTAGGATCCTACTTCCTTCCGCGAAGATGTGAAGTGAGAACGCTCTAAAAGTTAGCGGCAACAACATACTTGTACTTTGTCCAAAAATGGAACCATTAAATTGCCGGGCGTTTTTGGAACTAATAAGTTGCCGAGAACTGCCTCTAAAGCTAGCGGGTAACAATTTACGAAGGAATTTTATGGTAGTTTGTACTTTTCCAAAAAATGGAACCAATTAATTGCCGGGCGCTATTGGAACCAATAAATTGCCGGAGCGGCAAAGTATTGCTTCAAGTGACACAAAACATAAACTCCGATCTACTGAGCCCAGAGTGCGCTCATGAACTCGTACACAACTTCGAAATTTGGATTTTGTACCTAAACCTCGGATATCCTGACTCAAGCCACGCCTGGACATCATTCCTGATTCCCTTTCTTCAATATTA
The DNA here is from genome assembly GCA_050748205.1 of Pyrinomonadaceae bacterium. Taxonomy (GTDB): domain Bacteria; phylum Acidobacteriota; class Blastocatellia; order Pyrinomonadales; family Pyrinomonadaceae; genus PSRF01. The sequence continues at coordinate 2,557 of JBOGOU010000070.1, read as the reverse complement.
TTCGCGCGCTGGCATTCTCCAATCCGATGCTGACGCACTATTCGAAAAGAAAATTACTGAATACACCCTTGCGTGGGATTCCACCGGAGCCACGTGGGCCCAATGCGTGAGAAATGGCAATACCTGCCCGAATGTCCTGGCAAACAGCGCCTGGGCGGGACTCCTTTTACGCCTTACCAAACTACACGGGATTGAAGCAGTCAAACGAGCTTTCAGATACTTACGCGACTACGCCGCAACTCACCCGGCGACCGGCACAGATCCAACCAGCCCACAAACACGTGAAGAAAAAAACGACCTACTCGTCGAAGCTCTCGCCGAGGGCGCGCAACGAAATATCCTTTGCGAGATAGACACCTGGCATTGGTTTGCCACTCCAGAAGCTCGCAACAGAATCAGCCAAAAATTCCCCGGATCAAATCCCTTTTGCATAGACGCCGACGGCGATGGTTTTACGCCTTTAGCTGGAGACACTGACGACAACAACGCGCAGATCAAACCTACAGCAATCGAGGCTATAAACAACGTCGATGACGACTGCGACGGAATAGTAGACGATCTTCTGTTCACCGAGCAGAGCGACTTTCCATCAACTGCACAATCCGCGCCGACTATCACTATTCCAGCTAAGATTCGCGGCCAGGTCACTCCCTCAGACGTCGACACACTTATTATCAACTTCACTGATTCTCTTCCTCGCCGGCTTCGTCTCAACCTGCAAAGCCCAAACACCTTTGTTGGTTTCATACAACTCCAGCCGGTCGACTTGAATGGCCGTACTCAATCCTTTTCAGTTGCCGGCGGCGGCGCTCAAGTACTCACGCTCCCACGTCCCGGCTTTTGGGCCCTCACAATTCAAAACTCTACGTCTGCCACTTCTGACTACACGCTCACTGTCGAAGATGCGGGCACGCAAACCGCACCAGTGCGCTTAAACGTAACTCCCGGAATGCCGTCAGGAACTATCCAAGTTTCTGCCACCATAGATACCAGCCGCTCCTACGTCCTCACGCCCAACGCTGTCCGCTTCTGGTTAGGTCCCTCCAGCTTTGTCCAAACCACTCCATTCCAACAACAGGTTTCATTGTCACTCCCAATCCCCGCCGGCACTGGCCCCTTCAGTCTGCGCGCTCAGCTCCTGAGCAACGCCACGCCTGTGAGCAAAGCAACCTTACCGTTATGGATAGACAGGTCAACCGGCGAAATGCTCGAACAAACTCCAGATCTCTCAATTGCCGCAGACACGACTCTGCCTACTGAGACTCGCGCTGGAAACAACGCCACCTACGGTTTCACAATCACGAATCTAGGTCCCGGCTTGGCCCAGGGCGTTGAAGCCAACATCACCATCCCACTAGGACTCAGCGCAATCTCAGCAGCAACCACGCTAGGAACTACTCAAATAACTGGTGATAACTTTCATCTGGCAGTCAACCAACTTGCCCCCAAGGAGTCCGTAAGCTTTTCCATCATCACAACGAATCTAAATGCTCAAGGAACCATTACAACAACAGCAACGCTAACAGCCTCTACCGCCGACCCGGTTCAATCAAACAATTCAGCTTCAATCACCGGCTTGTTCACCGCTGCTCCCACTCCAACGCCAACACCGACGCCCAGTCCTACGCCTACGCCAACTCCAATACCGAACGCTAATATCCAGCTCCAAAGTTTGCCGGCAAAGCTCGAAACCGCTTCAACCAAAAACGTACTCGCTCAAGGCTCGTTGGCCAGAGTTACTATTACCCTACCCGGCACATCACTGCTAGACAGTTACGGACAACAAAATCAAAACGGCGCTTGGCCCACCACACTAGCCGGCTTTCAAGTACAGATCGATTCACTCTCCGCAGCCATGATCGCCGTCAAACGGATTCCTAACTCTAACCCTACGTCATACACCGTTGATTTTCTTATCCCTGATGCGGCATCTACCGGAACCCAAGTCCCGGTTACAGTTAACCAGGAAGTACCGCTAAGCAGCTGGAACACCACCGCTACAATTAGAGCAACCGCTCCCGCGTTCTGGGCACTTGATGGAACCGCAAACGGTCCGCTTCTCACACTGGACGGCGACCGCTTAACCGCTTTCACGCCTAACGCTCCTTTTCCAGCAGACGGCACAAGACGTATTTTACTGTTCGCCTCCGGAGCAAAAAAGCTCGTTGAGCAAAACACGCTCATTCTCCACATGACCTGCCAATCCGGCTTTCAAGCACTATTGGTCCAGGACTTCGCCGCTACACTCCCCTCGCTGCCCGGACTACAACAAATCATCATTCGCATTCCCACCGAACTCGCCGGATGCGGCCAAGCTCAATTAACGATCGAGGGCGTCGAAGACAACCAAGTCTTTCTACTCATCCAATAAATTTTGACTCTGCTTTAACTTCAGACTCCTGTAGACCACCAGTTGAATTGCCATATTTATTGCAAGAACTTTTTTATTGACAGCCAGTTTTGAAAGTATAAAATCCTGCGCACTAGGCGTTAGGTCGCTGGGGTGAGGACAGTGACCGCAGAGGCGAAAGCCTCCGCCAACCGATATCAAGGCCGG
>JBOGOU010000069.1:0-6019 GCA_050748205.1 Pyrinomonadaceae bacterium | reverse complement strand
GCGGTATCTGAAGTGGGAACCCTTAGTTCATCCGATACGCTTTCTCAATCTGTTGCCGCTAAGTCATGTCTTCGGCCAATTCATGGGCATTTTCGTCCCCCAACTTCTCAGGGGCACCGTTTTCTTTCAAGAATCGCTGGTGCCAAATCGAATAATAGAGACGGTCAAGCGTGATCGGGTGTCGGTGGTCATTTGTGTACCTCGCATTCTCGACGCAATGCGCGAAAGGATCGAGCGAGACTACGAAGCACGCCGGCAGGCTGTGAAGTTTCGAGGCAGCCTTGAGGCCGCCGCACGGTGGAACTTCATCCGGCGTTGGTGGAGGTTTCGCCATGTCCATCAGATGTTCGGATGGAAGTTCTGGGCCTTCATTTCAGGTGGAGCAGCCATCAATCCCGACACGGAAGAATTCTGGCAGAGGCTCGGCTTCGCCGTGATTCAGGGTTACGGCATGACGGAAACTGCCGCGGTAATCAGCGTCAACCATCCGTTTAAGAATGTACGCGGCTCCATCGGAAAAGTACTGCCGGGTCAGGAAGTGAGACTCGCCGAAAACGGCGAGATTCTAGTACGCGGCGATAACCTGTCGGCGGGGTATTGGAAAACTGACGGAGTGGCAACCGGTTCAGAAAATGGTTGGTTTAGGACCGGGGACGCCGGCGAGATCGACAAGAAGGGAAACCTCTACTTCAAGGGACGGCAAAAGGAAGTAATCGTCACTTCCGCAGGAATGAATATCTATCCGGAGGACATCGAGCTTGTGCTCAGTCGTCAGGCGGAAATAAAGTTGAACACTGTTGTGGAAATAGACGGACCGCGCGGGCCTGAACCTCTGGCAGTTCTGATACTCCGAAACGAAAAGGCGAGTGCCAGGGCGGCCATTGAGCGCGCCAACGAATCACTCACCCAACATCAGCAGGTTCGTCGGTGGGCCGTCTGGCCCGAAGCAGACTTTCCGCGGACTACAGTCCAAAAGGTCCGTAAGCAACTCGTTGGCGAACTGATGAAAGCCAGGCTTAGTGGCGTCTCTCACGCGTCCGCCGAGTTGCCTTCGCCGGTACGATCCGCGGGTTTGGAAAAAATTGTCTGCCGCATTAGCGGCGAGGAACCCGAAAGGATGGATCCTGCCGCAATGCTCGGAACCGACTTGAAGCTCGACTCCCTTGGCAGGGTGGAACTCTTGAGCGCTCTTGAAGAGTGCTATCAGGTCGAGCTCGATGAAGGTGCCTTCACTGAGGCAACGACACTCGGTCAGGTAGACAAACTGATTCATGAAGGTCAACACAAGGAGTCAGGGGGCTATCCATACCCGCGTTGGCAACAGCGCTGGCCACTGAGTTGGCTGCGCATGGTGCTGCTCTATCTGATCGTGCTTCCGCTCACCCGGTTTATGGGTTCGCCCAAAATCATCGGGGATAATCGTCTGTACCATTTCCGCGAGCCACTAGTTTTTATCTGCAATCACGTTTCGGTGGTGGACCATGCACTGGTGCTGCTTGCGCTTCGCGGAGGCTCTCGAAGGAAGCTGGCAATTGCCATGGATGGCGAATTGCTGCGCGAATGGATCCATCCCGAACAGAAGACTGGATTAATGACTCGCGCGCTTTACTTGATCCAGTATGTCCTGGTGGTCCTCTTTTTCAACGTCTTCGCCATGCCTCAGAAGAGCGGCTTCCGGCAAAGTTTTGCATTTTCCGGTGAACTCATGGACCGCGGCTATAGTCTTCTTGTCTTCCCGGAAGGAAAACGCACGGAAGACGGTCAGATCAATCCTTTCCGGCCAGGCACTGGGTTATTGATTTCGAAACTCAATGCACCGGTGGTGCCTCTGCGAATTAAGGGTTTATGGGAACTAAAGCGGGCGAACAAACACTTTGCCAGGCCAGGTCAGGTTTCGCTGACTATAGGCGAGCCGTTACGATACTCGGCACAAGATAAACCGGAAGGGATTACTCGCGATTTGGAAGAATGCGTAAAGGCCCTAGGGGCTGGTAGTCTTGCGTAAACTTGAAGTGCCTCTTTATGTGGTTGGACCGTCCCATATTTCTCCTGCTATTACTCCTGCTATCACTGGTCGCACTCTCCTCCACGCATGCGCAGGTTAGGAACGGCGGACGGCCGACAACGAAAACTACTCCTCGACTCGAGGAGCTGCGAGCCCAGGGGTCGGAAGCTCTATACAATCTTGACTACGACGTTGCGCGCCAGAGGTTCACGGAGCTGAACCGTTTGTATCCAGAGGATCCGATTGGACCACAGTTGCTTGCTACGACTCTTTGGCTGGAGGAGTTGAATCGAGCACGCCGGCTCCAAGCAGCCATCTACAGCACCCAGTCGTTCTACGCGAAGACAGAAGAAAAACCCGACCCACGCCTGATCCAGGACTTTGGCGATCTGACGCGCCTGGCGACCCGACTTGCCACAGCCAGATTGCGGCTCAACCTTCGCGACACGCAGGCGCTTTATGTACTCGGTACTACAGAGTTTTTGAAAGCGTCATTCGCAGCGACTGTGGAGCGTCGCTTTTTGGCCGCTCTGCGTTATGCTACAAGCGGCCTCGACAAGCATCGCGAAGTGATGAAGTTGGATCCCAACTTCCATGACGCTGAGTTATCCATTGGAATGTATGACTACATCGTGGGCACCCTGCCGCTGCCCGCAAGAATCCTGGCAGGAATTGCCGGGAGACGTGGCTCAAAGAAGCGCGGGATTCAGACGCTGGAGCGTGTCACGACGGAGGGACACTGGATGCGTGACGACGCCAAGGTCCTGCTGATTGCCATTTACAAGAGAGAAAAACATTTTCCGGAGGCGTTGGCTTTGTCACGAGAATTGCACCAGAGGTATCCGCGTAATTATCTGCTCAGTCTGGAAACTGCCGACGCTTTGATTTCGCTGGCAGCGCTCGATCGCCAGACACGAAGCAAAGAGTCGGACAGCATGGAGCGCGAGGCTCTGGATACTTTCGAGGAGCTGTCACGCGGGCGCCCTACGGCAGACGACTCCCCACGTGCGCTGGACCTCATAAACTTTCGCTATGGTGAGGCTCTTCTCCTGATGAACCAACCAGGGCGGGCCGCAGAAAAGTTTTTGGCTGCCGCGGCCGTGAGGCGAGCAGATGCCGGCCTGGTCTCAAGGGCCCACCTCCTGGCGGCTCAAGCATTCGACATTGCGGGCAAGCGACACGAAGCGTTGGACGAGTATCGCATGGTGCTTTCTCGTCCGAATGTTTACGACTCGCACGACCAGGCAAGGCGCGGACTAAAGAAGCCGTACACAGGACAGTCGCAAAAGTAGCGCGGAGTAGCTACATACCGCCTCTGAGCGAAATCAATGTTGCCCGCCGACGTAGAGGAACTGAGATGAAGAGAGGGCTTCGCTTCTGGCTTGTTTACGCAATTGCGTGGTTGCCGTATGCGGCGAGTTATGTAGCCGTCTTTGTTCAACAAGGGAGCAGCGTCGGCTCCGCGGTATCGGACGCTTCAAGCAATGTGATTTCTGCTGCCGTACTTGGCGTGGGTGTCCTTTGGCTCTGCCGGCGTTTGCCGTGGTCGCTCTACCGTCGGCCATGGTTCTTTGTGGTCCACCTGGGTCTGGCCGCGCTTTATGCTGTGATATGGATAAGCACCGTCAGATATCCTTCCCTGACCCTGTTCCGAGTACGAAGCGTGTTCATGAAAACTTTTGCCTGCGCACTTTGCCTTTGTCTCGTCTTGCTTACGGCGCAATTGGCGCAGGGGGACGATGTCGACAGACTGCTCGCGAATAGCGAAGCCGTAACTAAATCGTTTCGGACCCTTACCGCCAAGATCGATCTTAGCTGGCAGACTCCCGGGGCACCCCTGAAAAAGAACGTCGGCAGCGTCAGGCTGATGAAGCCAAACTATGCGCTGATGGTGCTGACTGGGGATTACCCACTCATTACGCTCGCCTCCGATGGTCACTTTCTATATTTGCTCTCCGATCCTACAAAATACACCATCGCGAACGCCGAGCCCCGCGGGCAGAACATCGACACCCCTTGGTGGGCCTTACCGGTACGATTCTTTTTTACGCAAAGCGTCAAGCCGTTTGGTCCAGATTCGCAAGATTGGACCAGCAGTCGCTATGTCGGCGTGGCGACAGTGGAAGGCGAAAGCTACAGCGTAGTGGAAATCGCGGGAGATAAGCCGACGGCGTACGTGGCTCGACTCTATTTCGACGCGAACAAGGTGCTCCGGCGGTCAGTAGTTACATTCGGACAAGGAGCCGGCGCTGCTGTGTTCACTGCGGAGATTCATGGCGTAAGAATCGGTAAACGTGTACGGGCGGCCGAATTCAAGTTTAGACCACCCCGTACCGCAAGGCTCGACACTGGAGCAGAGTCAAGAATGCTTGCCGTGGGTGAAACGGGCCCTGATTTTGCCTTACCTACTCCCGAAGGGAATACGCTAACGCTCGCAAACATACAACGCGGCCAGAAAGCCACTCTTATTAACTTTTGGTACATCGCCTGCATCCCCTGTCGCGAGGAGTTTCGGTTATTCCAAAAGCTCTATGCCGATTGGAAGGAGCAAGGCTTCGCCATAGTCGCGATCAACAAGATCGATGACGCGGCAGAAATCAAGGCATACGTTAAGAACACCGGTATCACATTTCCCATCGTGATGGATGAGCGCAATGTTCCGGGCGCGTTGGGCAGCTATCGCATCGAAACTTATCCGTCGACCTACCTGCTCGACTCTGAGGGAAAGATTGCTTACCGCTTTGTGGGAGTGAACGAGGCAGGCTTGCGTGGAGCTTTGCAGAGACTCGGCCTTCAGAATTAGCCATCCGTTTGCTGCCGGCAGTGTTGTCGTCTGCGTATAACCAACGACAGGAAACGGACACTACCCCAAGGGAGGAGTTGAATTTGAGGAAACTAACTCAAGCTCTTTACTCGGACTGCGGGCGTCTCGCCCGCAATGAGCGCGAAGCGCGAACCGCTTTCCGTGGCTATGCCGCCACCCAGCGCAGAAATGCTCTGCCCTTTCCGACGTCGTCCTCTAGTGCATTCAGCGAGGCTGCGCCTCGCTGGTGCGGGCGAGACGCCCGCGGTCCCAGTAAAGAGCTTGAGTCAATAGCCAACCTATCAAAACAGCCGAACTAAGACATACGAATTTAGGGATGGACAGTGGTTCAACTAAGGTATTCGCGGGTTTAAGAAAGCGAAAATGCCGTCTGGGTTATAACCTTCCATGGATAAAACTGGAGCCGAAGTTCGATCCATTGCGCTCGGATCCGCGATTTGCAAATCTTGTGGGACGCATCGGCCTCCCGCAATGAGATCTAATGTGCCGCTGTTGGGATCAACACTCGGATTTTCATAATCTAAGCTAAAACCTCTCAATTCCAACATCCTCACAGGTCAGGAAGGTGGACCCTGTCCCCGCCGATCTTGGAAAGCCATTGCCACTAAGCTGAAACCTCTCATCTTCCTCGTAAGAGCGGGGACAGGGTCCACCTTCCTGACTGCAAATTACCGGGGGCTCCCTTTTGGGTTTTCACACTGCCGCTACCGCTGCCCGCTGCTACAGCTGGTCTCATTGTCGGCTCCGCGCCTTTTGTGATACACAGAGCGACAAATTGGTAGACGCAGCTTCAGTCGTCGTTCCCGCAAACTTTTTCTCGAGGAGTCAGCGCCAGCACCTATGTCTACGATCACCACTAATATCGAATCACTGGCCAATGAAAAACGCGTGTTTCCGCCGCCGGCGCCGTTCTCAAAAGAAGCGCACATCAAATCGATGGCGGAACTGGAAAGCCTTCGTCGTGAAGCCTACGAGCATCCGGAAGAGTTTTGGGCTCGCATGGCCGAAGAGCTTCATTGGTTCAGGAAGTGGAACACGGTTTTGCAGTGGGAGCCGCCTCATGCCCAGTGGTTCATTGGTGGCAAGATAAACATCTCTTACAACTGCCTCGACCGCCACCTCTCCACCTGGCGCCGCAACAAGGCCGCCCTAATTTGGGAAGGCGAGCCCGGCGACACGCGGACGCTGAC
>JBOGOU010000068.1:0-2113 GCA_050748205.1 Pyrinomonadaceae bacterium | reverse complement strand
GCCTACTGCCTCCTGCCTCCGGCTGACTGACCGAGACAAGGCTCGACGAGCGCAAGCGTCGTTAACGCGCGAAGTGATTTGTCCACAAGGTTGGCCGCCTGATATAGAACGCCATCAAAGTCTTCTTTTCCTACCTCCCGGAACCCATTCTCAGGACTGAATCCTGACGTCTGGAAACCGGTATAAAACCCGAAGTCTTTACCTTCGACTTTGATCTGTACATACTGACTCGAAAAATCAGGCGATTCGAGGCGGTTGATACACGACACCGCGTTACCCAACAACTCGATGGATCGATTCGCTTCGATTTTGCTGAAGAGATGTGCCAGACCCAACAAAGCCCGCGCGGTCACGATTGTGCAGGGCGCATTTTTCACAGCGGCCGACACTTCTTCGAGCGTCTCGCGTGCGCGATTTTGATCATCCGTTTGTTTGAGAAACTCTTCGGCGATCGTCAAATGAAGATAGGCTCGGCGATCAATCTCCCCAACTTTCTCCGCCAGCTTTCGAGCTTCATCGAATCTTTTATCTTTGATAGCTGCCTGGGCGCGGAAGAAATAGATCAAACCAACCACCTGATCTCGAAGACTGGAATCCGAGATCTTGTCTGCTGCTCGCAGCACCTGGTCAAGGCCCTCGGTACGAGCACGAAGGACCGCGAGAGCCAGTCGCCTCTCGCGTGTTGTGGGATTGGTATCTTTCTCTGCCGCTTCCACTTGCTCGTCCAATGACAAAATCGGACGATTCTGGGCATCGATAATTCCGCCCACCCGCTTTTGCGAACCTTGAGGCATTAACGGAAAGAGGTTCCCTCTTGCTTGTGATACGGCCCCAGACAGGTCTGGCAAAGCCACCTGAATTTGCTTCTCCAATCTCGTCAGCGCCAGCCACATCTGCGCTGAATCTGACAAGCTCCTGTCCCCGGGAGCCTCCTTGGCTGGAGCGCTAAGAATGGATTGCGCCCTCGCCAGGAGCTTTTGGACGAACAGCCGTTCCAATTGGGGATTCGGAGCAAAGCGATCGGGAAGACGGTAGACAGTCCATCCCGGCATTTCCCCTACTTCACGATCATTTGCAAACGGGTAGGACGAAAGATAGAGAAATTCTTCCATCGGCTTAGGAGCGTAAGCAACTAGCGCTTCTTCGTAGAATTTATCGGCTAGAGCGTTGTTAACTTCAGCGAGCTTCAAGAGAAAAAGCGGCAGGTGCAAAGAAGCGGAGTAACGCAGGCTGCTTCTTGCGAACTTAAGCGCACCCGCCTGATCTGTTGGCAGCAATCCGGAGGCAATCGTCAGCAACTTTTCATTCGTTCTTCTCGAACCCTTCGGGTCCGAGGACTCGCCTTCTTTGGCCTCTCGCGCTTCGTGATCAAGCATTTGATCCAAGAGTTTTCGTGCCCAGGCCAGATCTCGTTTGCCAATAGCTGAGATCACCGTGTAACGCTGATCAGGTATTTGAGAGACAAGTCCGATGCCCTCCCGGCGCGTCCCATCGCCTTTTTCCTTGTGGTCTTGAGTCGCCAGGTCAAAGGCCTCTACAAAAGCCGTCCTCGCTTTGGCATTTTCGTGCGGCCATAAGAGATCTGCCGCGCGAACCAATACCTTGATTCTTTTCACCGGGTCGTCAAACGTCTTTGTAAGGGCGATCTGTTCCTGAATAATTTGAACGGCGCTGTCGCGGCCGCAAAGTGACGAGACCGGATTCCCCGGCTTCTTCTGGGCTAGTGCCGAGCATGACAGGAGGTAGATCATCAATGCGATGCCGGGAACTAATCGGAACAGTTGACGTGTCTTAGTCATAGACCAAGGAATGATCTCACAATCATCAACGCCGGCACAACAAACACAAAAAATTGGGTGGTGTCCTAATTTGCAAAGTCGAAGCGAGTTCAGTTGGTTGGCGCCACTCAAATACGGAAGCGGGAGCGGTAGCGACTGGATGCCGGCATTCAATGTACGTCGTACAGTTCTTTTAGTTAATTGAGCCTAGCATCCGGTCGCTACTCTATATATGAAAGGGCGCCCCAAAAGTAGTAGCTTGAGTTGTTCCAAGACTTCAAGTAAACACCGAAGGAGAGCCCTATGAAAACGTATTATGTTGGTATGGACGTGCA
>JBOGOU010000067.1:0-12774 GCA_050748205.1 Pyrinomonadaceae bacterium | reverse complement strand
GCCCCACGACGACTACCGCCGCTCCAAGTGCTATCAACTTACCTTTGTTAAAGCTGCGTTTTGCCATCCTGTCTAAATGTCAGTACCGCATCCGGTAGCGGCTGTGAAAATTCGCAGTTGGGAAGGGGCTTGCGGAGCGCGCCCCCGCCTCAAGTTTGAAAGCATTCGATACTGGGATCATCACTCAATTGGTCGAAAAAATCTTGGGCTATTGATTCTCATTGAATCTGCCCGATCTTGAGCGGGGGCGCGCTGCGCTTGCCCCCTTCCCAACCTGCAAATTTTCACAGCTTCGACAGCGGAGTACTGACAAAAAGCTCTATTTCTTCTTCGCGGCCTTCATTTCAGATTCGAGCACTACAGGAGCAGGCCCCGAGATGCCGCCATCTTTTCGGATTCGCCAAAAGTGCACCGCCATGAAAATCGAAGCAACCAGCGGAATGCCGATACAATGCCAGATATAGGATCGCAACAACGCATTCGAATCAACGATCGATCCCCCCAAGAGGCCAAAGCGAACATCGTTGAAAGGCGTCATTCCGAGCTGAACGCCAAATGGCCCTTCAGAGCCCAACATAGGGGTGGCGCGGGCCATGTTTGTGCCCACCGTCACCGCCCAGAAGCCCAGTTGATCGTCCGGCAGCAGATAACCGGTAAACGAAAGCAGCAAGGTCAACACCAGCAACACGACGCCAACACCCCAGTTAAACTCCCGCGGCCTTTTATATGAACCCGTAAGCACGACACGAAACATATGCAGCCAAGTTGTGATCACCATTAAGTGTGCTGCCCAGCGATGCATGTTCCGCAAGAGCTTGCCGAAGGGAACATCGTGTTCCAGGTAAAGAATGTCGCGAAAAGCATCTGCTTTAGTCGGGTGGTAATAGAACATCAACAGCACACCCGTAAAAGTGAGGACGATGAAAAGATAGAAGGTAATACCACCCATGCCCCAGGTGAATGGGTAACGCACAGCGTCGCGATTGATCTTTGCCGGGTGGAGATGGAGAAATACGTTCGAGAGAATCGCCAGAGAGCGGTTCCGCGGATCCGAACGATCGTGAGACACGCGAAAGATCGACTTCCAGAGTTGCGTATCTTGCGGATCCTGGTAGGTCTTCGCTTCCTCGATGGCGCGCTCTTTTAACTGAGAGCCGGTTTCGCGGACCTTTTCAATCAAACTACTGTCAGACTTTTCACCGCCCGTAAGCTGCTTTGTCTCTTTTTGATCTGGAGTTTCGGCCATGAATTACGTTTGCGATCTACGACGAATCTTGTTGCGGCGCATGCCTGCCCTGCCACGCGGGCCGTTCTAACCCGCGGTCCGAGCCAAATCCTCACATCGGGATGTAAGGGCCTCCGTCGGGTCTCGGCGGTTCGTCAAATTGGTTCTTCTCGCCCTTCGGCCATTGATACAGCTTGGCTATATTCACGAGGATTTGGCCTTCCGCATCCAACTGAACATTTGCACGGTCCATCGGTCTAGGCGCCGGACCTTCAAAATTAATACCCTCGCTGTCGTAGCCGCTGCCGTGACAGGGACACTTGAATTTGTTTTCACTGGCCTTCCAGTCCGGCGTACAGCCCAGATGCGTGCACCGAGCGTAAATGACAAAGAGGCGGTCTGAAGTTTTAGTTACCCAGATGCGGTATTGCTGCTGCCATTTCGTATCGACGCCTAGCGCGTAGTCATTCGGGGAACCGATACGGAAAGTACTAGAAGGCTCGAAAATTGCGCGCGGAAGGAAGAACCGCAGAAACATCAAGAAGCAGGTGGTCAGAAATCCGGCAATGCTCGCCCAAACAATTCGCCGCCGCATTTTGTTGACCGGAGGCTCGGGAGCACTTTCAACCACCGCACCAGGCGGTTTCGCGACGGCTTTCGCTGCGGGCAGCGCAGATTTAGCCGGGGTCGAAGCCGGCGCAGCTGGGCGTGGGCCACCCGCTTCCGTCCGTTCGGGCGTCGTAGCGTTGTTGGCGGATAGTTCTTGATTAGCCGGACTATCCACTATGTGTACCTCCATCCATTGGAATCATATTTTTAGGATCTGAGATTCTCAAATTTCCGATCTCAAACCGTTACGGACTCTCCGGTGCCTGGGTACACTTCCACTTCAGTAGCAGAGCGTGAACTATACAATTCCCCGCAAAGCAGGGATCACTCTCTGCGAAGTGGCTCGAATTATCTGCGTAAACATTAAGTGCGCCGCGCCACTAAGATTTATAATCTGGCCCGGTGGCAATATTTATAACCTGTTTCCCAATTCACTGGCAAGCGGTATTTACGATGTATTTTACCCCTACATTTCGATCCGGGCTTCGTTTTTGATGCCAAATACGCTCGCGGCGAGGTGTGTCGCGGGATAGAAGACAACCGTGAAAACTCGAGTGACCATCTATTCGCGACCCGGTTGCCATCTCTGTGAGGAAGCCAAGGGGGAGATTCGCGCGGCCAACTGCGCGGAGCGCTACGTTCTCGAAGAAGTTAACATTGAGAACGATCCTGAGTTGCTGGAACGCTACAAAGATGATATTCCGGTGATCACATTTGACGGCGTCGAGGTCTTTCGGCACCGGCTTGAGTCGGGTGAATTCGTGGAGGCATTACTGAGGCAGGCGACGCGATGAGACCGGCACAAAGCTGTGAAACCCTGCAGGTTGGTGAAGACTTACAGGGATGGGAAAATTTCCAGGTTCCCGAGCGCCACGAGCTATTCGTGTTGTTTCGTGTGACTTCGTGGATCATCTCCTGCTCGCGTTCAAAAAACGATCCACAAAATCACACGAACTAACACTGATCAAAGTTCATAGTTCGGCTACATTCCTCGATCGACCTAAACAAGCCCTCCCGCTCATTCTCGTCAGTGATCTGCCGGTAGGTCATCACCATGTCTTTCAGAGTGGCCAGTTCTTTGTACAATCCCGCGTTTTCAACTGGAGGGGTTAGGTAGGAAACCAGTTCAGCATAAGAGCGACGTTTCGCAATTGAGCCTTCTGAAGGGTTATTGACGCTGTAGATGTAAAGGTTCGGCAGTTCCCCAACCAGCCTGTCGGGCCAGCACTCTCCGGAAAGCCCAACTTGTTTGCCAGGCATGAACTCCAGAGCCCCATGCGTGCCCACATGAATCACGGCGTCGACATTGAGCACGCTCGAAAGATAGGTATAGAAAGCCATGAATCCGTGATGCGGCGCGCTGCCGCGCGCCATCATGAGTCGCATCGGGTCGCCTTCGTAGCCAAACGTTGGCTGCACACCAATGAAAACGCTTCCCAGGGTAAGTCCCTGAATCAAAAGATCGTTTCTAAACGAATTTATCCGGCCCGGTGCCCTTCCCCACTCTTGCTCGATCTCCGCAACATAGGGACACAAACGACGGTACTCGTCAGCCGACATACGGTAAGCAATGTTGGCGGTGGCGCCGAACATTTCCGAATTTCCGCCAAGTAGCTTGTCCCTTAACTCCTCCGCCGAGGGCGGCAGGTCTAAGTCGTAGCCCTCGGCTTTCAGCCTTTCCAGCGTGTGCAAGAGACTCGGAAAAACATCCAGGTCGGCAGCGGTTCCAATGTTTCCCTTGTTAGGAGGAAAACAGAAAACGACAATTGCGAGTTTGATTTCCCCGCGAGCCGAAGTGCGTAGCCGATTCCACCGTCGCAGTCGTTTAGCCAAACGGCGGCAGCGCTCTTCGATGGCTACCGGCTCTACACCAATGGCAGAGATCCCGCCATAGACGTAAGGTTCCGTCGCGCCATCAATCTCTGGAATGGCAATCTGCATTCCGGCCTGGATAGGATTCAACCCAGTCTGTGATTCGCGCCATGCTTCGATGGTTTGCGTATCAAGACTGACGGCGGAGCGATAGGGACGATTCAAGTCCCGCAAGAATTCTGAGGCGGCCACGCTGTCGTTCATCGCCGGCCCGCCTACAAAGCTAAAGCCAGTCAATGAAAGAATCTGGCTGACACGGGAAATGTCTGTTGTCGGGTTTCCGTTGTTCCTCGTTTGGTCTTTGGTCTTAGGTCTTGGGTCTTTGAGAAAAAACTTTTGACACGCTTCGCGGTTGTCCATCAGCGTCGAGATCGCTGGAATGACGCTCAGGCCTTCGTGCTCGATTGCGCGAATAAGTGTCGCGTAGTGCTTGGTTGTCTTGCTGACCACCTGCGGACGCATTAGCAGAAGTCCAATCGTCGATTCAGCATCAAGTGGACGAGGCGCTGACTCTGAACTTTGGACTTTCGACTTTGAACTTCGCTTTACGTACCACTTCTCATAAGCCGCAATCGTTTCAAATAACTTTGGGGCATCCGGATGATAGATGGCGACCGACGGCATTGTCTCCGGCACACGTATCTGGATCTTGATTCTCTCCAACCGCTTGTCTGGCACGTAATTCTTCAGCGCGTACAAAAGCATCGAGCGGATGTTGCGGGGCGTCGGCTGCAGGAAATAACAAAACAGATAAAGGTAGTTCTTGACGTCGCGCAGGCGTCCGGCAGTGGGTACGAACCTGAGGATTGCAGGCAGCCGGTCGACTAACTTCAAGTACTGACCGTGGCGATGTTTGTTTGATTTGCCGTTTGTGCGGCCGCGAGCCTGTCGACCAACCCATGATCCGACTGTGCTGAATAGTCGCAACGGCCGGCTGGGCCTGTTTACCATTCTCCCGTTCTTCCCGTCTCTTGCTGGGCCTCCCAGGAGACCGCCGACATCCAACCTTCCCATGCGCGTCTGCCGCATGAGTTCGGGCATGCAATTTATGACAACTACGGCATGGTGTTTGGATCTGTAGAGTTCCAGCGCGCCAAGCAGGCGGGCGGCATTTTCCCCGTCCATGACGTGGATCACGAAAACGACATCAGCTTCTGCGAGATCACTATCGACCTTGTTCCACTCGCTTTCACTTAATGGGGAACCGAAATTGAAAGCGGCGACATGCAAGTCAAGCTCGTAGTCACGATTGATCTCCCGCTCAGCGGCCTTAAGCGGCGCCAATAGACTTGAACCAACGTAGAGTACAGTGACTTTCACTAAACCACGCCTTCAAGCTGGTCTTCCAGACTACTGCTGATCTCGCGTAATTTGTCGACAAGCGCAGGATCGGCACTCCAATAACCACGCGCGTGTGCCTCAAGCAGCCTGCCCACTAGCGAATGCGCTGAATGAGGGTTCAACGTACGCAATCGCTCGAGCATCGAATCATCAAGCGCGAAAGTCTTGGCCACCTCTGTATAAACCCAATCGTCGACGGCGTCTGCTGTGGCGCTCCAGCCAAACGTGTTCGACACATGGCTCTCAATTTCAGCAACTCCCCGAAAGCCGTGTTTCAGCATTCCTTCATACCATTTTGGATTGAGCGTCTTTGCACGTGTCTCGAGACGCACAGTCTCCTCCAATGATCTGATTTTCGCGTCGCGCGAAAGTGAGTCTGATAGGTAGATTGACGGACGGGCCCTGGCGCGCTTCTCAACGGCCTTTGAAATCCCACCAAGATATTCAAAGTAATGATCGACATCCGTGATGCCAATTTCGAATGTGTCTATGTTCTGATAAGTTGCCTCAACGCGCGCTAGCGCTCGATCCATGGCAACGCGAGCTTCGCGTCCCTCAATCGAGCGCCCTTGGGAGTCGCGCCCATAGGCAAAGCACTTCCGAGTAACAAAAAGATCTCCCAATGTGTCATCACGGTCCCACTGCGAGTCGTTTACCATGAAATTGACGTTCGTCCCGTAGTTGCCCGGCGCATTCGAAAATACGCGCGCAACTGAGTCGTCAAACATGCAGCCATCATGCTCCACCTGCTCCATCACGTGCCGTCGAACGTAGTTCATCTCAGGCGGTTCATCCAGTTGGGCCACTTTTCGCACAGCCTTGTCCAGTAACTGAACCGTAGGACTGAAGAGATCTCGAAAGATGCCCGAGATGGTCATAACGACGTCGATGCGCGGACGCTTCAACTGGTCGAGCGGAATTGGCTCAACTTCAGTGGCCCGATTCAGAGCATCGCGAAGCGGGCGCACACCGAGTAGCCATAACGCCTGAGCTACACCCTCACCCTGCGTCTTAATGTTGTCCAAACCCCAGAGCACCAGGGCCATTGCCCGCGGGTAACGTCCATTCTCGACGAAGTAACGCTCGAGCAGACGACTGGCAACTCCTGCGGCGCGCGCAAAAGCGACGTCTGAAGGGATCGTGTAGGGATTTACTGCGTGAGTGTTCCTTCCGGTGGGAAGAATGAGAGGGTTCTGAACGATGTCCGCACCAGGCCCAGGCTCGATATACTCGCCACGCAAGGCGCGCAGCAGGGATTCGACCTCATTGTTACTCTCGAGTTGTTTCGAGACCTGCTCGAGAAGCGCAAAGAGTGGGCGTGAAATATAGGGATGAACATTCGCTTTCAGCTCAAGCAGTGATATAGCTGCTTGAGGTCCGGCCTCGACAAACTCCCTGATTGCCTCAGAGACTATCGCATCGATCCGCTCGCGTTCCCTTAGCCGGAACGTGTCCAATGGCGCCGACTTGACGATGGCTTCGTACGCACCAAGACTGAGGCCTTCGCTGACCAGATCCGGCAACGCTCTAACGCCGATCTCCGGCCGATCAAAGGAGGCGATCATACGCAGGATGTCAGTGCGCTCAGCCACTTCTGAAACTCGACCAAACACATGCAACCCTGTCGGTATCAGTCTTTGCTCAACCTCGATCAGCTGATCAAAGAGTTGGAGCACGCGGCGGTCGCGTTCTGCCGGCGACGTCGTACTCGCCTCCTTAAGCTCGCTCATGCGTGATTTGGTCAAAGCTAGTTACAACTCTTGGGACGAAGGCATTCGTAACGGGCGCCCAACGTCTCGGCCAACATCTGGCCATTTTCGTTTGAGGCAAATCCATTCTGAGTGTCGACCACTACCGTTCGCACTCCTGCTTTTCTTAACTTCAACCCCACGTCCACGAGTTCCTTTTCGATCACCGCCTGCCGTTGATCTCGAGATCGGTTTCCGTTTCCGTCACGCGCAACGTTCGCGCCGCCGTCCGTAAACACCAGGAGAACAGTATCACCTTCGCGGTTGCGGGTTCGTTGTGCCAGATCCAGAGCGCAAACGAGTCCTGCGGAGAGCGGCGTGCCGCCTCCAACACGCAGAGAATCGAGCACCCTTCGCGCCCGCAACATGCTTCTTGATGGTGGTAAAAGGACCTCTGCTGCCGAACCGCGAAATCCAACGATCGCGACCGAGTCGCGCCTGATGTATGACTGCTTCAATAGGTTAAGGGCGGCGCCCTTTGCATGTCTGATGCGATTCAGGGCCATGCTGCCGGAAGTGTCTATGGCAAACACAAAAAGCGTCCCTGGCTTCTTGCTTAATCGCTTATAACGCAGAACATGGGTGTATGTCGGGTGTCGGGTGCCGGGTGCCGGGTGTCGGGCGTCGGGTGTCGGGTATCGGGTACCGGGTGCCTGGTGTCGGGCGTCGGGTACCGGGTGCTGGGTGTCAGGTGTCAGGTTTCGGATATCGGCTCTCGAGGGTCTCGAGTCAGCGTTCGCGTGGTTTAGCTCGAATTGTACCTCCATGCTGACACCCGGCACCCGATACCCGGCACCCGATACCTGATACCCGACACCTGCTAGCGCTCGTAACGTCGCGTCAACCGCAACTCTGGCCCCGCCCCTTCTAAAACTAACAGCTCCCGCATATCTTCCGCGTTCATAATTAAGAGTCGTCCGCTTTGCTCCAAACCTGCGCTGCCGGCCGGTTGAGCTCGACTGCTTTGGTTTTACACGCGACCGAGTCTGGCCTGGAGACTCTGCCAACTTAACGTTTGGCACGGAGGGCAAAGAAGGTTGCGACCGAGAGTCGCCGTTTGAGCTGGATTCTCCGCTCACTGTCTCTTGCTTCTTATGCGCGGCGCCGGACTTGACGCTTTCGCCAGTTCCTTCTCTTGTGACAACGTTTTTCCCACCGGCTCCGCTCTTGTCGTCCGAAGTGCCTCGGCTTTTCTCCGGCTGTTCTCGAAACACGTTTTCCAGGGCTTGCTGGATTTGTTCGTTGCCGGCAGTTTCTTCGAGTGGATCACGCCTCAGACGATGACGGAGAGATAAGGCCGCGACTCGTCGTACATCATCTCTCGTCACCTTTTTGCGCCCCTCGAATGCAGCGAGCGCCCGCCCGGCCCGCGCAATCGTTAGCTCACCTCGATGACCTTCTACCCCTAAATCAGTGCAAAGCTGAGCGATCTGTCGCAGCAACGTTCGGTCAACTATGACTGCACCGGCTTTTTTTTGCGCTCGCGTTATCTTATTCCTCAGCTGCTGTTGATCATCGGCGAAGGTAGCGCAGAAGGTCTCGCGACTTCGTTCGAAGGCTTCTCGTCGCTCGACAATCTCAACACGACAGTCGAGATTGTCCTCGGTCTTCACTTCCACATGCAGACCAAAACGATCCAGAAGTTGGGGCCGGAGCTCGCCTTCCTCAGGATTTCCCGAGCCAACCAGAACAAATTGCGCCGGATGTTCTATCGAAATGCTCTCCCGCTCTACTTTATTGGATCCGGTAACAGCGACATCCAGCAGGAGATCGACCAGATGATCTTCCAGCAGGTTCACTTCGTCGATATAAAGGAAGCCTCGGTTTGCTCGTGCGAGCAGCCCTGGCTCGAATGCCTTGACGCCATCTTTCAAGGCGCGTTCGATGTCAATCGTTCCACAGACCCGATCCTCAGTGGCTCCTAATGGCAGGTCGACCAGGGGAATCTGCCGGCGTTTCCGTTTTAGTTGCTCTCCAGACGTCAATTTCATCGAGCATTCATCGCAGAGCGTTCGTTCATCTTCGGGGTCGCACTGATACCGGCAGCCTAAAACAGTTGAAATCCGCGGCAGCAGGTCGACGAGAGCGCGTACGGCAGTGGATTTCCCTGTACCCCGGTGCCCCATGATTAACACACCACCAATCGAAGGATCGATCACGTTCAGAATCAGCGCGAGCTTCATTTCTTCCTGCCCTACCAGCGCTGAAAACGGGTAGTCAAAGGTGGGAGAGGAGTCGTCTGATTGGCGATCTCGTCCCCGTTTATTTGCGGGGTTTTCTTGTGAAGCAAGCTTGTGTGTGCTCATGCTGGAATGAAGTCTTTTACGCTGAAAAGGGCTTCGAGAGCAAGGACGGCCCTGGAGCGGTGGCGTCCTATTTTCATTTTCTTCACCGGATTGTCCGTTAGGTAAGCGCGGAAATGCGAATCGATCCAAGAAATTATCACCTAACAAATCTTAGTGTCCGTTGGTGAGCTATTAGTTGAGGTGGATCCCTTCGATACAGTCAAAAATCTTACACTTTACCAACTAGCCCGCTTGCCTAGCTCATTGCAACGACCAGATTTTTCTATTCTTTTTTAGCGTTCATTTTTGGCGTGCAAATTCGTGTGCAAAATGCTATTGACATGGCCGAGAAATCGTATTAGATTCCGCGTGCTCCCGAACACCTCACGCTCAGATAGTTGAAAAAGTAGCGGCGTTTTTTGAGTAGTCAGTTTCCAATCTTTTGACTGGCTGTGCGCCGGGATAGCCATACCTGGACTCCGGTTTTCGGTCAGCCTTTACGAACACTCAGGTTTCAGAGGGGTTTCAAGGCGTAGAGAAGAGCAGTTTGTCGACGGGCAATTTGCGAGCTTCTCTTCCCCGATTTGCGTTCCTATCTCCAAGGAGACACCTCAATGAAAAATCTCGTGAAGGTTTTCGCGTTACTCTTGTTTGCGACGGCGGTCGCTGTGCCAATGTGGATAGCGCCCCCCGTCGAAGGGCAAGCTGAAGCATTAACAACCGACATGGATGCCAAGACCGATGACCTGTTCAACAATTTCGGTGCGAGGGGAACACCGCCCGATGAATGTGATCCGAACAATCCGCCTGTACCCCCTACCGCGCGAGGCAACGGTCAGTTTGAACACAACAAGTTCATCTTCGAAGAGGAAGAGACTGTAGATGACGGACTAGGACCGACGTATAACGACGTAGGATGCGTTACCTGCCACCAATCCGTCGATACTGGCGCATTCGGCCAGCAGATGGAGTTCAGGGCCGGTCACCTTTCCGGGGGCAACTTCGTCGACAACCCCGGCGGCCAACTTATTCACGCGCGAGGCACAGACTCCGATATCGTGGAGCATATATCTACTGCCGAAACTGAGAGGTCTTTTCGAATCGTGATCAGCACTCTCGGCGACGGTTTCGTGGAGTGCATTGCTAATTCCACGCTCCAGAATAACGTCGCTCTACAGCCTGCGGCACAACGTGGCACACTCACCACTGTCCCCGTGGTCGAGGCCAATAACGCGCCACGAATTGGTCGATTCGGCTGGAAAGCTCAGCACGCCAGTCTTCTCTCATTCTCTGGAGATGCCTACCTCAATGAAATGGGCATAACCAACAAGTTCGACGGATTCGGCGGAAGAAGTTCTTCGGCCGCTGATGCGGGAACGCACGAGAACCCGGCGAGTACTGCTGAGGGTATTAAAGACTGCAACGGGCTGCCATTCGATCCGGTTGCGGATCCTGAGGACGACGGGGATGACGTGCTTGCTTTTGCCGACTTCATGGCTGCAACGCGCGCTCCCGGGCGGCAGAACCCAATCCCGGCGGCCGCAAACCGTGGCGACCCGCTGTTTAACCAAATAGGGTGCGCGGTTTGCCATACGCGCAATTTCACAACCGCTGCTGCCGGGACGTCGATTAATGGCGGAGCGTTCACGGTGCCCGGGGCTTTGGGCAACAAGATTATTCATCCTTTTAGCGACTTCGCATTGCACGATGTAGGCACGGGGGATGGCATAGTCCAGAACGGTGGCCAGGGAACAAGGAACCAGGTGCGCACCGCGGCACTCTGGGGCATTCGGGCCCGCAACCGGTTTATGCATGATGGCCTGAGTGTAAACATAACCGAGTCAATTAACCGTCACGCCGGCCAGGCAACGGCAGCACGGAACGCCTTTAACTCCTTGCCGGCTGGAAGCAGAGCAGACGTGGTTGCGTTTGTCCTATCGCTCTGATCCGGAATCTGCGCAAGACGAAACACCCTCAACCCGAAGCTCGCCGGATCCATCACTTGGTTGCCCGGCGAGCTTCGTTCACCTGAAAAACGAGCGCCCGAACGTTACGGATGCCTAAGAAAAATTCCCATTAAGAAGGCTCTCAAATTGGTATAAGATTTTCATTATCATTGGAGGTTTGTTTTGAAGAAGCGCATAGCTCACTTCCTTGGTTCCCGATACGTGACCAAATCCTCCTCGCGACGTAATAAACTCGGTTTGGCCGTATTCCTCGCCGCGTGTAGCTTGATGTATGGCTGTGACAATTCCGGGCAGCCTGCGGTTGAAGAAGCCCCCGCGCCTGCCTCACAAGCGTCCCAGGTGGCGCCGCCTGTCCAGTTGCCAAAGTTATCAGCACCCAAACTGCTTGAAGTTCAAGACGCGGTGAAACGCGTATTTAAGGATGCCGCTGTCCTCGACGCCAGCCGCAATCCAAACTTCATCGCTGGGGACTTCAACGGTGATGTTTCCCAGGACATCGCCGTAGTTCTCAAGGTTGCGTCAGGCAAAGTTGCTGAAATGAATGAGGAGTTTCCTCCCTGGATTCTGAAAGACCCTTTCGCGCCAGATCAACCGCGAATGCCGCGCCCACGTGTGGAAGAAAATGATGTACTCTTGGCAGTCATTCACGGATACAGCGCCAATGACTGGCGCGACCCACAGGCAACTCAGACCTATTTGCTAAAGAACGCCGTTGGTTCTGGTATAGAGGTACAAACGGCAAAAGACGTAATGGCCGCATACACTGGCAAGAAGCTTCCCAGGCTGCACGGTGACGTGATCGCTGAACGGCTTCGGGGAACACCCGGATGCCTCTATTACGCAGGCTCCACTTACTCTTGGTACGACCCGAAGAGCTTCAAAGGTGACCCTGAGACGGGTATGTTCCATCGTGGCGGCGCGATGAGAAGGTAGGCTACTGTGCATGGCGGAAATGAAGTCAAATTGTCGCGGAGGTCGTCAGATGAAGTTTAAAAACTGGAAGGCATTGTCGTGTCCGTTCTTGCTCTGCCTTGCGGTGAGCAGTGTTGAAGCGGGAAGCATGCAGAGTACCGCACAAGTCAAGGTTAATCAACGAAAGTCTCAAGAGGTTGAACTTATCGCAGCCGATGAGCTGAAAGCAAAAATAGATAAGAACGAGCCAGTAACGGTTTTGGACGTTCGCTCTACCGACAGCTACATCGACAGTGATAACCAAATCAAGGGTGCGATTCATGTGAAACTTAGGCGACTCAAGTATCGACTCGCCTTCCCGCCGCTCAAGAACGTTCCTCGCAATCAGGAAGTTGTTACTTACTGTGCCTGCCCCGCCGACGAATCGAGCATCTTTGCGGCCCGCGTACTCATGGATGCCGGGTTCAATCGAGTGCGTGCTTTGAAGGGCGGATGGCAGGCGTGGCATAAGGTCCGCGGCGCCGTGGAGCCACGTCCGAAAGGATAATGTCTCTAGCCTGGGCTCACAATCCTCTTCAGCTGAAAATGCGACCCTGGTTGGCGCCACTCAAGTACGGACCGGGGAGCGGTAGCGACCGGATGCCGGTATTCAATGTACGTCTAACGGTTTCTTTTCGTTAGTTGAGCATAGCATCCGGTCGCTACTCTATATATGAAAGGGCGCCCCAAAAGTAGTAGCTTGAGTTGTTCCAAGACTTCAAGTAAACACCGAAGGAGAGCCCTATGAAAACGTATTATGTTGGTATGGACGTGCA
>JBOGOU010000066.1:0-24997 GCA_050748205.1 Pyrinomonadaceae bacterium | reverse complement strand
ACTCAGATAGGCTCAACGTCGTGGTGAAGCTCCACCCGAATGAAGATGGGTCGCTCTATCGCGATTGTCCAAACGTCCACTTGACGAGATCCGAGTTTGACCTTTCGACGGTGTTGGATGGTTGCGACTGGGTTGGATCGCTTTGCTCTACTGTCTTGTACGACGCTCTACTCTACGATAAACCGGTCTGGCAGTTCTACGCCGACGGATGGCCCGAGTTGGCTGACAACTGGAAATGCGGGCTGGCTGAACGGGTTGTCTCGTGCGTTGATTTGAACGACAAGCTGGCGACAACTCTGAATCGATCCGGGCAGCTCAAGTTCAACCGACTCATGAGGGATCGAGTTTTTGCCAATCACGGCAGCGCTGCCTCGGCAGTGGCCGACTTCTTAGCGCGTCGAGTGTCACCGAATTCGACTCGCAGGAAAGGCCCACTCGAGCTTTCGTGGAGCGCTCGGTGCGTTGATGATTGGGGCCAGGTTCTCCCGGCAGTGTGATTAGATGAGACTGTTGCTAGCGCGGATGATCAGAGCACCGCGGACACTCTGCATACTGCTCTACGATTGGCTCTGGGTGCCCTGGTTGCTCAAGCTGAACGGCGTGCAAGTCGGACTGCGATGCCGTTTCGTGGGACGACCGGTGATTCAGCTTGCGCCCGGCGCGCGGATCAGTCTCGGCGACGATGTTCGGATCAACAGCCGGTTTGACAGCAATGCGGCCGGGATCGCCCACCCAACAATTCTGGCCGCCATGGAAGAAGGAAGCTCGATAGAGATCGGTAATGGCTCGGGGATTTCAGGGGCGTCGATAGTTGCGAGAGAGCGTGTTCGAATTGGAGAGAGAGTTCTTGTGGGTGCGGGGGCCTGTATTTGGGACACGGATTTTCATCCGCTTGATCCACTCAGCCGACGGGAACACCAGACCCGTGGCGCAAGACGCGCCCCGATAACCATCGAGGACGAGGCTTTTATTGGGGGGCGGGCAATCGTACTGAAAGGTGTAAGGATCGGCCGCGGGGCAGTAGTTGGGGCTGCGGCGCTAGTAATAAAGGACGTTGCCGCCGGCGACATAGTAGCCGGGAACCCTGCTCAGGTAGTTGGATCCATATACAAAAGGGGAGGAAAGCTGGTGGCTACACGGTTGGTTGAGAATCACGCAGCATGGGGGAACAGATCTTGAGAAACTACGGAGAACGATTACCTAAGACGCTCTTGCTCTGCAGGAACATCCCGCCGGCCCCTACAGGAGCGAGTGTGGTCGTGGCCAATCTGGCCAAACAGTTTGGGCCAGACGAGATGGTGGTCTTGGGAGCCTATTATCTTCGCACTCCCTCGCAGGCATGGTCGGCGGAATGGCCTCGTTTGCTTTACGCTGTGGTGCAACTGCCCGACGGCTGGCGAGGTGCCAGATGGCTCAAATGGTTTCAGTTTCCGCTACTGTTTCTCCGTGGTTTATGGACAATAGTGACGAACCGCTGCAAAGCGATTCTGGTGGTGTTCCCCGACGATGTATTTTTGCTGGCCGCTTACCTGCTCGCGCGATTAACAGGCACCCCCCTCTTTCCCTATTTTCACAATACGTACCTCGAAAACCAGCCAAACAGCCGACTTGCCCACTGGCTCCAACCGCGCGTTTTTGCCAGCGCTCGCCACGTGTTCGTCATGAGCGAGGGGATGCAACGCCTCTATCGAGCAAACTACCCAACCCTCTCATGCTCGCCCCTGGTTCACACCTTCAATCGACCGCTTCCCGAGCCGGACGAAGTAACGTTGCCCCCTGTGCATGAACCACTAAGATTGGTTCTGTTTGGCAACGTCGGCGCCTCAAATGCCGATGCGGTAGTGCGGTTTGCAGAACTCGCCCGATCCAGAAACGATGTGGCTCTAACTGTTATCTCAGGCACTTCGCACAGTTACCTGAGGCAGCTTGGATTTACCGGCGAGCATATTACGATTGAGACAGTATCACACGATGTCCTGATGGAGCGGCTGACCGAGAGTGACATCATCTTGCTGCCTCACGGGTTTGAGGGGGACATCGCCGCGGAGGAGATCGCAACGATTTTTCCGACTAGGACAGTCGAAGCACTGATCAGCCAGCGGCCAATTCTAGCGCATCTGCCAAAGGACTGTTTTCTCGCGGAATTCTTACGACACCACAAATGTGCGCTGATCGTTGATGAGCCCGAGCTAGAACCTCTCGGAGCAGCGTTGGATCAGTTGCGGTGCGACGAAGCGCTCAGGTACAGCCTTGTGCGCCGGGCCATGGCTGCGGCCCGCCAGTTTCAAGCCTCGACCGTTGCCGCGCGCTTGTGCGAGACCATCGATGACGGAAAGGTGGCGACCGGGGATCGCCTCCAGGCGACCTAGGTAGGAGAAATGCGCCTGACTACACCGGTAATCGGAAGCCAAACTTCCGCTAGGCCTAGCGGCAGAAGACAATCGCTTCTTTGGATCCTGATTGCACTGCCGATTCTGGCAATCCCATTTGAAAACGAGGTGTCAATAGCCGGATTCAGTCTTGCAAAGCTGATCATCATGCCACTCTTGCTTGCAGTTGTGGCTCTCAAGCCGCGGCGGTTGTTACAGGTTTGCAAGCATCCGGTAATGCTCAGTGGCGCGGCCTTTCTGGCCTGGTGCAGCATCGCTGAACTTCTTCATCCCTACCCCGACATGGGGTTTGTCTATAGGGTTGCGCAGGTCTTTGTCTTTGCGGCATTGATTGCGGCTGTTGCTTCCGATCCGGCGGCGTTCCGCCGGGTGTTGTCGGCGCTGGTCTTCACTTGCTCGGCGCTGGCACTCTATCTCGTCTACAACTTTTACGGTTCAGTCAGCTCGGAAGTGGGTGGATTCAGAGAGGCAAGTCGACTTCGGGACCAAGCTCTCAGCGAGATCTCGCTCGACACCGGGTTAAATATTTTGGGCTACACGGTTGGAATGGGAGCCGTGATAGCGCTATCCCGCTTTCTGTACGCAAAAGACAGAAAGACGAGAGTCTTGTGGGGTAGCATGTTCACCCTTTGCGCCGTCGGTACGTTTATACCTCTGTCGCGAGGTGCCCTGGTAGCATTGGTTACCGCGTCGCTGTTGGTGCTGTTTCGAAACCGGAAGCGGCTGATGAAACCAGCAGTCTTGTTCACGTTACTCGCTTTGGTCGTCCTAGTCGTGTCGTTCTTCCCTCCTGCGCTGATGCAACGCTATCTGTTCTTTAGAGAGGACAGGACTGCAACGAAAAAAGTGGAGGATGGGCGGTTTAAGCTAATGTCTGCGGCGGTCGACACGCTGCCCGAGTACTGGGCACTGGGAATCGGATCGGGTCATTACTGGAAAAGTTGGGCTGCTCCCAGAGGCTTCGGCAGGTTAACGCTCAAGGGTCAGGCGGTTATAGGACCTCATAACGGATTCTTGGCGGCTTGGATCTATTTTGGAGCGCCCGGATTGGCGCTGTTGCTGCTTATTTGCATTGTTTCAGTCCGGTCCATCCCGGGAAAGGAGTCCCAATCTACGGAATCGGCGGCAATAATTGGGCTCCTTGGACTGGGATTCATCTGGATGATGTTCACTCACAGCCTCTATCTTAAAACCTTCTCCGTCATACTGGGCATGCTGATGGCCGGTTCAGCACGGGCCGCTTACGCCTGGACGAAGAGCAGACCGCTTAGCCTCGCTTCAATGGCAGGGGCTTCAAGGTGGGGTTACAGAGCGCGGCCTGCAGGGTGGGGAAGGCTGGGTCGATGAATGCGGTCTCCCCATTGAGACTCGTTCTTCTCGCCGATGCCGCCCATGTGAACATTGAGCGATGGGTTGAAGGTCTGACGACTGCCGGCGCAGATGTCCACGTTCTCTCTTTTCGGGCAGCCGAGTCCGACCTGACGCAGGCTTACCAGTTGCCACATCCTGCGATGCTCGGAAAGCTGCGCTACTATACGGCGGCTTCTCATGTAAAGCGGTTGATACACGAGATTGAACCTGACGTCGTTGCTGCTTATTACGTGACCGGTTATGGCACGCTTGGGGCGCTGAGTGAGTTCCAGCCGCTTATTCAAGTTACTTCAGGAAGCGACGTCCTGTTACCGCCGCGGAACCCGATTCTTCGGCGGCAGCTTCGTCGCAATCTGAGTAAGGCTGCCCTGATCACAGCCTGGGCTCCGCACATGGCGGATGCGGCCGAGCAACTCGGCGCGCAACGTGACCGGATAATGGTCTTGCCTCGAGGCATCCCTTGCGAAGATTTCGCTAGCTTCCGTTGCATGGTTCCTTCGAATCAAAACGGGGTCCGCATAGTTTGCACCCGTGCGTTGAAAGAGAACTACAACCTCGACCACCTGGTTAAGGCCATTCGTATTGTGAACGATTCTGGCCCAGTCTGTACCCTTACGATGGTTGGAGATGGTCCCTATCGTCGCACTTTAGAGGCGCTCTCCTGCTCGCTGGGGCTGGAGAATCAGGTTCGGTTCGCTGGTTTCGTGTCGAATGATCGGCTGCCAGAGGTGCTTGCTGAACACAGCCTGTATCTGTCGCCGGTTGGTTCGGACGGCGTGTCAGCTTCCTTGCTGGAAGCTATGGCTGTCGGACTGCTCCCGATAGTCCCCGACAACGCAGCAAATCGATTCTGGATAACCCAATCTCGGAATGGGCTGTTGCTGCGTGCTGTTTCGCCTGAGGAGATCGCGGGCACGATCCGCACGGGGGCCCTTGATCTCGCATTGCGAAGGCGGGCTTGGGAGGAAAACCAGAGTCTTGTACGGCGCCGAGCGGACCTTTACGAGAACGCCAGGTCTTTCGTTGAGGCGTTTCGGTCTGTCGTAGCCGGCTGCAGACCTAGCGATTACCCTAATCCCAGGTGCGCGTTGGCGGGAATCGATTAATGGAGAGCGTTTCTAACGCACATCTCGACGCAATCATAAGCAACGCTCGATGGCTGGAAGCATTGAACTCCTGGTATCGGGAAGGTGGGCGACCCTGCCAGGTTTCGAGAAATCAGCTCGGATTGTCCTCGCTTTCCTGGGCGGACCTGCAGCAACATCTGCGGGGGACTCGCTGGTTTACTCAAGCTGATGGCCTCCTGATGCCGAGCCGCGAAGGGATGGATTTCCTGATCCGGATCGACGAGCTTCGTCGCGCCGTTGGGCGGGTTGGGAAGGAGGACCGGATAACAGCACGCATGCTGAATGATCTACCTCGCGGACCCGCAGTAGATGTCGGTTGCGGTCCCGGCCACTCGGTCCTGCGGCTGGTGGAGCTAGGCTTCGCCCCGGTGCACGGATACGACCTGTCGCCAGTAGCGGTCGAGGTCGCGCGTGCGTTGTTGGTGCACGAGCAGCGGACGGCCTTCATCTACATGGAGGACGGGACGTCGCTTTCCCGGATTGAGGATGGTGCGCTGGCTTTGATTTATTCAAGGAGCGCCTTTCAATACTTCGATCAGCGGAACCTTGCAAGAACGTTAAATCGGGTGTTGCGTCCAGGCGGCTACGTGCTTGCGGAACTCGTCGGCGTGCGCTATTACGTCCAGAAGAAGCATATAAGAGACCTCCTGCGCGGCCGATGGCGACGATTCCTTTCCTACTGGCGCACGGTGCTGCGCAGCACGCTGTACGCTGCGAGCGGGTTACAGCCAATGCTCGCCGGCTTCGCCCCCGAGATCGGATACACCCGCCTCAGCATCAGCCGCCTTGCGCGCTCGGCTGGACTGGAGGTGCTGTCCCTGTCACCAGCACCGTCCTTGGTTGGCTCCTTGGTTCTGATGCGGAAGCCGGAATAGACCATGCTAATCAAGGTCCTACATGTGATAGGCCAACTTGAACGGGGCGGAGCCGAGCGACAGCTGCTCCATCTGGCCGGCGCCCTGAAGGAGCGTGGTTGGCAGCAGGCCATCGTGACGTTCGACCCGGGCCGAGAGTGGGATGGCCGTTTCGACGAGATCGGGATTCCAGTCTTTGGCGTGCGTCGCCGAGCCTTCAAGCCTTGGCGCCTCATGGAGCTGAGTCGTATCATCTGGCAACTCAGGCCAACCCTGGTACATTCCTGGTCAGGACATACGAACATCTACGCAGCGTGGGCTCCGGCACCGCCGCAACTTCGCCGCATCCTGTCCTTCCGCTTTATTCCGACCGTAGATAGTTACACTGGTGAACCGGTTGTGCGTGTGCCGCGCGCCGAAGTCTACGGAAGGGCCGATTGCGTTGTGAGTAATTCACGCGCGGCGCTCGCATGTGCTGAACGGGTGGGCGTTAGAATGCGTCGGAGCGAGGTGGTGGACAACATCGTAGTTGTCAAGGGACGTGCCAGGCCGGGAGATGCAGTAGAGGTGCCGCTAATCGTCGCTGCCGGTGGTTTAATACCGGTAAAGGCTTATGATGTGCTTCTAAAAGCGGTGGGGCAGCTGGCGTCCACCGGGCTCCGGTTTGAGCTGCTAATTGCCGGGGATGGACCCGAGAAGACGAAACTTCAGCGGCTCGCAGACGGCTTAGGTTTGACATCCAGTGTCACTTTCCTCGGGGGCGTCGATGACGTCCCGGAACTCTTTTCAAGAGCACATATCCTCGTACATCCGTCTCGAAGTGAGGGAATCAGCAACACGATACTCGAAGGAATGGCTGAGGGACTACCAGTAGTGGCATCGGCCGTCGGCGGGATCCCGGAGCTGTTGACTCATGGACAGACAGGGTTGCTCGTGGATCCCGACCGGCCCGACGCGCTAGCCGCTGCATTACGACGCTTAATTGAGAGTTCGAGTCTTCGTGAAGAGCTGGGGAGGAATGGGCTCGATCTTGTCCGCGAGAGATGTGGCCGAGCCAAGATAGTGAGCCAATACGAGAGAATTTATGCATCGATCGTTGGCGGTCGGCCAGCTGTGGAGGAAGGAGACCCTCTAGAGCTGCACGTCATCGCTGCTCCCAAGCTGTTCGATTCGAGGCAGTGCTGACGCTACTGTACCATAACGTCTTGAACGAGCCGGCGGGTGATCTTCCCGTAGCTCGCCACCAGGTCCTACGATCTACATTTCAGAGTCAAATCGATCGTTTCCGTGGACGCATTCTTCATCCCTTGGAGGTGAACGAGGAGCTCCAGCGCGGCAGGACGCCGCGAGGTTTACTGATAACGTTCGACGACGGTGCGGCAGGGATAGCCGAAGCGGCCCGATTGCTCGCGGAGGCTGGAACCGCAGGGGTAGCCTTCATTTGTCCGGGAGCGTTCTCGAAGGGGCTCTGGTTCTATCGGCTTGCTGACCAACTGGTTAGGACGAGGATGGAGAAACTGCAGTGGCGAGACCTGGCACTAACGCTAGCGCAGACATCGGACAGGAGGAGAGCATACTCAGTCCTTTCGGAAGAGCTGTTCGATTTGCCACCCTCGGTTCGCGACGAAGCCCTTGCTGAGATAGAAGCGGCGTTGGCGGTCACCTCTGGTGAAACGCATCCGGCTCTTGCAACGCTGGACGAAGCGGGTATCCGAAGAGCCGCCGAGCGCGGCGGGTTGGTTCTTGCAAATCACACCTGGTCGCACCCAAATCTCGTTAAACTCTCCTCAGCCGATTTGAAGAGCGAGATTGATTCAGCCCAGTCTTGGCTCAGTGGGTCAGGCCTTCCGTTTGTGCCGTGGTTCGCGTTTCCGCGCGGCTCATATGATGATCGTGTATGCAGGACAGCCGCAGAATACTGTCCGGTGCTCTTTGGAGCGAGTTCGCGAGAAAACGCGCCTGACGTTCTGCCAAGGACGTATATCTGCCAATTGGACGCAAACCAGATAAGGTTTGGGGTAAAGACAGCCCTTGGCGGAAGGTTGCGGCAGTTCGTGTTCTGGAAGTAGAGGCAAAACAGGAAAAGGTCTTAACGCATCGTCATGTGTGGAATTACAGGTTTCTTCGGTGAAGTTGCTCAAACGCGGGACGCACGGGAACAGCTTGCCGCGATGACTCGGGCTCTCAGCCACCGGGGTCCCGACGGCAGCGGCTCGTGGCTCGGACCCGAGGTCGGACTGGGTCACACGCGGCTCGCGATCATCGATCTGGAAACCGGGCAGCAACCAATGTGGGACGCAACCGGTAGATACGTTGTGGTATTCAACGGCGAGATCTACAACCATCCCGAGCTGAGGGCCGAGTTGTCAGCTCGGGGTTACACCTTTCGAACCAAAAGCGATACTGAAGTAATTCCCGCCGCGCTCGATGCGTGGGGAATAGATGAAGGTCTAAAACGGCTTCGCGGAATGTTCGCGTTCGCGATGTACGATGTGACGAAGCATCGGCTGGTTCTTGCGAGGGATCGCGTCGGAATAAAGCCGCTCTATTGGTCTCTGACCGGGAAGGGGCTACTGTTCGGCTCAGAACAAAAAGCCCTCCTGGCTTCGGGTTTGGTCGAGCGGAGAGTGAATGCGACGGCAGTTCATGACTTCTTGGCTCAAGGCTACCCTACTACCCCTGAAACGTGTTGGCAGGACATCCGATTGATGGAACCGGGAACATGGCTGGTGGTTGATTCCGGCGGCACGCGGGACGGCAGGTACTGGGAATGGGTGCCTCGCGAAGATACCGCGATGGAGCTTGAGGAAGCAACAGAGATCACCAGGGAAAGCCTGCAAGACGCGCTGAAGTGTCATCTGCTTTCCGACGTGCCTATCGGTGTGTTTCTATCCGGCGGACTTGATTCCTCGTTGATGGTGGCACTTCTTAGCGACAAGCTTGCTCCTGGAATGCAGACGTTCAATATGGGATTCGGCGACGCTGCCTACGATGAAAGCAACGCTGCTCGGCAGGTTGCGGAGCACTGCGGCACTCGGCACTATGAAACAAGGTTAGGAAACGGCGAGGCCGACCCTGATACATTTCGCCGAATCCTTGAGATCTACGACGAGCCCTTCGGAGATAGTTCCTGCATACCGGTTTACCTCATCTGCCAAGAGATGAAGAAAAGCGTTAAGGTTGTGCTTTCGGGCGATGGTGGTGACGAGGTGCTTGGCGGGTATCTGAGATACCTCTTTGCAAGGCGGCTCGCTAAGATATCGCGCTTCCGCTCGTTACTACCTTTCATGTCATCGATGATCACCGTAGCCGAACCAGCCTTGGGACGGCAATCGCATCGCGTTGCAAAGGCGGGCCGTTTAGCACAACTGGAGCGCGCGGAGATGCTCTGCGCGCTGTATGAGTGCTTTTCCGAAGAAGAGCGCGTTAGGATGTATCTTCCCGACTTTTCCCAGAAGGCGTTATTAGGCGGATCGACAGCGGGTCGGTTTCGGCCTTTCCTTCGGCCAAAAGCGGGTGATCCTATACAACAGATGATCGCCGCCGAAATGCGCCTGCGGTTGCATGCCAACTATCTACGTAAGGTTGATGTTGCCAGTTCGGCCCACGGGTTGGAGGTGCGTGTTCCTTATCTGGACAATGAAATGCTTCAGCTTGCCAGTAAGCTTCCAGTTAGGCTGAAGGTTGCACCCAACGGCGAGACCAAGATCATTTCTCGGAGATTGGTGGCACAACTTCTGCCCTCATCTACAGCAGCGAGGCCCAAGCAGGGTTTTGATCTTCCATTTGATCGATGGTTGGGGGATGAAACGCGGGGCTTCATACGAGACCTGATTCTCGACAGCCACTCTGCTATTAGTGGCTGGTTCCATAGAGAGGCGCTTGAACGAGTGTGGAGCACGTTCGAACACGCTGACGGCAATAACGGTGGGCCTCAACATCAGCGGAGTCAGCGAGTCTTTCTGCTGGCTTCACTCGAACTGTGGTTGAGGCGGTGGAAGCCATCGTTGAACTGAGAAAGATTGGTAGACGACTTGAGAGTCTTGTACCTGCATCAACATCTGGCGATCCGCAAAGGTTCAATTGGAACGCGATCGTTCGAGTTCGCGCGTTTGCTTCGCCAGCGCAGCCATGAAGTCACGATGCTATGCGGCCGCAACGAACTGTCTGGGCTCCCATCGGGAGAGCGGTTGATCGAAAGACACGAAATAGACGGCATCCCGATAATCCAGCTCAATGTTCCCTACAGCCAGGGGATGGGATTCGCACGCCGTTTCGTGGCATTTGTCTGGTTCATGCTGCTCGCCACTTTCGTCGCGATGCGCGAGCGCAACGTAGATTTGATTTATGCCACATCGACTCCGTTAACTATCGCAGTGCCGGCGATGATAGGGGCATTGGTCAAGCGAAGACCTTTCGTGTTTGAGGTACGTGATCTGTGGCCAGAGGTACCGATAGGCCTTGGTTTGCTTCGCAACCCAGTGTTGATAACCGTGGCTAAGTTGCTGGCACGGCTCACCTACCGGCGGGCGTGTCGCATCGTCGCCTGCTCTCCTGGTATGAAGGATGGGATCGTGCGAGGCGGCGTGTCGGCAGCTAAGGTTGTGGTGATACCTAACGGCTGCGACGCCGATCTCTTCGACGTACCTGAGGCGATAGGGAGGGCGTTTCGAGCGGAGCATAGCTATTTGAAGGATCGGCCGCTGGTGGTCTATACCGGGGCGTTCGGCATGGTAAACGGGGTCGATTACTTGGTTCGGCTTGCTCACCGCCTGCAATCTCGCGGGAAACAAGTTTCCTTCCTGCTAGTGGGTGAGGGCAGCGAAAAGGAGCGCGTGCGCGAGCTTGCGGAAAAGCTTGAGGTTTTGGGTCGAAGCCTCTGGATCCTTGAGGCAGTGTCCCGCGAGCAGACTGCCGCTGTACTGTCGGCAGCTACTATTGCGACCTCTACGGTTATTCCGAATTCAGTGTTGTGGAACAACTCCGCAAATAAGTTTTTTGATGCATTGGCGGCTGGGCGGCCGGTCATGGTGAATCATGGAGGATGGCTCGCTGAACTACTGATCCAAACAGGAATCGGAATTGTGGTCTCGGCGGAAGATTTCGATAGCGCCGCCGACGTCCTTACCGAGTTTCTTGAATCTGAGGCCAGACTGAAAGCGGCTCGGATCGCGGCCCGACGTCTCGCGAGGGATCAATTTGCCCGGACTCGGCTTGCCGCCCGGCTGGAGGAAGTGCTGGTGGAGGCGTCATGCCGAATGCCAATAGGGCCCAACCACGAACTCGCTGTCCACCATGACTAGCCACGCTAAAACTAATGTACCGCAAGACTGGAAAACGAGTACTCGATCTGATCATCAGCGTCCCAACCCTTATCGTTTTGTCTCCTGTTCTCTGTCTAATTGCGTTGCTGGTGCGCGTGAAGCTGGGACCTCCGATTTTGTTCAGGCAGCAGAGGCCAGGTCTCAGAGGACAGGCCTTTACGTTGCTGAAGTTTCGAACAATGATTCAGGCTCGAGATGTCGGAGGCAACCCACTTTCCGATGCGGACCGGCTGACAGACTTTGGGAAGTCCCTTCGGAGTACGAGCTTGGACGAATTACCCGAGCTTTTCAATGTGGTCCGGGGAGATATGAGTATTGTCGGCCCTAGACCCCTCTTGATGGAGTATCTCCCGAGGTATTCCCAGGAACAGGCACGGCGCCACGAGATCAAACCCGGGTTGACCGGATGGGCACAGATTAATGGACGCAATGCTCTGACATGGGAAAGGAAATTCGCCCTCGACGTTTGGTACGTTGAGAATCTGTCGCTTCTGGTGGACCTGCGGATTATCGCCATCACGGTGGTGAAGGTTCTTAGGCGAGAAGGAATAAGCGAAGCACAGCATGCTACAGCGAGGGAGTTCTTGGGAAAGGAATAAGTGCTGGGCACTTTTCTAATTCAGACGGGTCGCTATTGCGGCCTCCAGGGGCCCAAACGTTGAGCCGACCAAGCCATGGCGCTGTTCGTGTAGGGGACCTGCGCTCTCGGTTTGTTGAGTTCGTCTACGCCTCCCACAATAGATCGCTGCAGATCACGGACGCGGTGGATCGGTGCCTAAGAGGCCTCGTTGTGGACGAACTTGGGCTAAACGTCGGTGCTGGCTCGACCGATCTCCATCCAGCAATGATCAATGTGGATCTGGGGCTTGGGCCAGCGATTCACTGCTGCGCCAAAGCGGAGCAGTTACCTTTCGCGTCTGAGTCATTCTCGCTGGTAATGTCGCAAGAGACATTAGAGCATGTTCGTGATCCAGATAGCGCTTTGCGCGAGATGAATCGAGTGTTGCGAAGGAATGGGACACTATACTGCCAAGTTCCGTTCATCATCGGCTACCATCCAGGGCCGACCGACTTTTGGCGTTTCAGCAAAGAGGGTATCAGGGAAGTTGTTGAGAGAGCCGGATTCACCTGCGAGGAAGTTAGTATTGCTGTCGGGCCTGCAACTGGCTTTTATCGGATCGCAGTTGAGTTCGCCTCAATATTGGTGTCTCGGCTTGTTCCGAACCTCTATCATCCCGCGAAAGGTGCGCTAGCCTTGCTCTTGTATCCAATCAAACTCCTGGACGGACCGCTGTTGCGAGCCAACCAGGCAGACCGAATCGCGGGGGGGTATTACGTTATTGCCAGAAAGACGGGTTAATGTACTGTTCACGAGCGCCGGACGCCGGGTTGAGCTGCTCAGGCTTTTCCGACGAGGTTACGAGGCACTGGGAATTTCAGGAAGCGTCGTGGCGGTTGACGTCGATCCCCTGGCGCCTGCATTGAAAGTCGCGGACCGCTACTACCTAGTGCCGAGGCTTGACGATCCGGAGTTCTTGGCGGTCCTGGTTCAGGTGTGCGAACGAGAAGAGATCGATGTCATCTTCCCATTGATTGATCCTGACATTCCGATACTGGCCAACAACCGCACGACTATTGAGTCAACTGGCGCGAGGATCGCGGTGGTGTCCCCAGCGGCCGCGAGCATCACTGCGGACAAATGGCTGACCTACAAGTTCTTTAGATCGCTGAATGTGCCGACGCCGATGTCTTGGCAGCCCCGCGAGATCGACGAAGGGACGACAGTGTATCCATTGTTCATCAAACCGCGGTTTGGCAGCGCTGCAAAACGTACATTTAAGGTTCACAACGCGCGAGAATTGGCTTTTTTTGTCGAATATGTTCCTGACCCGATCATACAGGAATACCTGTCCGGGGATGAGGTAACGAACGATGTTTTCTGTGACCTAGAGGGTGAAGTCCTTGCGGTAGTGTCACGGCAAAGACTCGAAACCCGGTGGGGTGAGGTTGCGAAAGGCGTTACGGTCTACAATTCAGTGATTACTGACCATTGCGTTAAGATAGCTAAGGGCCTGCCAGCAGTCGCTGCCGTTACAGTTCAATGCATCGAAAAAAATGGTCGCTACTTCTTCACTGAGATCAACGCAAGATTGGGAGGAGGTGTTCCGCTAAGTGTAGCCGCAGGTGTTGACTATCCCGCGTTGATACTCGCACGAGCTGCAGGGTTGAAACTTGGGACTACCCAGGTCGGGACCTACCAGACCGGTTTGTATATGACACGGTTCGATGACTCCTTCTTTGTCTCGGAAGCTGAACATGCGGACATTAGCAGCTGTCGTCTTTGATCTTGACGACACCTTGTACTTTGAACGTGATTACGTTTCGAGCGGGTTCCAGGCTGTGGCGGTTTGGGCGGATGCCAGACTGGGTATTCCTTATCAGGTTGCACTCTCAGAACTGCAGTTGCTCTTTGATCAAGGATACCGTAGTAACACGTTTGATCGATGGATTGCATCCGGTAGAGTAACCGATGTTGCGTATGTTGACGTTTCGGATCTCGTTGCAGTTTACCGCGCGCATGCGCCGTTAATTACTCCGGCACCGGGAGTACAGGCAGCGCTTGAGACCCTCCGCAAGCAGTGTCGACTAGGTCTGCTCAGTGACGGCCACTTGGTTGTTCAACGTAAGAAGCTTTCCGCACTCGGACTTGCTAAGAGTTTTGACGCTGTAGTCTTTACGGACGAGTTCGGCCGATCGGCTTGGAAGCCCGCCACAAAGGGGTTCGTGATTCTCTTGGAGAGGCTCGGAGTTCAAGCCGCAGAAGCAGTCTATGTAGGAGATAATCCACTAAAGGACTTCCTTGGTGCGCGGTCGGTTGGGATGAAAACCGTGAGAGTGAGGAACCGCCGCGGGCTTTATTCGGATCTGGAACCTCCCTCGCCACAGTTTGCCCCTGACATCGAAGTCGCAACCCTCGATAATTTGCTGTCGGTGCTCTGAGCCGAGTCTTGATCACGGGACTGTAATCGAACTACCTCAACTATGAATGAGCCAAAAAACAATGGGTACAACCGCCGGGTCAAAGTGAGCATGTCCAGCCCGGATATAACCGATGGCGAAGTTGCCGCGGTTAGCGAGGTACTAAGGACCAGATGTTTGAGCATTGGTCCGAGAATCGACCAGTTCGAAAAAGCGTTTGCCGATTACGTCGGCGTACGTTATGGCGTTGGAGTTAATTCAGGCACGAGCGGACTGCATCTGGCAGTAATCGCGGCCGGTGTCGAGCAGGAAGACGAAGTCATCACTCCCTCGTTCAGCTTCATAGCATCCGCCAACTGTGTTGCTTATGAACGAGGCCGTCCGGTCTTCGTCGACGTCGATCCTGTGACTGCCAACATGGACGTGACCCTGATTGAGCCAGCGATAACCTCGCGCACGCGCGCAATCCTTGTTGTTCACGCTTTCGGACAGCCAGCCGAGATGGAAAGGATACAAGATATAGCGAAGCGGCACGGACTCGCGTTGATAGAGGACGCCTGCGAGGCAATCGGCGCCGAACATAAGGGCCGGAGGGTCGGAACATTTGGAGATACGGCCGTTTTCGCGTTCTATCCAAACAAGCAGATGACAACCGGTGAAGGCGGAATGATAGTGACCGACAGCGACGGGTCGGAGGCCTTGTTCCGGAGTCTACGAAATCAGGGACGCGACGTATTTGACGCATGGCTGAATCATACTCGTCTCGGTTATAACTACCGCCTGGACGAGATGAGCGCCGCCCTGGGCTTAGTCCAACTCGGCCGAATTGACGAGCTCTTGGTCAAACGCGAATGCGTCGCCGGATGGTACAACGAGCGCCTTGCGGGCGAGGAAATGATTGAAGTCCCCAACATCAGTCCTACGACCACTCGAATGTCTTGGTTCGTTTACGTTGTGAGAATCAAGCCTCCGGCCAGCCGCGACGCCGTGATGCGTCGACTTCTAGAATTGGAGATACCGTCACGCCCGTACTTTTCTCCTATCCATCTCCAGCCGTTTTATCGCGAGAAATTCGGGTACAAGCGGGGTGAACTGCCTGTTACAGAGTACCTTGGTGAAGTTTCCCTTGCGCTGCCCTTCTCGGGCTTAATGAGCGAAGACCACGTTGACTACGTGTGTTCGAATCTGCGACGAGTAGTGTATTAATCAGGACAGATTGCGCTTGACGATTAAGAAATCACCTGGCCACACTTGCAAGTTAGTATTCTATTGACAGGGGCTAGTCAGATTGGGATAGCCGCCCAAGCTAGCTGGACTAGTCCAGGTGACGTTATATCCACCGGTTCTATTCCTTACATGATTGATGATTTCCGTGTCGCGTTGATCCAGGCAAGGGAGCCTCGCGCCAACAGTATCAAGGACGATTGTATAGGCTTGGGCTGCAGTTGAGGTCGTTACAGCAGGGAAGTTGAATCGGCTACTGCTTATTGAGAAAGATGTACCGTTGATCAGTGAGTAAACATGCTGTGGATTATTTGTTTCGCCCGGATAAGCTGGGACTTCGTTTCCATTCACCCATGCGGAGGAGCCTGAGCTAAATGGGCGGTTGCCGTACAAAAACAGCACTCGACCGTTAGTTGTAATATTTTCATTTGTTCCGGCCACAAAATAGTTTCTGTCAAAATTGACAGTCAAGGTGCCGAGATCCGGTGGCCATAAAGATAGGGCTTGATAACTAGTCGGCTGCTGGCTTTGTGGCCTGTTCCGATAATGAACATTATTCACCCAATCGCAACTCAAAGGACCACCACCAGCTTCAGGCTGCCGGTTGCCATTGTTTTGATAAAGCAGGTTGTGGTGAACGGTGACGTTACCGTTAGAGTTCAGCAACATTGTGCCGGCGCCAAAGCCCGGCCCAAGAATGCTCCATTGAACAGTGATGTTGGTGGAATTCCCAATAATATCCAGATCACCGTCATCTCCCCACTGTGCGGTGACGTGGTCAATTGCCACGTTAGAAGCGTCATCCAGGCGCAGGCTATCGATCGTGGTGGTACCAAGGTTGCCGGCACGGAACCTCATGTATCGAATGATGACATTGTTGCATCTGATACTGATCATGCCATCAATGATCTGGACTCCTTG
Source organism: Pyrinomonadaceae bacterium (assembly GCA_050748205.1). GTDB lineage: Bacteria > Acidobacteriota > Blastocatellia > Pyrinomonadales > Pyrinomonadaceae > PSRF01. Next base: position 8,807 of record JBOGOU010000066.1, on the reverse strand, counting down.
GTTAGGCGCCGTCGAACCGTCGATCGTAAGGTTGTCATAGTTGAGAGGATTACCATTCTCAATCTCAATATAGGATCCGCCCAGGTCGATGTTGCCGGAGACGCTGAAGGTCACGATGCGCGCTCCCGACACCTTTACAGCCTCACGGAACGAGATCCTGCCATCCGAACCCCGGTTGGTGAGCAGCCCGGAAGCGGTAGTGGCTGACGAATCGGCGACATTACTAAGAGTATCTACGACAAGGTTGACGCCGCCGCATCCACCGGTAGCATTGCGGCCAAAACCTTCGATCGTGAAGCCCGGGCAGCCAGTGGCAGCCGACGTCGTAAACGTAAAGTCAGTTGATGTCGCAAGGTTGCCCGAAGCGTCGCGACTCTTGACGCGATAGTGGTAGAGAGTGTTAGCCGAGAGCCCTGATAGCGAAGCAGAGTGGGACGTCACCATCGACGTGTTCAACGTCGTGCTGGAGCCATAGGAAGTAGTTGTACCGTAGTCCACTTGAGTGTCGCTGGCCTCATTGGTAGTCCAGCTTAAGGTCGCACCACTGGAAGTGATGGCCGAACTGGAGACCGCGCTGATGACCGGCGGGGTGGTGTCGGATGGGGTCAGAGTCAAAAACGTGAAATCATTTGAGGTAGCCAGATTGCCCGCGGCATCGCGCGACTTAACGCGATAGTGATACAAGGTGCTGGCCAGCAGGCCGCTCACCGAGGCTGAGTGTGAGGTCACCATCGAAGCATTCAGTGTGGTGCTCGAGCCATAGGCGGTAGTCAGGCCGTAGTCGACTTGAGTATTGCTGGCTTCGTTGGTATTCCAGCTGATGGTCGCACCGAACAAAGTAATGCCTGAGCTGGACACCGCGCTGATCACCGGCGGCGTCGTGTCTGGCGTCGGAGTTGGGGTTGGCGTTGGAGTCGGCGCTGGAGTCGGCGCCGGGGTTGGAGTAGGTGTCGGAGTCGGAGTTGGGGCCCCGTTGACGACCTGAATGGAGATGCTCAGAGCGGCGCCCTGGGTTCCACCTAAGTTGGCCTGCGTATACGGAGTGGCAGTTAACTGATGAGGGCCGACCCCAAGTTGCGCCCAAGTAAGACCGAGAATAGTGTAAGGCGCGCCGTTCTCGATATGATCATCAATAGGTGTGAGCTGCATGCGCACGCTGCCAACTGTCGCGGGGTTGGTGAGCGCGAAGATCGCCAGTGGCTCTGGCCGGCTGCCAACGACAAGCTGTGTTCCGTTTGAAAGCGGGAGCACGTTGTTGGCCGCATCGCGTAATTCGAACCGAGTGACGCTCAGAGTTGGCGACGGAGTAGGAGCCGGCGTTGGCGTAGGAGTTGGGGTTGGCGTTGGCGTTGGCGTTGGATTGACGACTTGAATAGAGATTGTTAAGGCGGATCCCTGCGTTCCGCCCAGGTTGGCTTGTGTGAACGGCGTGGCAGTCAACTGATGCGGGCCGACTCCAAGTTCCGTCAGCTTAAAGTCCTGAGTCGTGTACGGCGCACCGTTCTCAACGTGATCATCGATCGGGACTAGCTGCATGCGCACGCTTCCTACTACTGAAGGACTGGTGATTGCATAGATCTTCAGTGGTTCAGGTCTGCTTCCGATGACAAGTTGCGACCCGTTTGAAAGCGAAGAGACATTATTAGCCGCGTCGCGTAGCTCAAAGGCAGTAACACTCGGCGTCGGTTTCGCCTTCGGACTAGCGTTGGGCACTGGTAGGTCATCTGTCGGAGTGAAGTTGGGATCGGTAGAGATAACCAGACAATCCAGCCCGGTGTTGACCTCCCTCGCGCGAAAGACAATCCGATGCTCACCTTTTGAAAAAGTGAAGATGCGCGGATTCAGCGTTAATGGCTTTTCATTGGCGCGTCCATTCACTTTCGTCCATTGCCAATCACTGGACCAGGCCTCGTCGGCTACGTCATAAACATCTTCATCACCATCATCGACTGAAACGAAGAAAGAACCCTGACCAGGAGTTGGCGCCAGAACGCGACCCCAGATAATGTAATCTCCAGACTCCTCGATGTTGATCGTAAGGGTGATGCTGCCTGATTTCGGCAAACTCGACGTGACGTAGAGATTGCCGAACGTTTGCACATCTGAGGCCAGGGCCATCGGTAAAGTGAGCTCACCAGACTCCGCCTCAATCATGAACGTGTTTGTCGAATTGCTTGTTTTAGGGGGGAAGTTGACGCGAATATCGCGTACCGAATTGAATGCCGGCACAACTGAATCAGTGACGACGACAGGCACTCCGCCGCCACTGAAGTGACGATCGAACCTCGCGCCGTAGCCTGCTTGGACCAGGGCGCTGGTAATTAAAGTGAGCAATAAAAGAATAGATGCTCTTGATGAATATCGACGTAGATAACCGCCCGCTTGATCGCTATTTTGATTTCTCAATTTCGATTGTCCCTTCCTTACAGAATTTGTGCGAATACCCTTGACCGAACCCAAGAAGCCCGGCAGACAAACCTCTACCTTCACGCCGAGGCGCGTAACGAAAAACACTTGTCATTTGTCAGTGAGGGTCGGGGCGGGGGATCTGACTACGTTAATTCTCTGCCGACTTACGATAGAGGGGTGTCCAAGACTATTGCCCTTCTAGACAACACCAGTCGAATACGAAGTGTGCAACACTTATGCGCAGACGAGTGAGCTGGTACCTCGGTCTATTTGAACCCAGTGCGCTGTTTCGTAAGCTCCGCTCTGCCAGGGCGGTTAAGTTATCAAGCAATGATCCTTAAACCTGGACCACTGGCTGAGCGATAGAACCTTTCATTCAATTAATTTTAGGACATGAGGTCGGGATCGGGATGTCCGTGCACTGCTGTGAAAAACTTTACGCAGTCTAATGAACTTGTGGTGGGGTTGTCAAGAATGATTTTCGAAATGATGTCACAAATTTGATTGCATTAACCTTGCGGTATTGACTCGCAAAGGTAAGTCTTGAAGTTCTAAGACAATCTGTAAAGTGATTTTCGGCTTTTTGAGATACGTGAACACATTGCGTTTCGGGCCTTCCGTCTACGGATGCGACGGAGGCCCGATGAAAGAGGGACGGCGGGCGGATACCTTACAGCTTGCGGCAGGCCGCAACAGGTGTTGTCAACCTCACCGTCGTCCCTCTTACCTAGCCTAGACCATCAATGGAAGTGACCTTCCATTCCCAAGACCAGCGTCTTGCGCTAAGGCTGTCAATGCAAGCAAATGTTCCGCCTCTTAATACCGATGTTTGCTTAAAGCGTCAAGCAAGTTCCGCACAAAGAAGAATTATGTGAAGAAATGAGGAATTTGGTGTGAAAAAATCCTCAACGACCGGATGACGAACCTGGTCGAAACGGACCATTCAAAAAAAAGCGCAAATTGACCTGTCGCGGAACGACGGATCATCTCTCGAAGGAGCAATCCTGTCTCATGTCCTCGCAAATGTGTCGCGCCCAGGCCAAAACTGTCCGCCACAGGATCTGCCTTGACACTCGCTCGCGAAGCTAAGTCTCAGTAAATCATCTATTTGCAATGATTCATCGGACCAGCGTGGTGTAAGCGAGTCGTACTCTTTTCAGGCATATAAGTTGCCAGCTTCGTCGATGCCCCACTTTTGGACCAGAAGCAAACATTTACGCCTTTCAATTCATGCTTGCCGGCTTCGGCTTGCCGGCCAGCTATGGGAGTGTCCAAATTTCCGGGCAATCTTCGGCTGCCGCGCTCGATTGCCCAGTAGCCGTTTGCATCGGCAGCTGCCCGCCTCGCAGGGGAGTCTCATGAGCTAGGAATGGCCGCGGATTTATTCGATGTGAAGTGACGACGCCGGGCCGGTCTATTTAGGCTCATCCTGATTGTTAAGGAACAAGCGATTCATCTTCAGCTTACCAAGAAGCTGCAACTCAGCGTGCGGGGTCATTAAGGCCCAGGACCAAACTGGTGTGGACCTTTTGCCGAGAAGGCAATGAGGTGGAGTAACCTATGACTAAAACTGATGCAGCATTACGGATTATGGCTGTCGACTGTTGCGAGCACACGCTCTCAGCGTTACGGAGTGTACCTGCCTCACTTCTGATCCCGGTTCGCTCTGCAGATAAGGGTAACCTGAACGAGCCTCTTGCAGTCAGTCTGATTGTAATAGGGATCGCGCAATATCCCATCCGCCGGCTTTACCTAAGCGAACTGCGCCGCATCTACCCCAAGACTCCTTTGCTGACGCTACGGAGAGAAGCTATCTGTCCGGGTGAATTGGACGAATGCATCCGAGGTGAGTTCATTCTCAGCGATCAGAGCAACAACAGGGATAATGAAATTGTTGAAGCGTTACGCAAAATCATGCCCCTGCCTATCTGTCCGCATTTACACAAGGGATACAACTACAACACCGTGCGAGAAGTCATACGCGTCCTTGCCGAAAAATATCCTGACCCTACCCTCGACCTGGACCAAGTTGCACGGGAAGTGCCCATCTCGCCGAAACGGCTTTCGCGGATCCTCAATCAACAGGTTGGAATAAGTTTCCGTCAACTGCTCCGAGACATGCGTATTGAGGAGGCAAAACGGATCTTGACAACAGGCCAGTTAAGTGTGAAGGAGGTGGCCACGCGCGTTGGCTTTGCCGACAGCCACTATTTCTCACGCAGCTTTAGAGAGTCGACGGGCCTGAAAGCGCGCGACTACCAAGCGCGGACGGCCCTATCGGATGATTCACCGGAATAATTCTCACACATCGCACTCCACTCCTCCGTAAGCCTGAAACAACACATCGACTAGGTCGTCCAGCAAACCGCTGGACCTTTGCAAAGCTGAGTAGCGTACACGCTCCGGCGCTTAGGTCAAGTGACCTCGCGGCCGGATGCTGTCTTAATTTGAAATTCTGAATGAAGGTTATGCGACCTTGGGCATACGAACGTTACGGAACCGGGAGCTGTAGCGACCGGATGCTAGATTCAAATGACTAAAAGAACTGTAAGACGTAACTTGAATGCCGGCATCCGGTCGCTACAGCTCTCGATTCCGTATTTGAGTGGCGCCAACGAACTAAACTCCCTTCGACCTTTGCAAATTAGGACGCTACCGGGCGGTTAGTGTCTTGATTTAAGATCCAGCGCTTCACCTTCCTCAGTTAGTCAAACACGATCCACGAAGTCACACGAAACTCCACGAAGAAAATTTCGTGTTGCTTAGTGTGATTTCGTGGATCGTTTTCTTGCGCCGTCGGAGGCTACTCGGCCTGGGTCAGCCCGATGCGTATCGCATGACGGGTCAACCCCACTCTATCGTGAATGCCAAGTTTTTCCATTATGCTCTTGCGGTGACTTTTTACCGTGCTCTCGCTAATACCAAACGTGGCAGCAATCTTCTTGGAGGAATACCCCTGAGCGATCAAGCAAAGAACCTCTCTTTGGCGCGGTGAAAGCACGCTCCCGGCATTCGTGACGCTATAAGCTTCAGCACTAGACGCCTCATCTCTCTTGAGGAGGCCAGCCACCTTAGGGCTTAGATGAACCTGGCTGCCTTCTCCGCAGCGTATGGCCTCAATGAGATCCCGAGCCGGATCGCTCTTCAGCACATAGCCTCCGATTCCAGCCTCAAGCAAGCTGCGCACGAAGAGTTCATCCAGGTAAGCAGAAACTACTATTACGCGCGTAGCGGGACTTAAAGCCTTGATGCGCTTTGTCGTTTCAATTGCGTCTACCCCGCCGAAAGTTACATCAACTATGACCACCTCCGGCCGACGGCGTTCGACCAGTTTGCAGAGCTGCCGAGCATGTGCAGATTCCAGAACCCTGAAGTCAGACTCATAGCTTAGAAGTGCAGCAACGCTCTTGCGTATGAGTTCATGATCATCTGCAACAATGATGGTTAAACTCCCATTACGCCCCCCGGCGCAGGATGCTTCAGACTCATGAATTGCAGCCAGATGATGGTTGGCGGATTTATGCATTTCGATAGATGCCCCGGTGCATCTCTTCAATCAGGCCGAGCCGCTACGCAACCTGAAGTTGAACTGCACGAGAGTAGGAAGATATGAGAATAGCCTTGAGAAACTCTTGAGGGATTCTTGAGGCGCGATCTTGACCAGTTGGATCGCCACAATCTCACCTCGCCGAACTCTTCTGTCTCTCCAATCACCTTCCTGCTTCGCCTGCGCTAAGAATTTCTCCGCAAACCTCGCGCCAAGCTCGTCAGAAGCACACTCCCAGCTAGCTTCAGTTGATAAACCATGTGCAAAGTCTTTTAAGCTTGGATTAAGGGAGGAGAAATCGCTACGTCCGATGTGCTGTTTGTGGGAGCGGGGTGACGTCATTCAGCGAAAGGTCAATGGGAGATGGAAGACCGATCCAGTCGCCAAACAGAATGTGAAATTTTCGCTAATAGAAGTTAAATAATCAATAAGCCTCTGATTGCGAAAACGTCTGGTCAAAAGGCGCAATATCTTGGGTCAGCATAACTTGGACCCACAATCTCTCATGTTGAGAAGGGTATTTATATCCCCCCTTCGGTGGATTTACAAGCCAATATCCCTGAGCCTATTATCCGCCCACGTTGTAAAGCAAGTTGTGACGATGAGGGCGACGTTCTCTGCCTGCCAGCCTTGGCATCCGGCGTCCGCTAAGTAGCGCACGATCTCTCTCCCGGGAATGTCTACTGCGAGTTGGTCCGCACAGCAGAACGAAGTCCAAATTCTAGAATCCAAGTCCGAATACCAGACATCTGGCAACGCTGGAATGTCGCGACTCGCGGAACAACTGACTAAAACACTTTGTTTTTAACAGGTTCCCGGTGTTTCTCAGGTTGGCCCACTAATTGCCATCTGGACGAAGGTCAATGAACCCGACAAGCCGCATTTTTGTCCCCCGTATCTGCTCTGGAGACCTTCCGAAGAGAGGGATGAAGTCATCTTGTCCAGCAATTAAGTTGCGCGTTCATGTCAGCACGAAGGGCGTGGCAATCTTGCTTCCAGCCCACACTCTTGATCACCATCCCGCCAAGCCGCTCTAACGCGGGATGATGCATTGAGTCGTTTTAAGAGACTAGCTATTCAAGTCGCCCGGAACCAGGTCTTTTTGGAGACTGAGTAATGCCCCCACATACTCAATCCCTTTGTGGAGCCGTCTTTGTTGTTGCGCCGCACAAGGAACGTTGTCAGCAAATAGAACTTGCCCTATCTCGCCGAGGGCACACCGTCACGTCGAGCACAAACGCGCTCGACGCCCTTAACCATTCAGCACGAGAGTTTGATCTCATTCTTGTAGACGCAAGCCTGCAAGAGTTGAGCAACTCGGATTTGGTCTCGCAGATTACGGCACGTTGGAAGAAAGAAGAGATTATCATAGCTTCTTTCACCGATGGGGAGCCCGAGTCGGACGCCATTTCTCAGTTCGGAGAAGTTTGTCAAGCAAGGCACTTTCAGCTTGATGAATTAGTCGAAACTGTGGAGAGAGCGTTGATTCGGCGAGTTCAACTCGCTGAAGTTGTTGACAAGGGCGAAAACGAAAACGGTCACCGAAATGGTAAGGAACCCGTTAGCCCGTCCCTAAAATCAAAGTTGCCCACGACGACAGCGTTAATCGGTCGGTCGCCTTCGATGAAAAAGCTTTTTAGAACAATCGAAAGGATTGCGCCGATAGAGAGCAACGTGTTGATAACGGGCGCGACCGGAACCGGCAAAGAACTCGTCGCGCGCGCCATACATGACCGTAGCACTCGCCGGAATGCGCCGTTCGTGGACGTTAACTCTTCCGCAATTCCCGATACCTTGTTTGAGGCCGAGTTTTTTGGTCATCAGAGGGGCACGTTTACGGGTGCTTATGAGACACGTCGCGGATTATTTGAGCGTGCGTCAGGCGGTACACTCTTTCTGGACGAGGTGGATACTCTCAACCTCGCTTCCCAGGCCAAACTGTTGCGGGTTTTGCAGGAGCGGCACCTAAGGCGGGTCGGCGGACGGGAAAATATTTCCGTCGATGTGCGAATCATCGCTGCCACCAGTACCAATCTAAAAGCGGCGATCGCTAACGGTACGTTTCGTGCCGACCTCTACTTCCGTCTACGCGTCGTACCGCTGCACGTGCCTCAGTTGCGTCAGCGCATCGAGGACGTCGACCTCCTGCTGGATTATTTCTTGCGGTGCCATGCTGAGCGCACTGGCAAACAGCGACGGCGATTCTCAGAGGAGGCGATGCACATCCTGACTGAGTATGCCTGGCCAGGAAACGTTCGCGAATTAGAGAATGTCATAGAGTATGCCCTTGCCATGGGTGACGACCACGAAGAGCTCGGCATAGACGATCTTCCACCTGACATTTGCGAAGAAAATACTGGCATAGATGATGCGAATGTGCTGGATATTCTTGGTAATGCATCATTGGAAGAGGTAGAACGCCGTCACATACTGTCAGTATTTCAACGATGCGGAAGGCATCACGTCAAGACCGCCGCGGCCCTGCGCATTGATCGGCGCACCCTCTATCGCAAGCTGCAGCAGTACAATTTGGAAGTACAGATTAAGAGCGCCTGAGAATCCTCTGGAGCTCGTGGATAGCCAGCGTTGTCCCCGGACACAAAGAAGGCGGCAGGTCGCAAGACCTGCCGCTTTTCTCGTAAATGATCGACTCTAACCGGAAAACTTATAACCGAGTTCATAGGTTAATTTGCAGGTCAGGAAGGTGGACCCTGTCCCCGCTCTTTCGGCGAGCTCAATAATGCTGGAAGCGGGTCCACTCTCCTGACCTGAGAGGTTGTGGGAGTTGAGCGGTTGATAGGTTGCTCAGTGCTTCTCAAGCTGGAAGCGGGGACAGGGTCCACCTTCCTGA
>JBOGOU010000065.1:0-1717 GCA_050748205.1 Pyrinomonadaceae bacterium | reverse complement strand
AGAGTGTGTTCAAAGTGGCCTTGGTGCGTGCGGGTCTACCCAAAAGAATACGACTGTACGACCTGCGACATACTTGCGCCACCCTTCTGTTGAAGGACGGTGAGCATATTAAAGTTGTGAGCGAGCGACTAGGTCACTCGAACGTACGAATGACATTAGAAATCTATGTTCACGTTCTTCCAGGCATGCAAAGAGATGCGGCAAATCGCATAGAAAGTCTCTTGACCTCCGAATAGGTTTCAGTGGATGACCCTGCGCTGCTTGTCAGGTCATTGCAATGTTGGCGATCCATAGTCTTTCGCTAATCGAGAATCGCGAACTGAAGGTTCTGTGCTGCGTCAGCAGCTCTTATATACCTCTTGAGCCGCAGCGAGGAAGGCAGTCCAGGGCGCAGCGAACGGGTTCACGTTCGCGGAGTTTATCGGAGCGTAGCGGAGACCCTTGACGGCCGCCGCAGCGAAGGCTACTCAGTGTGGAATCCAATAATGACACTCAGGAAGGTCAACTCGTGGTTATTTCTGGTCCACGAGCAATACAGGTTAAGTTATCGCGACGTTGCAACAAAGCGCGCCAGCCCCCACTGGGGGCGTTAGCGAAGTGAGCACTGCGAGGATGACCGTCCGACCAGGTTCGCTGATCGGTTGCTATCCACCACGTTTCATTCGCCGTCCCTTATGTTTTCAGGTACATAGTGTGTTGGCTTCTTGAACAACTCTGATATTATCGCAGCTGAAAGTCTGATGTTTGCGTTCGCTGCTGCTCGCGCAGCAATCTTAGACCAACAGCGGCATGAGGAGATGACAGAAGTCAATCTCATGCTTTTCGACAGTTTCCCGATGACGACCGGTCCCACCTTCACCTCAGTTCAAGAGTTCATAAAGCGCTGGAAGGAATCTGGTGCGGCGGAGCGCGCGAATTATCAACTGTTTCTCAGTGAACTGACTGATTTGCTGGGAGTGCCAAGACCACAACCCACCCAACCTGACGACGACCAGAATGCTTATGTGTTTGAGCGCGCCGTGATTTTTAACAACGGAGATGGTACGACCAGCACGGGCCGGATCGATCTATACAAGCGCGGCTGTTTTGTTCTCGAAGCGAAACAAGGAAGTGATCGCCTAATCGCGAGCGCGCCGTTGTTCGGTGCAGAGTCTGATATAGCCTCGCGCGGACGTTTTGGTAGAAAAGGAATGGCCGTACGAGGAACGAGTGGCTGGGATGTTGCGATGCGGGCGGCTAAGGGACAGGCCGAGCAGTACGTCAGAGCGCTCCCACTAGCTGAAGAGAACCCTCCTTTCATCGTTGTTGTCGATGTCGGGCATTCATTTGAACTCTACTCAGATTTCAGTCGCGCAGGACGAACGTATTTACCGTTTCCCGACGCGCTTAGCTACCGAATCTCACTGGATGAACTCGCCCGGAACGAAGTAAGAGAGCGGCTTCGTCTGATTTGGACAGATCCTTCAGCACTTGATCCGAGCAGGCGTACTGCTCGCGTCACTCGCGAGATGGCCGCGAGACTTGCTGACTTGGCGCACTCACTTGAGCAGTCAGGCCATTCACCAGAGCGAGTAGCCAATTTTCTGATGCGGGCAATCTTCACCATGTTTGCCGAAGATGTGAAGCTTCTGCCGCCAAACAAATGGACCGAACTCCTTGAGAGTCTGCATGGAGAAGTTGGAAAGTTTCCAGCAATGGTGTCCAGTCTGTGGGAGAC
>JBOGOU010000064.1:0-6549 GCA_050748205.1 Pyrinomonadaceae bacterium | reverse complement strand
GCTGAAGACTCTCTTGAAATTCGAACCTGAGGCCAGTGACCCTAGTGTTGCACTTCCAAGTTGAATCTACCATTTTTCATTTTCCAATTTTCATTCGCAGATTCAACTTGGAAGGCTGACCTCCGTCAATTCGCATGATCAATCCAGAACTCGTCCATCTCTCTGAAGAAGTCAATACGGCTCTCGCCGCAGGAAAGCCAGTGGTCGCGTTCGAATCCACCGTGATCGCTCATGGCTTGCCCTATCCGCGGAACCTGGAAACGGCCCAACGCCTGGAGCAATGCATCCGTAACGCCGGTGTAATACCCGCGACCATTGCCATTCGCGGCGGCAAACTGTGCGCCGGCTTGAGTGAACAGGAGCTCGAATTAATTGCCGAAGCTGAGGCTATCAAGAAAGTCAGTACACGGGATCTGCCTGTGGCGGTGGCCCGAAACTGGGATGGCGCCACGACCGTCGCCAGCACGATTTGGATTGCGCATCGGGTGGGCATTCGGGTGTTAGCTACCGGCGGCATTGGCGGCGTACACCGTGGCTCCTTGCCAGACGTTTCAGCCGACTTACCCGAATTGGCGCGCACTCCGATGGTCGTTGTATGTTCGGGAGCAAAAATTGTTCTCGACTTACCGGCAACGCGAGAGTGGCTCGAAACTCATGGGGTGACCATCGTAGGCTTCCAATGCGACGAGCTACCGGGATTCTATTCGCGCGGCAGCGGATTGGTTGTTGATGAAAGAGCAGATACAGCAGCCGAAGTGGCCCAGTTGGTCAAGGCCCAGCAGGCACTCGGCATTTCCAGCGCCTTGGTCGTAACTGTGCCCGTACCAGCCAGCGCTGAGGTGCCTCTGCCGTTACTGGACAGAGTGCTGGAGGACGCCGTTAAAGAGGCGGCACGGCAGCGCGTCGTTGGGCGCGAGCTCACGCCCTTTCTCCTCGCACGCATGGCCGAACAAAGCCACGGGGCCACTTTGCGAGCCAACATCGCCTTATTGGAAAACAATGCACGCATCGCCGCGGACATCGCGCAAGCGCTTGTCGATTAGTAGCACAGACTTTAGTCTGTGCTTTCGGTAACGGCACTAGTAGCACAGACTTTTTTAGTCTGTGCCCTCGGTAACGCAGCACCGACTTAAAGGCGATGAGGACATCTCACACAAAGACGCAGCGAGCAAGGCTTTGGACTTTGCATCGTTATCCCTTTGCCGCTTTGCGTGAAAAACCCGAGTTGTCCTAAGCGCGCTGCCGTCTGCTGCACCGCATCACAGACCAAAGCCTGTGCCACCCATCCGCGCCCGGCTCACTTGTTTCAAGAACCGCTTGGCGACTTTCCCGGCAACGGTACCGCCCAGCGAGCTCACCTTACCGCTCGCGACGACAACCTGGGTCTTTGGGTCAATTGCGGTGTAAACATACTTCGTCAGGACGTCGTGTCGCAGCTCAAGAATAAGGTCGGCGCTGGATTCATCTCTGGTGATTAGCAGCCGGAGTTGTTGAAACTCCGAGCGTCCACGTAGCTTTTCTTCAACTGTAGATGCTCCCACCAGCAGAGACGTGGAACGCACATAGATCACCCTGGCCGAGCTCAGGATTGCCACCGGATCCGCGTTTGCGGGACTAACGGTTGGCATTGGCTGTACAGGAGGGAGTGACGCGCCGAGCTTGGCTTCAGCCCAGGCTGGTTTCATCGCGTCTTGCTCTTTTGATAACTGTCCCTCGGGTTGTTGAGCCCGGCAAATAATTGAAGACGCCGAAACAAGTAGCACGAGCAGCCCCGATAACAAACCGTATCGCCTGACCCGTTTCCGCAAAGACTCTTGGGTACATAGTTGAATCATTGCCACAGTATCGGGCAAGCGCGGGCAAACTTCGACTTGCATCGTGACAGTTTGATGATCGTCACAGGTCGAGCTTCAAAATTTCGGAAGGAGCAACAACCCAGCGGATACTACCCGGCATCTCAATGCTGAAATCCGCAAAGCTCCTCCCCAGGCTCCGGGATCGTTTCGTACAGTCAAAACAAAACTGAGTCCGGAACTTTTGTCCCGACTGCTTGTCTAACTCTGGCAAGCGGTCTAAGGAGCTCTCTCCCCGGCTCTCCGATCAATCAGCCACTGAAAGGAGACCCCCATGTCCGCCAAAGATCTACTCGACAAAATTCAAATCAGCAGTCCTTGCGAAGCAGATTGGAATTCAATGATCGGAAACGATCGAGTTCGTTCCTGTGAACACTGCAATCTGACGGTTCATGATCTAACGCAGCTGACCAGAAAACGCGTCCTTCGCCTGATCGCAAAATCTAACGGCCAACTCTGTATCCGCTATCGACGTCGTCCGGACGGTTCCATAGTGACGAGAGCGGCGCCTCAGCAGTTATTGCGCATCGGCCGGCGCGCATCACGCATTGCCGCAGGGGCATTCAGCGCCACACTGAGTCTTTCGAGCGCGCTGGCTAACACCTCAACAGAGCGACCAGATCCAAACTCGATTGACGTAGCGGCCTCGACCCAGGATCCAGTCCGACAAATTTACCTGGGAGGCACGATCGTGGGCACAATTACCGATGCGAATGGCGCCGTCATCGTGGGCGCCACAGTCTCGGTTTGGAACGACCAAAGACAACTGTCGCTGGTGACCAGTTCGAATGCTCAAGGTGAATACAGATTTGAGGATCTGGAGCCAGGTCTCTACAGCCTCAGGAGCGAGGCTTCAGGTTTTGCTCCCGGCGATCTGGGATCGGTTTATTTGGGCCCAAACAAACTTCAGCGCGTCGACAAAAGACTTGAAGTGGCGAGTATCGAGGCGCAGGTAGACGTACCAAGTCAGGAGAGCGTTGTCATGGGAGGGGCGATGATTACGATTGTTGAACCATCTGAGCCTCTCGTCAAAGCGGCCCAGGATGACGAGCTCCAGGACGTAGTTGCGGCGCTCACCCGCGACAATGTCAACGTGCGCGATAAAGCGACTGGCACGAGTGCTCTGGAACACGCGGTCCGCAACGCCAATCGCGAGATGATGCAGGTCTTGATCTCCGCCGGAGCGGATGTCAACAGTCGCAATGGGTCAAAGGAAACCGTGCTCATGATGCTGGGCGAGGAAGCGACCAGCGAAATGGTCTGGGATCTCATCCATGCGGGCGCCAAAGTAGATCTGAAGGACGATGAAGGCAACACAGCGTTGATCGAAGCTGCGATGATCAAAAATCTAAACGTTCTAAATGCGTTACTGCACGCTGGAGCCAAAGTGGATGCCAGAAATGACGAAGGCCAAACTGCCCTGATGTTGGCAGCCGGCGAAAACCTCACCAGGAACGTCAAAGCTCTGATCACCGCCGGAGCAGACATGAATGCGCGTGATCGCGAGGGTAAGACTACTTTGAACTACGCGAAGGAGAATGATCATGAAAAGCTGGTTAAGCTCCTTCTCTCCTACGGTGCAATTGAGGGAGATGTGCGAGTCAAAAACTGAGTGCCGGATGCCTGTTTGAAGCACGGCTATGATGGCATTGGTCTGTCGCTGAGAGCGAAGCCCAATGCCACCCCGGCCATTGAGGCAACAGCATAGAGACCGACAAAAGCTCCCACGGCAAGCAACGCTTTAACACCGCGGGTCTTCAGCATGTAGTAAGGAAGAACGAGGGGCCAGGCGATATAGAGGAACATACCCATGTCGAAAGGCCAGGAAAACTTTCGTTTCTGGCTGTCCTGCCGCATCCACCAGGCCACTGCGCAGAACAAAGAAAGTGTCCCTCCGATGGCTAGTGAAGCTGGGGTTTCGACTTCGAGTCCGGCGTAAAGACCGTTTGCCGCAGCTACAAGGCCATTTATGGCAAATACCGCGACTCCCGGAAGCGTCAGGCCGAAAACAAATCTCGACAGATAGCTGCTCATAAAATTAGCGTACCGCGGGATGAAGTGTTAATCTATGCCCCGCCCCAAAACCCGACAGATCACTTTCAAGGAGGAAGGTCATGGCAGAAGAAGAGACTTGCAAGAATCCCGCTTGTAGTTGTCCACGGCCACCGGACGGCAAGTACTGTGGTGCTTCTTGCGAAGGTACAGGCAACACCATAGAAATCGATTGCGACTGCGGCCACTCGGAATGTGCCGGCAACTTCTAATCACAATCAAATCGCGCAAAAAGTTGAGGCGCATCAGGCGCCTCTTCTACTTTTCGGTTCCGGTCTTTATGGCGCGGCCGATGAAATAGGTATTCAGGAACAAGTTTTCCACGTCGATTTTACCTGCCAGCTGTCTAAGATCCTCGAGTATGTCGACGTCAGGGTTACCGAGCACCGTCATCTTCAAAAACAGAGTTAGCAGCGGACGGTAAATCTTGCCAACGATTCCTTCCGGAATGCGAGCGTCCATGATGACCAATCGTCCGCCAGGCTTTAGTTGCCGCCATGCGTGCCGTAAAACCTGCTGCCGGTGTGGCATCGTCGCATACGAAAGACTGAAGAGCGCTGCGTCCACGGCCGAGGGCAGCGAGTATTCAGCAGCGTCCTCGTGAAGGAGCGTAACGTTCTGCCAGTCGTGCCGGGCAGATAGGGCTATTGCTCGCGCAAGCATTCCCTCTGAGAGATCCACACCGTACACCTGTCCTGACACTCCGACAGCTTCAACTAACTTACGCAGATTGCGTCCTGTGCCACATCCAACTTCCAGCACGCGATCGCCCGCGTTGAGACCAAGCGCCCTAACTGCCTTGGTACGAATCCCTGGTGGCAGAAGAAATACATACTCGAAAGCGATGTAGATCGGCGCCAGCTTGTTGTAACGCCGGCGAACAAACTGAGTGTCATATTCAACCCAGCTTGCCATGCGGACTGTTTACTTCCTTTCTCAAGGCAGGCAATGCAATCGCAACGATCCACTAAGTCGCTAATCAACACGAAATGTTAGTGTCATTTCGTGAATTCGTGGATCGTGTCATTCTCCCGCGAGCTTCAGAAACTCTCCCGCTAGTTTTGGTCCGGTGCCCTCGTCTTCGTGCTTAAAAAAGACGAAAGTCTCGTCCCACTCCTGGTCGTGCACTCGTTGGAGCCACTCCTCGAGATTGGTTTCAGAGTAGTTGACGCGCCGCAAACGCAGATAACCCCAGCTTGCGGTTTTGTCGATATGGGAAACGGGAAGATCGTCGGTATCCGAGATACAGAGCGCATGATTCCCGCGCGAGAGGAGCTCAAGCACGTCGTCGTCGAACCACGTTGGGTGACGAAACTCAAAGGCTGCTCGCGTTCCTGCTGGCAGATCGGCAAGAAACGCCTCAAGCCGCGGTGAATCCTTCTTCATGTTCGGCGGGAGCTGGAAGAGAACTGGGCCCAGACGGTTCTCCAGCGCAGCAGCCGTCTCAAGAAGGTATCTGGTTTCCTCCGTCACATCTTTTAAACGTTTGAAGTGGGTGATTTTTTGTGACGCCTTCACAGCGAAGCGAAAATCCTCGGGCACCTGCTCTTTCCAGTTTTCCAACATGCTTCTCTGAGGCAGGCGATAGAAAGTATTGTTGATTTCAACCGCGCGCAGGCGGGAGGCGTAATAGGGAAGCATTTCTTTTGCCGGTATTTTCTCTGGGTAGAAGGTTCCCTTCCACTCTTTGTAGCTATATCCGCTGGTGCCGACGTAAAGATTCATTGATTAAACGGATAGGCCTCATTCTTGCATCTGCTTGATGAGAATATTAGTCCGGTTGCCCTCTGCAGCAATCGTCGCGGTTACGTTTTGATTCCTCATAACAACACTCGTCGACGTGAGTCGCATGGTCTTGGTTGGTTTGAGGCTGGCTTCATACCACGCCACTACTCGTTCAAGAGAATCTCCGGTCTGCAGTTGAAGGGCGCGGCCACTGTCGCCCGACATGTCTACGATAACTTGCGAGCCGGGATAAACCAGAGCCGCCCTGTCAGTGGTGCGGCTGTGACTTCTCATTCTCACGTAAGCTACAGAAGAAATGATGCCAATAATGATCACGATAACAACGACTCCCAGTATCAGAGTCGCAGGCAACCTTCGCCCGGCCCCGGGGCCAATCTCGGCCGCAGTTGCCGGCGGGACGAATGCACCGCGTTCAGGGCTGGTCGGTCTTGGATCGAGGCGCTGAGTTGTGGAGGTGTCAATCTTCTCGCCGAAAACTGCTGTAGGCAGTTCCGACGAAGCACTCGCGCCAGGCACTGCCACCGTCGCACCACCACACTGCCGGCAGAACCTGGCCTCGGCCAAGAGTTCCGCACCGCAATGGGGGCATATGGGAACGCTCATGATGGAAAACAAAATACCCCCGGACGTTTGTTTTGGGCAAGCAGGAGTGGCAAGTCATGTCCGACATGCTTCAGGAAGCTCTGAACAAGTCAACGCGACCTGGCTTTCCAAAACCCGCGAAGCGGTGGAAGCATAAAGCCTGGGGTGAAGCGAAGCGGAACCCCAGGATAAGAGGAGATAAGGAAACCGAGCGCGCGAAGCGTGCGATAGCGCAAAAGCTGCGATTTACTCTTGATTAGCGGCTGTCGCCCACTTCATGGGCTCTCCCTTTGTTACTCCAATGATCCTGGGGTTC
>JBOGOU010000063.1:0-1038 GCA_050748205.1 Pyrinomonadaceae bacterium | reverse complement strand
TCGTGGAGATCATCCACACGTTTCGCCCGTCCCTCGTCGTCGTAGCCCCGCTACGCCCGGAGGCGCGAGAGCAAATCGCCCTCACGGCGCGCAACATCAAAGCCATGATCGAGGAGGCCGACGCCGGGTTCATCCAGATCGTCGTCCCGATCGCCGGCCTGACCCGCACCGAACAGCGGGAGTTCTTCGCCTGGGCCGCCGGCATCTCGAGCTACCTGCCAGCCCCGACCGCCGAGAGCCTGAACAACGTGAAGGTCGACTTCCGGCCGGGAGGCCACTACGCCGCGCTGGCGCCAGAGTCTTTCATCACCAACACCTTTCCCGGAACGTGGGAGATAATCATTGCAGATAATACAAGGTCATGCGATTGACATCATTCCAACGTTAGGTCCACAAGACCTGATCGTGACTGATCCTCCTTATGCGTTTGGAGGCAGCGGGAGCGAGCACGAATTGTCTGCCACTGTCGCCATCGCCTTACGAGAATGTGCGTACAAACTAAAGCAGGGTCGATGGATGGTAGTCTTTGCTGCTTCTTCTTGGCGTTCAACCTACTACATGGTAGAAGCAGTACGTGGCGTCTTGGATCCAGTCAGAATTGCGACTTGGTGCAAGCCTGGGGCAACTTCAAAAACTCGGACTCCGGGTTGGCGCTGGTCTTCGGTAAACGTGATCGCACTTCGAAAAGGTAAGGCGGCGGAACTTCCCCCTTCAGACCTACCAGATTTCATCGTAGAAGCGGCGCTACGTATCGGCCGGCGAGCACAACTTCCTGAATCAGTGGCGTTGTGGGCCGTTGCCCCCTTCGTAGTCGTGGGAGGTGCGATGTTGGACCCTTTCGCTGGTAGCGGAACATTGGTGAAAGCAGCCGAAAATTGCGGCATGAATGCCGTCGGGATTGAAATAGCGAATGACCCCTCTCGAGCAGTTCAAGGACTTCCTCACACGTCATAAGAGCAAGCTCAGCGTCTCCAAGATCGGCCAAGCCGTTGACTGGGTAGACACCTACGCCAAGGGCTACGTCTCCGGCACCGAGGA
>JBOGOU010000062.1:0-3238 GCA_050748205.1 Pyrinomonadaceae bacterium | reverse complement strand
CAGCGGTACAAAGCGAGGTGGACCGGGAAGGTTCTGAAGCGTGACATCAACAGGCAGAAAAAGCGCAATCAGAAAGCCTACGAAGATCAACCGCATCCATTTCGTTGTCGAGGTGCGAAGGAACTGAATATACCCGGCTAGAAGCGCAACCAGCAGGATAAGAGCCGTCGATCGAAACGAAAGGCGCAAAAGGAAAAAACAAACCAAGAATAGTGTGGGACAAAGCCAGACCCTGAAAAATTTGGTTCGCGTTATGTTCATGCTCAAGAGATCACGGGCCGCCGAACGATCGAATTAACCCGCGCCGAGCGAATGCCATTCAAGCAACAACCCGAGGAAGAAACATAAGAAGCACGCTATCGAGGCGTCGGGTTGAATGAGTTGTTGGGCGCGGCAGCAAAGCCTCTCTACGAGATGGAATCAATCGATAGCTTTTTGATTCCACTTTGATAGTGCTGCTAGAGCATATTAGTCCGCTGTGCAGTTTCGGACTTATCCTTCAACCCTGGCTTAAATGTCGTGTATCTCCCAAGCGATACCAATAATGAAACAAATATCAGACCCCCAAGGACACCTAGTATGCTCCAGCCAACAGTGACGGGTGATGGTTTGCCAATCGAGGACCATCCAACCCAAGCCAGAATGAGCGCCAGTGCGATTGCCAAAATAAGCGGAACAATATCTCTCATGTCCCCCTCCTTCTGTTATTACCTACGGTTTCACCGGGTCGCAGCACATGCTGTGAGTGCTAAAAGTCTGAACCTCTTGACTAGACTTGCTCTTCCAGCCAAGTGTGCCAGTACCTCCTCCAAATCCAAAGCCGAGTCCGATGAGAAGATAAACGAAGAATTTAACTGAAATCTCATACTGGATAGCTTTCTCAATTAAGTTCATTCAAGTCTCGAGAGTACGAAGCCATCTAACGCGGCGCTTCAGCGGCCGGGACGGTACCGCGCTAGGCGGCAAGTTTTCGATGAGAGGCACGCTGATTCCGGTCCGCTGCAAGCGCTTGTTATGCTGCCCGTTCGAGGTCCGGCTCAAGGGCCGCTACGCTTGAGCCATCAGAGAATTCAACAATGTAATGAGGAACTGGCTCAAGAGCAAAGAGCGCAATGACCCTACCCACTTTTCCCGCACGCTTTCCAGACTTGACCAGGACCGGATCATCAAAATGATAAGCCACATCAAGAGCGGAGTCCGCCCACAGGGTTTCAATTTCGTATTGAATCATCTTATCCATTACCTCAACCACGAAAGAAGCAGCATAACGCGTGACTTCAGCCGCGCCGGGCGCACAGCCTTCAACTTGATTTGCCGTGACACCGATGAAAGGCACGCTATCGCGTCGTCAGCTGCAAGGACTTGCTGGGCACAGACGGATGTACTATGCACCTTTCTTTACTGCTCTGGTGATGGCACTAACTGCCACGAGAGTGTGCAATTATCTCCACGCTCAATGCTTTCTACGCGGAACATAACATAGAAATCCGACACGGAATATTTAGCGTGCATCACATACATGTGTCCAACAATCGCTTTAACAAAAATACCATAGAATTCTTGTATTTCTCATGGTTCTGGGCAGATAGGAATAGCAGGAATCTTGGTCCCCAGGGATGATCGGAAGATTGAATGTCGTCATAACCTAACACTTCGGAGCCCCACCCAAGTAAGGCGGCAGAATATGAGATTTGTGGAAAGAGGGTTTCCAGGATTGGCTTTGCTGCTTCCGTATAAAACGGCTCGCTGAGTTTTAACCCGGGAATAAAATTTTGCATCGGGAATTCCTTGCGATTCCCTTATTGATGTAACTACCGGCTGAAGCAGTCACCTATGCCGCACGAGGCCATCTAACGCCGCGCTTCAGCAGCCGGGCGACAACTGCGCTAGCGGTAAGTTGTCGATGAGAGGCCCGCTGATTCGGTCCGCTGCAAGCTCTTGTTATGCGGCGACGTTTAGGAGTGAGATGCCACC
This sequence comes from Pyrinomonadaceae bacterium, assembly GCA_050748205.1. Lineage (GTDB taxonomy): Bacteria > Acidobacteriota > Blastocatellia > Pyrinomonadales > Pyrinomonadaceae > PSRF01. The sequence goes on along the minus strand of JBOGOU010000062.1, from coordinate 1,264 downwards.
AACAATGCTTTCTCAACTACCGGAGGTAAGCTCAAGACGTGAAAACGGTCCGCCTCAAAAGCATAATCTTCTCCGCTCTCATCCACCACGCGAATCAGTCCCTCTGCTTCAGCTTCCGCATCGGGAATAAAACGGTAAAGCTTTCCCATCTCCAACGAGGCTTTGTACCCCTTATTATTTAGGCAGACTACAAAATGGGCCGACTGTTTTTGCTTCATAGCTAATCCAAAAAAGGCAACTTCAGTTTGAATTCTTTCTTCCCAATCCCATGCGCTTCATACCAGTGAATTTCAGCCAAGCGTATCCTACCACTTGGCACGCGCACCTGGGCAACGCCTTTCACCTTGCGCCATTTTGCTCGACCGTATTGTCTGCGCTACCGAGAACGAGCACGGACACCAGTACCTCTAGCAATGGTTTCGACATCAGTTATTTCGCTAACGATCTCGAAATCCATTGGAACCATTGGTCCGATCTTACCGGAGTTTCAAGAGAGCCGCCGAACGATCACGTTGACGGGCGGCGCGATTACGAGAGCCGTGATGGAACCGGGCAAATTGCGAAACCAGCCATCGCCGCTCCGGTCCAACGTGTTGTTTTAATAGGTTAGCGGCATACGTCAAAATCTTTTTCGTCTTTTCTTCCACGGCAGCCGCTCGACTTCCCGCATTTGCTCAACGAATGATTGCAAAAGCTTCCAGTACCTCTTTTCAGGCAGACCAGGCCAGTACTCTTCATGATCCCAGCACCGGATAGCGTGATAACCAAACATGTAATAGGCGATGTGCGGATGCAGGAATCCCGGGTTGACGAGCAAAGCGACCTGCTCGAAAAAGAAGAACTTCTCGCGCCTGTCGCTGACAGAAACCTCCGTGAGCATGGCCCATTGTTGAGCATCAATGGCCTCGCAGATCCATCCATGCCCTGGCATTGATCTCAGCTGATCCCAAATATCAAAGTAGAACTCGACACGCTTTTGATTGCCTTGTTGAACGTAGGTGCGCCAACCGAGCAAAAGCGTGATAAGTCCGCCCAGGACCCCTGCTGCCGTAGCCCAGTGTGCGAGCACTTCGGCCAAATCTTTCGTTTCGGGTGACATAATGCCTTGTGTTGATGCGCCTAACGCTGCGCCTCAGCTGCGGCGCGCGATCAGCATACAAGCTGAAGGAACAAGGTTACTTGAGAAACACGCTATCGCGCCGTCAGCTGCAAGCGCTTATAGCCTCCGTGCTAGAGGAAAGAGAGTTTCGTCATTACTCACCGC
>JBOGOU010000061.1:0-4837 GCA_050748205.1 Pyrinomonadaceae bacterium | reverse complement strand
CTCCTTGACAGTCGGGCTACTGCCCCGGTTCACGCCCTACGGTTGAGCCAGAGCAGCGCAGCGCCGAAGAATGCGCAGCTCAAGGTGTCACCCACCGTCCAGAACCAGGGCATCCCAGATGTGTAATCGATTAAGAAAAACACCGGCGTGGCGAGCAGAAACGAAATGCCATTGAGGATGATGAGGGGTCGGAAACGCGTTACGTCAGAGGCGAGGACCCAGAGCGATATCCCATGCATCCCGTAGACATAAGATGCCTGGCGGATCATGAACATGTTGATGGGACCGCGCGGCATTTCACCGAGTCCGAGCCAGGCGTGAGAAGTGTCCATCCATGCCCGCGGCATTAACACCGCGAAGAACGCGAGGATCTCAATTGATCCAGTCAGCCGCAGCAATAGTGCCTGTAGGCGTTGCGAGTTCATCGGGTTCTATCTAGGCACGTCGAGCGCCGGGTTTCTTTGGAAGAAACCACCGGGAATCATCTTGAAACCGACGTGCGTGACGGGCATCACGGGCCACTCCTCCGGTCGCGGTATGTGCGTGACGCCAAGTGTGTACCAGACGACGACGTCCTGATTAACGAGCGGCTCATTATTGGTGACCCAGCGAGGCAACCCGTCCCCACCACGACTTTGATTGGGATAGACTCCCGCAGCATTCATCTCTTCGGCGTTGTAGCGGGTGGCCCAGAAATGGTTGTTGATGAATCCTGCGCGCTTGCGCACCTGTGACTGCAATCCGATGTAAGGCAGGGAGTTTGCCCCAGGGACCAGAATGTAACTTGTGTGGTGGCCAAGCGCGTTCTCGGCCGAAGGATTAATCACTGCCCAGGTGCGGGCTGCTTTCAAATCCATCTGACGCTGCGCTTCGCGTTCGTTCCTGAGGAGTGTCTCCTCCATCAGGATGCCGTTGAGGTACGGGTTGGTCCTGCCGGTAGGTAAAGCACGCGTGTTCATTTCATGAACGGAGTTGTTCGTTCCGTCCACGTCAAAGTCCAGCCTGAAATTGAAAAAGTGCTGGTGATGGGGCGCAACAACATTCGCCGACACCAGGTGGCCGGATTTGAAAGCGGGGCTGTGTCCACTGACCTTTGCCTCGCGCACACCCTTTGGCAGCATGATGCCGCTCAGCGCCGCGTCAACCTCGAGCACACCGTCCTGATGGAAAATCCAATTAAGGGCGTAGTCGTAGTTGCCGATAGTCGCGATGAAGGAGACGACGAGCTGTCGGGCGCGTCTTGATTCATTCTGACCTGAGTAACTCTCGAAATGTTTCCAGAGCATACCTCCGTCACGCTCGTAAACGCTTACTGCCCGCTGCAAGACGTACGGCTCTCCATCGTCGCCTGCAAAGGTGGCGTCGATGAGCGTGGCATTTTCGGGCGCATCAGTCTTGGGCTCAATCGAACTGGCAAGGCGTCCAACGCTGTATTCGCCCACGTCAAACGCGCTGCGCCAGCGCCAGTTCTGATCCGTGTCGCCGTAAGGCACTACCATCTCAGACAGCGACGCACGGTAGAGTATGGGGCGCAAACGTCCTGCATCTTCGTAGTTGACCGTATGAAGAACCAGGCCCTCGCGTGGATGCATCGTGTAGCGGAAGCGCCACTTCTGCCAGCGAATTTCCTGGCCATTAATTTCGAAGCTGGCGCCCTCCGGCTGGGTGATTGCCAGCGATTTTGGTGCTTCTCGCGTGCCGGTAGATTTCTCGTCCAACTCCTGGCTCGGAGGCGGAAGCGGCAAGACCCCGGAATCCACAACTTCCACGACCTGCCCTTTGTTCATATCGACCAGCGCGACTACGCCTTCGATTGGTTGTCCATAGAAATTGATGGAGTCGCCTTTGAAGTAAGAAAGCGCACGCAGCAAACGACTTCCCTGATGTGCCGCCGCGACCTGTCCTATCGCCCACCCGTCTATCTGCACTTTATCGAAATCCTGTATTCCGCGTTTCCGCATCGCAGCTTGCCAGCGCGAGTCAGCTTTGACAATATCCGGTAAAACTTTGAATTCGGCATCCATAACGAGCGGCTGAATTCCTTTCGCTTCGCTCCATGAGATCAAGCGATTCGTCTTCAAATCAACGACGGCTTCAAATGTGCGATTACGCTTGCGGTCCAGGATCACAGAAAAAGCTTGCCGGCCAAATTGCGCGCCCGGCTTAAAGGCAAGCACGCTGTTCTTCAAGGGTTCTTTCAAAACAATGGTTGAGAAGAGTGCCTCTTCCGGGAACTGTCCGGATTCCTTGAGCACTTTGGCCGCAGCTTTGATTTCCTCTGCGCTCAACGGGTCGAGTGGATGTCCGGCCTGGGCCTTAACGGTCGCGGTGAAACTGGGCGCGATCGAAATCAGTGCGCACAAAAGCATGACAGCGCGGAAACGACGCGCTTCAACCAGAGCGGATCTCATTAGCTTTTCTCTCCTCAGCAGTCAGGATCAAGATCTAGATAGGACACAAACGATCTAGGCAAAAGCGCTGTACATACCCCGCACTACGTCGACTCCTTCGTTAGACATTCGGGTGCTCCTCTGGATTGGATTGTTGACAGGTGGAGACAATGTACGGAATTAGCTACCTGGCAATCAATAGAAAAGCGTCAGCGACAAGAGATGAGTCCAAGGTTGCTCAGAATCCCACCCACGGGAGTGGGTGGATTGTTCAGGTCCGACCTTTGTCGTTTGAGTTATGTTGATCTAAGAACGAATTAACTAAAGCTTCTATTAATGACGAGGTTCTAAGTGAATAATCCACCAACTGCCGTTGGTGGGATTTTGGAACTTAGTAAACGCGCTTCTTGTAGGCAGGGCTTGAAAAATCCACCCACTTCCGTAGGTGGGATTTCTGTGTCTTCACACAGTCAAATGTAGGCATTCACTCCCTCTCTTCCAACAAACGGTTAACTGCGGTTCTTATTTGCGGATCCGTGGTATGCCTGCGAATCTCCATTAGGATCGACTCCAGAAAGCGGCCGTACTTGTTGATCTCTTTTCTTGCTGCCTCGCTCACGCCCGCTGAAGGATCCTGCAACAGCATAATCTGTGAGATCACGTCCTTTTCCATCTCGGGAGTAAGCAGCTCGGTTCGTCCCACGAGTACGCGAACGATCTCGGCCGGCTGCGGGCTGATTGTCAGGGGCAGAATTGAATCGGTCTTCTTACGAGGCAGGATGTAAAACACACCGAGCCCTTCCTCAAACCAGGAATTGCGCCAGGTGTTAAGCATCGCGTCGGCTTCTTTTTCAAAAAGGCCATTTGAGATCAGCATAGATCTTATTTCCCGCCGCACCGCTTCGAGGTCGCTATCAAGTAAGGGACGCTCGAGCTGCACGCGGCCTCTGTGCATGCTGAGCAGACGATACCCTATCTTTCCACCGCTATTCTCGAAGAGAATCACCTTGCCGAGGCTATCCTCAGACTCGTTTGTGAGCAGAACTTTGTCCTCTGCCAGCCTGATCAAAAGGGGCAACTCAAAATCTCCGACGCCACGATAGAAGAGAAACTTCTCGTGCTCCGTCTTTCCCTCAATGTTGACTCGCACTGGCGCGCCATCAGTTTCGCGAGCTGGATAGTAGTGATTCTCGCTGAAATCGTTTGGAAGGTAGACCTGGGCTCCCGGCATTACAGTAACCTCTCCCCAGTCAATGCTACTCCTTTGAGCGAGAGCGCGCGGGTACCATTCCGTGATCCTGCCTCCAGGAAAATCGACCTTTACCGTGACGGCCATTTCTTGTTTCGTGTAAAAGTAGAGAACCGGTGTTTCCATCCTGACGGTGACAGCCAGTCCGCTTTTAGTAGGGTATTGATAACCTCTCCAACTGGCGCCTTTGTCAGCGCTGTAGACGAAAGAGGGAAGGTCACTCTCGAAGGTGAGCGGCCGCCAAACGAGCGCGAAGTCATCGCGACCGGCAACGGACGTGAATGTCCCCCACTCATGGACCAACAGACCAGGTCCCTGCCGCGACATCAATGGCCGTGGGATCGGTTGCGTGCCCTCGACAATGACCAGAGAAAGCAATACTAGAAAGAATGCGCAGTATCTTGCCCTGATTGCAGATGACTCGCGCACCACCGATACACCAACTCCGCGTCCGGATCCTGCGGCTATTTTGAAAGTGATTTTGCAACTTGCGGTTACTTGTCAAAGCGCAGGCGAAGACGATGCGGCAATACAGTTCTTCTCCCAGGGTGCAAGGTTGGCGGAAAGAGCCGGCGACACACAGGGGTTGGCATCGGCTTTGATTCTGTCGGCTGAAATTAAGGCCCGCCATGGTCGGCGAGGCGAGGCCCTCTCTGATTTTCAGCGCGCCCTTTTGCTTGAAGCGTCAAGCAGTGTAGGAGTTCAGGCGGTCGACTGGTTTAGATACGGAAGGTTTCTGCATCAGCAAAAGGTTGATACTCGCCTTTGCTTTGCCTCTTTTACGAAGGCTGAAGTGTTGCTGGAGGCAGAGAAAGACTCCGAAGACAGCGAAATAAACTCCTTGCGAGGCGCTATCAAGTCCGAACTAAATGCGATCGGCCCTGAGCTTGATGCGGTGACCAGAGATGCGATCAAAGTCGATTTAAGTGTGGTCTTGCAAGAAGCGTTAACGTTGAAGTTCTGATCCGCTTTAGCCAGGTCAGTACCACCTTGGGGGTAGACACTGTGCGAGAACCCACGGGACCTTTCGGTAATTTGCAGGTTAGGAAGAAGGTGGGCTTGCCCCCGCCTCAAGTTGGAAAGCACTCAAATCAAAAGAAATCACTCCGGTCTAGAGATCTCACAGGTAAGGAAGGTGGGCTTGCCCCCGCCTCAAGATGCATCAGCCTTCACTTCAGAAGAAATCACTCAAGCTTAA
>JBOGOU010000060.1:0-1948 GCA_050748205.1 Pyrinomonadaceae bacterium | reverse complement strand
TCCTCACCCGCACGCATCGGCATCAGCAGAGCCGACATTCCCTGCTCTTCGTTGTCGCGGTGGCAATCGAACCGGATGGGGTCCTTCTCGTTTTGGGGGATGGAGATGTAGAGGGCATCCATCCCCTCGCCTCTGGCACTGAACTCAGCCGCGAACTTGGCAATCCGGGCCAAATAGCGAGCCGAGACAGCCACGCGCCTCAGCGGCTTCTTGGAAGAAAACAGATTCTCGTAAGGTGGGAATGTTCCAGAAACAGGCCGGGGACGGAAAACTTGCGGCGTTTCCAGGTCTGTAACGCAAAGAGCGGTTTGCAGCCTGCCTTCTGCATCCTTCTCCTGGCTGACGGCGACATGATTCAGGATCGTCAAACCGCTTTCCTTTGGGATGACCTTCTCGATTGCCTTGGCTGCATCTGCGTTCAACAGGAACGGGGTAAACGTGTCGGATGGCTGCGGAATACCCGCCGGGAAATTCGCGAACGGGAAGTCCTCGCTTTTCGTACTGGGAACCGAGACCCAGACTAGGCTTGAGCCATCCGTCGCTACCGTAGCTTTGCTCGTGATGAGCAGGGCGGTCAGCGTGTAGCGGCTTGCTTCTTGGGAAGCGAACTGCGCGATTCTCAGGTTGAACTTGTTGAGCATGTCAGTCTCCTTCTCCCCCGAAAACAGCATCCTGACACTTCTGGCACAGACCCGAGATGCTGTACTCTCGGCGTGACAGTTCGTCTCGGAACCCGTGAGCTTCCCCACCACATCCAATGGGCGGAGGCTGACAGACATCGGCTTGAATCGCAAAACGGCGATCTTGGCCGATGATGCTGCTGATAACCGCCTCTATCTCTTCTGCCTTGCGGCTCGGCTTCATAAACGTCACTTCCTTTCTTTGAGATCACCAGAACTAAGGTGTCCAGCCGACTTCAAGCACTCGTCCCACACCTCATCGCTGACCAACACGGACAGGGCACCGATAAAGTAGTTATGGAAGTCCCTGCACGCTCTCTCGCCATTCGGCTCTGCATTCCAAAGCCGTGCGAGACGGCCAGGTTTTGGCTGAGGCGTTTCCAGTTGTTTGTAATAGGCCACTTCCGCATCCACGGCTTCCTGTTCGTCGAGCCAAGTCTGCTCTCCATTTTCGGCAGGAGCAGTACGTTCCAAGAACTCACTTTCCGGGGGGTAATCGTCTGTGCGCATAATTAGTTCTCCTTTACTTGTGGGCATCTTGGGATGGGGCAGCGCCAAACCAGCCGCTTCCTTCGCTTACCCCTGCCATTATCGTCAGTCCACACGAAGCGGGGCACGGCCAACTTCACTGCCAGCATTGCTGTTCCAACATGGGCGGGGCAATTCATTTGCTTTCTTCTGGCTCCACCTACACTCACATGCGTTTTCTGATGCAGCCTACCAGAGTAATAACAGACCTCGAAAACTTGTCAGCCTTCCTCGGCCAGCCGGATCGCGGCCTCGACCTGCGTCGCCAGCATGGTCAAAATAGTTCGCACCGTTCTGCCCATCGATGTTTGATCAGACAATTGGTCGAAAGCCGTCCCACATTCGGCGTTGATGACTTTGAGCGCAGCCAGCAACCCAGGTGCGGCGGCGATCAGGCGGGCATGTTGCAGCCGAGTATGGTGATCTTGGGCAATTGGCATAGAACAAACGAGGCGGCCGGTACTAGCTTCCTCAATACGGATGACGCTTGCCGTCACTCTCCATGGCCCCGGTGTGTGCTTCGCTGTCACGCTGGGCTCCTTTCGCCAAGGCTAAGCACCCTTCGGCAGTTCTTCATTCCCCTCATCGAAGTGTATCACTTCCTCCGACAGACCGACTTGTGCTCTTGCGTGGGCAAGTGAATCAAACGCGGCGAGCCAAGTCTCGGCATCCAAGTCAGCAAACGAGCAAAGGCGTAGCTGCGCTCGGTACAGCAATTCGTCAGGGGATACATGGGAAGT
>JBOGOU010000059.1:0-2786 GCA_050748205.1 Pyrinomonadaceae bacterium | reverse complement strand
TTCGCCTCGTGAATCTCTCCACGCGACGCATGACTCGGGGCCGTTATGGTTGGCTAGACCTTTAACGTATGACTCTTTCATTCACTACAACCTGCCGGTTTATCCCGGCGCACTGCGGCGCGGGCTCTGCCCCGCCGGAAGCTCAGCCGAAAAGCTTTGGGCTGTGCCCCTGGTGCGGACTCAGTCCCTAAGTGTTGGGGCAAAGCCCGCACCGAGGGCCGAGCCCAAACTTAATAAAGCCTGCTGATGGCGGGGCAGAGCCCGCGCCTCACATCCGGCGGCAAAGCCGAGACGGCTGCAACTCGTCACTTATTAGGCAAAGCCCAGAATCTTATTATCGCAGCCAGAATTTCACGCAAAGACGCAAAGAGGAAGATGTATTAGACTTTGCGTCTTTGCTCCTTAGCGGCTTTGCCGTGAAACCATCTGGTTTCGGCGGAGGGGCTGTGAGACACGTCCTCAGTTTCTTGCTTTTTGTTTGAACAAAGTTTTGACTGAGAACACGATCCACGAAGCCACACGAACCAACACGAAAAGCCTAGTGTCATTTCGTGTGTTTTCGTGGATCGAGTTTCCGTCTTGGTTGGAAACTTGGTAAAGATGACCAATAAGATTCGTATCGGACCCGCCGGCTGGTCATACAAAGACTGGGAAGGTGTTGTTTATCCACAAAAACCCGGCGCCAGGTTTGATCCGCTGGCTTACCTCGCCCGATTTTTCGATACCATTGAAATAAACAGCACCTTTTACCGACCGCCGTCAGCTTCGACCACCAGGTCGTGGGCAAAACGAGTTGCTGACAATCAAGATTTCACCTTCACGGCAAAACTGCATCGTGTGTTTACCCACGAACGCGGCAAAGCTACCGCTGAAGATGAGCGGCTCTTTCGGGAGGGAATCGATCCGCTGGCAGAGGCGGGAAAGCTCGGCGCCCTTCTGCTTCAGTTTCCGTGGTCGTTCAAGAACACAAGCGACGAGCGGGGCTTTCTCACAAAGTTAATTGATCGGTTCAAGGATTATCCGCTCGTAATCGAAGTTCGCCACACCTCCTGGAACACTTTGGCCATCTACGAAGAGCTGGAGAGTAACGCCGTAAGTATTTGCAACATCGATCAACCTCTGTTTAAGAAGTCAATAAGACCGGCTGCCCTAACCACCTCAACCCTTGGATACGTGCGCCTTCATGGAAGGAACTATCAGAATTGGTTCAGAGAAGAGGCGCCCAGGGATGAACGCTACAACTATCTGTACTCAACGGAAGAACTAGAGCCGTGGATTGTGAGGATCAAAGAGATTGCTAGACAAAGCAAAGAGACTTACGTGATCACCAATAATCACTTTCTGGGAAAAGCCGTCGTAAACGCCCTCGAGATCAAATCCATTTTGGAAGAAAAACATGTGCCCGCGCCGGGGCCCTTGTTCACTAAGTATCCACGTCTGCTCAGTTCCGCCGTTGCAGACGTAGATAATAGTCCCGCAAAAGAACCTCAGTTATTTAGCTAAGCGCGCCCAATCAGTTCCAAAGCCTTTACTTTGACTCATATGCTGTTTTAGCGATGACCTGAGCGAAGGAAACTGGAAGCCCATCAGGATCCACACAAACGGCGAGTTTTATCCCCTCCCCTTCTCTTTGTGTTGGCGGCATGACAAAGAAAACGCCTTTTGCCTTGAGTTCTTCGTAAGTCTTGTCGACGTCTTCGACATTGAAACCAATTGAGCAGGTGCCGGCATCCTTGTCCGCGCCGCCGTCCTTGCGCTGCTGCGGAATACCGCCACCATGTAGAGCAAGGGTGGTAGTTCCGGTCTGAAACTCAGTCCAGTCGGGTGATTCAAACTTTAGCGGGATTCCCAGTCGGTCGCGATAAAACTCAATCGAGCGGGCCATATCGGAGACTATCACCATCGTATAGTCGATCTGCTTGAACATTTCCCTACCTCCTTCGAAAACTATTTCTTTCGATTCTTGCCGCTTCCCATGGCAACCAGAACATCGAATTCATCCTTCGTCAGCGGCATTACTGAAAGCTGCGACTGCCTAATCAACGGAAGTCCACTCAGACGCTTGTCATAGCGAATGGCTGGAAGCGGCACCGGCTTGGCAAACACTTTGACGGGCTTGATGTCAACTGCGACCCACTGCGGATCGTTTGTGGTCGGATCAGGATAGGCGCCCTTAATCACCTCAGCGATACCGACTACTGCCTTGTCTTTGCCTGAATGATAGAACAGTACGCGATCTCCTGTCTTCATCTCGCGGAGGTTATTGCGTGCCTGGTAATTTCTTACACCCGTCCAGTCAGTTTTTCCATCCTGAACAAAGTCATCCCAGGAGTAGGTGTCAGGCTCTTGTTTGACCATCCAATAGCTGGTTTTTGCTTTCTTTTTCATTTTGTCACAGCAGCAATTCTTGCGTGCCTCAAATGTGCAGCTTAGAATGTGCCACCTACGCTAAGACAGGAGAAAATTCATGCCTAAAGAAGGAAGTGTCGCGCCCGCATTTACCACCACCGACGGCGAGGGGAAAAAAGTCAGTTTGAAGGATCTTCGTGGCAGGAAGGTAGTCCTGTATTTTTATCCAAAGGACGACACACCAGGTTGTACCAAAGAAGCTTGCTCCTTTCGTGACGAGTTTTCCAAATTTAAGAAGCGCGGCATACAGGTCCTAGCAGGCTGCTGAAAAAGTAACCTTAGCGCCTGGTCGAACGTAATAGTAGCGAGTAGTACAACCACGCGACAAGGAGAAAGAAAACAAATGCGCGGAGACGATTTGCAGCAAGCAGGAATGT
>JBOGOU010000058.1:0-20889 GCA_050748205.1 Pyrinomonadaceae bacterium | reverse complement strand
GAGCGGTAGCGACCGGATGCTACACTCAAGTTGAAGATTAGTACCCGGTCGCTACCGCTCTCGGTTCCGTATTCAACGTTCCGCATTCAACTAAGCCGCGACTTTACCGCATATCATTCACAAGCGTCTGACGGCCACGTGAGTCAACGTCGATGCGTGTGGATTTCACGGGTCTTAAATCCATCGAAACAAGAGATCTCCTGGGTGCAGGTTTGCCTTGAGCGACAGAAGCACGTTCGCTGAAGGGTTCTGTAGTCTCCTCCAGCGAGTCAATTGGCTCCGGTAGGTTCCCATGGCTATAGCATTCAAGATTTGGCGCTAGGCGATCGGTGATGGCGATCAACTGGCGATGAGGACAGGAAAGAGTTGAGAGCAGCCCGCTGTCCGAGTCGATCTCAATGAACTTGATTCCCTCAGGGCATTCGAATGCTCGGCCACCCAGGTCAGGTCGCAAGGCAACTGCGCTCCGAACAAAGTCAGTCCAGGCGGGCAATGCCGCCGCCGCCCCAGTCAATCCCAGCTGACTATTATCGTCAAAGCCAATCCAAACCGCGCAGACGAGATTTGGCGTGTAACCCACGAACCATCCATCGCGCGACGTTCCCGTTTTGCCGGCGATTGCGGTGCCCTTTACAGCGCCACGAGCTGCACGTCCAGTGCCATTATCGACTACCGCGGTTAGCATGTTTGTGATCATGTAGGCCGTGGTGGGGCTGATCACCTGGCGTTCTTCGCCCGCTAACGTGTGTGAGCTCGGAGGCTCCGCAACGCTGACAATAACTCGCGGGTTGACTCGCCGCCCGCCATTGGCAAACGCGGCGTAAGCCGCGGCCATTTGAAGTGGAGTTGCTTCAGTTGTGCCCAGCGCCAGTGACGGATACCGCTCAGGCCTCGGCAATCCAAGCTGCGCGGCGAGGTTCGCGATGCGGGCAAGGCCAGTCTGCATCGCAACATCTACCGTAACGATGTTGAGTGATTTCACCAGGCCAGTGCGCATCGTCACATCGTGTGCCGAATAGCCACCCCCAAAATTTGCTGGGCGGTAGACTCTATTTCGATCATAGACAAAGTTGTGAGGCGCGTCGGCAAACATCATTATCGGTGACAGACCATCTTCCAGCGCCGCCGCATAAACAACAGGTTTGAAGGTCGAACCTGGCTGTCGTCGCGCATCGGTCGCGCGATTCAATTGTGACTCTCCGTATTCCCGGCCACCCACCATCGCCAGCACATTTCCCGTCCTCGGGTCGAGTGCCACAAGAGCGGCCTGCGGCTTCGCAGCGCGATTCTTGTAGACAGCCTCGAGCCGCTTGAGCTGTCGCTGCAGCGCGACTTCAGCCAGTTGTTGCAGATCAAGATCTATGGTGGTGTGGATTTGCTGTGTGGCTCCGGAAACCTCAAGTTGAGATTCGGCTATGCGATTAACGTAGTCGATGAAATACGGCGCAAGCGAGTGATATGTGTCAGGCAGGGCAGCCAAAGTAACCGGCTCACTCAATGCTGTAGCAGCCTGCTCACCGCTGATCCAGCCATCGCGAGCCATCGCCGTCAGTACATTGTTTCGCCGGCTCCGCGCAGCCTCACGCTGTCTCTCCGGCGAGTAACGAGAAGGCCCTTGAATCATTCCCGCGATCGTCGCCGCCTCGCTCAGAGTCAGGTTCTTAAGTTCTTTGCCAAAATAGAGTAGCGCTGCCTGTTCCACTCCGCGCGCCGCAACAGCACCCCTCTGACCAAGGTAGATTTCATTGCAGTAGAGCGCGAAGATATCTTGCTTCGAAAGCCGGCGCTCGAGCGCGAAAGCAAGTATTGCTTCGGCGTATTTGCGACGCAAAGTGCGTTCAGGCGAAAGGTAAGTGTTCTTGACCAGTTGTTGCGTGATTGTTGACCCACCCTGGCCAATTCGCTCATCTGCGAAGTTGCGCAAGAGGGCCCGCGCTACGCCGAAGACGTCGAGACCAGAGTGTTCGAAAAAACGACGATCTTCTATCGAGAGGATGGCATGGACCAGCACCGGCGGGATTTCATTGTAGCTCAGCGCGTTTCTTTTGCCGGTCTTTGCTGATAGATCGTTTGTCAGCGTTTCAGGCTCTAGTGTAAACGACTCAAGCCTCGCACCGTCTCCTGATAGTTCCTTCACTCGGTCGCCATCAAAGCCTACAGAAACAACCTCCGGGTGGCTCGTCCTGTTGGCCTGACGCGGTCGAATTTCCACTGCGGAATTCTGCCTGCTAAACGTGCCACTCCAAACATCGCTCGTAACCGATTCAACATAGCCGGCGCGTCGCAGTACTTCCACCAGACTGTCTTGCGAAAATCCCTGACCTACTCTAATTGTCCGTGGCGCGGCATATAACCCAGGGCGACTGGTCAGATATCCAGTAGCCAGGCGCGCGTCAACGAGTCGGGAATAGTACTTGTAGGATCGGAGGAAGGAGTCGGAACCGACAACAAGAGCGATCAACAGCACCGCACTGATGATTTCAAAGACAGTCCGCCCACCACCATGCCGGGCAAGCTGCCAGAAACGGCGAAAATAGTGCGCGGTTTGCCAAGCGCAAGTCGACCGCTCGGGTACAGATGTAACCTCGATTGCCATTGGAAGACAGCCGAATAAATGCGAACCGCGTGCCGAGCCCCCAAACCGGAAGGCCTCCCGGTTGCCGAGCCCTTCAGTGCCCCGTCAATTCTGAATGTCTTGTATAAACGGCTAATTGTATTGGTATTCTTATTCGCTGAAAACCGCGTACCCACTGGAAGTCGCCGCCGGAGATGGCGGTCCGCCAAGCCCGTTCGGGTTTCCCGCAAAGAGAACAGTCCCGAGTCAACTCGTACTGAATCATTACAAGCAAGTGGTGTGAGTTTGCCTTACGAACCTTCTGAGGAATGAGCTAAGTCGGAGATGTAATCGGACGCTTGGCCGGAGTTTCTTTGGGCTCTTTGCGGCGACGCAGCTGATACCACCTGCGTGCAGGCTTACTGAGGGCCTCAATCTGCATTTTGATCTCAGGCAGACTCTCAAGGGCCGCCTGATAACCGGCGGCGATCAGCTCGTCAGCGCGGCTCATTTCGTCCCAACGGATGTGCCCCACACGCGGCCGTATAACCAGATCCGCAGCCTCAAGCTGGTAGAGCGATGCAGTTCTTTGCACAAGCAGCATCGATTGGATCAGCACGCTGACAATCGATAATGACGGACCGAGAAATGCAGCGCCTTCGGCGTTGACATCCACCGCTATCACCAGGTCAGCGCCCATCGAACGTGCCACCGCGGAGGGAATATTGGCGACAAGGCCGCCATCCACGAGTTGCCGTCCATGTTCGTCAGTGACGGGAATGTACCAACCCGGAATCGCGCAACTTGCGCGAATGGCAAACGGCACATCGCCCTCGTCGCGCATGACAACAGCCTTGCCTGAATGAAGATCAGTAGCTACCGCCGCAAAAGGAATACGCAGATCTTCAAACCGCGTCGCGGGCATTCGTGCCCGCAAGTATTGCTCGAGGCGCTCGTTAGTCTGCACGCCCAGTCGCGACATTGTCATGCGACCAATGTCTCGCCAACGAAGATTTCTGGCGATCGATTCGATGTCGGAGAGTGGCACTCCCGCGGCCAGGGCGCCGCCCACAAGAGAACCGGCGGAGGTGCCGGCAATACAATCGATGCGAATTTCCTGCTCGGCAAGCGCTCGCAGGACACCAACATGAGCGATGCCTCGGGCTGCGCCCCCTGAAAGGGCGAGTCCGATTCGTGGCGTCTTGTCTTTCTTCGGGGCCATCTTATCAAATCAGACCGGGCTCAACGCCACAATTTCAGCGCGCTCGCGAGCGGCATCAAGAAAGGCATCAGTGTCTGATTCGATCTTCGCTTCCGTAAGAATCGTTTCGATCTCGCTGCGCGACCCTTCAAGAGTGGGTACGATCTGCCCGGGAGACCGCCTTCTCAGGCGAGAAACATAAACATCTTGATAGTAATCGGCAAGCTCCTTTTGCGTAATTAGCACGAAATTGCGAAAACGGAAATCAAGATACTTCTCGATTCTTATCCGCTGCTCCAGGATCTCATCCAGTTTTTCGCTGCTGAGGCCAACGCGCATCAGCCGTTGCTGGAACTCGGTCAGCGAAGGAAATTCCTTCACCAATGCATCTCGTGCGCCTTTTATCTCTTCCGCAGTCGGCGCGATTGTTGGCAGCTTCTCGGCTTCCTGAAGAATGAGCCTTTGATCGACTACCAGGTGCAGAGCGCGATTGAGATCTTCTGAACTCGGATTGGCAAGCGACGTGTTTGGTTGCAAAGCAAGCTGCCACAACAAATCGGAGTAGGTAATCAAGTCCGTACGCACGCCGGCATTGACCGTGGCAACCATCTTGTCGACGACCTCCTGCGCGCGAACTTCAGAGGGCAGTAAGCAGTAGGCAGTTGGCAGCAGGAGCCAAGCGGCACCGATCAGGAGGCACCGCCGGTAGAGCCGTTTGCCCGCTTCATAGAGACCTCTTCGCTTAACCACTTGCATTTCCTGCCTCCTGCCTACTGCTCCTGCCTACTGTTTTTAGAACGTCTGCGTAAACCTGAAATGAATCTGCGTTCGTTTGGTGCGGTAGATCGCCGGGGTGCCTTCGAAACCGCCCATTGCATCGCGCTGAGGAATCAAAAACTCAGGCGGATTTAACAGAAAGCCATAATCGACCGCGAGTGCTCCACCCAGGGGAGTTTGAATCCTGAAGCCGAGTCCCACAGTATTTGTCCAGTGAGCGCGCAAGTTTGCGGCGTTGATGGCGGCCAGCACATTGCCAGGCGGAATAGGAGTTTCGTCTTGCTTCTTAAACAGATCTCCGACACGACGAAAGACGTTGCCGCCATCGTAGAACGGCACAGTTTGCAAACCCCTTGTCATCGGAATGCGAGCCTCGAGGTTCACAATAGCCAAAGCATTACCTCCAACGGGAACAGTGAACGGATTGAGAGAGATAATCTCCCTGTTTCGATCTCGGAACGTGCCTTGAGGAATAATGACCTGCCTGGGCCCGGCCTCTTCAAAATTGAAACCGCGTAACGTTGAAGAGCCTCCCGAGAAGAATCTCTCACTGATCGGCAGCGTGAGGTCGATCTCGTCTATTTGTCCGTTCTCATCTCTATCTCGCGGATTGAAAAGATTTGCCAGACCGAGCGTTGCATTGCCGGCGAATACCGTTCCTCGCAAACTGTCCATTTTGTAATAGCGGCGGTAACTGGCTTGAAATCTATTAAAGGACACATTGCCGCCTAGCTGTCGTAGGGCTACCGCGTAATCAACGCTTAAAAAGTCGCCGCGTGTGGCATCTACCTGGTTGTAGCGGCAAACTTCCCCTGGAGCCCCTGCGTCAATCTCGTCAGGGTTGCGGACTGCGCCGAGTAACCCTCGCTCGCATCTTTCACGCGTGTCTCGAACAAGCGATCCACCGAACCGAGAAAGCCGGATGACCCGATCGGGTTGCAGAATCGGCTTGATCAACAGACTCTGAAGGTTGAAAAGGCGCACGTCCTCATAGCTGTAACGGGCGAACACAATAGTGTGTGTCTTTCGATCAAGCACGCGCTGGGTTTCCAGGGCCGTGGTAAAGCGATTGATCGTCGGCTCACTAACACGCGCGCCGAATTCATCTATCGGGTTCCCCTTGTCGTCCAAGCGCTGGACGATACCAAACGTGCCGCGGTCGATGGCCGAGCGGAAGAAGCGTGTCACGGTAGAATCGCGTTGGTACTCAACCGAAATCGCCAGCGGCGCAAACTGCCTTTGACCGTACCGTGCGAACCGTGGATCAAAGTACTCGAACCGCAGCCGCTGCTGGCGTTCGCTCACTCGCAACCGCATAGCTCCCTGGCGCAGTTTATTCATCAGGTTGACGTTACTGATCTCGAGCAAACCCAAGGCGCCTGTGTCTGTCGAGAAGCCGCCGCCGTAGTCCATAACACGGGGCTTCTTTTCCTCGACGTCGATAATCACGTCCTGTTTCTTGAAGCCTGAAGCAGTTTCGCCGGCAGGTTCGGTGTGGATGATCACCTGGCGATAGGCATCCGTCAGGTATAGTTCGCGTTCGCTTTCGGAAATCCTATCGGCTCTGAGCACATCGCCTTCGACCAGCGTGATCGCACGGGCAATTGCGTCTCGCTTTGTCGCCTGCGTTTGCGCGCTGCCGGTTACGCCATTCACAATGATTCGATTGATAAAGACCTTTTCGCCCTCGTTAGTAATGGAGTAAATCAAACGTATCTGCTCTTCCTCACCTTTCCTGGGAAGCTCAACTACGGAAAAATTCATTTGCGCGTTTACGTATCCTTCGCGAGCATACAAGGCCAGCACCCGCTCGCTGTCGTATCTGGCTTGCGAGCGCGAGAAAGGAGCACCAATGACGGTTCTTAGCTCATCGCGCAGGCGCTGCTCGGTGTAGATCTTGTTGCCCCGAACCTCGACTCCTGCGATACGAGTAAGCGGGCCTTCAATGACATTAAAGGTGATGATCAGATTCTCACCGTTAATGGAAACGCCCTGCAGCACCTCAACTTCGGCGCGCCGATAACCCAGGTCGCGCATGAAGCTCCTAACTGTTCGTTTGTCTTGTTCCAGAAGTGTGAGGCTGGTATAACCGCGACCATACCCCAGGAAAGGAATCAATCCGAGCGCGCTTGCCTTCTGGCTCTTCAAGTCGGCCTCGACGTCGGCCAGTGTGAGTTTGTTGGTTCCCTCAATTCGAATATCAGCGAGGCGAAAACGGCGTCCGCGTTCAATGAGGTAATCAATTTGGACTGAACGGCCGCTAAGGGTCTCAGGATTCAAGTTCTCACAAGTTTCCCGGGTGCCGTTTGTTCCCAGGTCGAGTGGAGCGGGCGTGACGGTACAAACGGGTGTAATTTCCGCAAAAAAGTATCCTTCTTCCTGAAGTTTGTTGCGTAACCTGCGACCTCCTTCTTCAATAGCTGAAACGTCGATGTTGCCTTCGCGCATTACCGGCAACAGATCGCGCATTGTTTTTTCGCTGAGCGGATAGTCCTTGATCGCGACGTTAACTTCCGGCCCAATAGCTCCCTTCACACTAATCGTCATTAGATTGCGCTCAGTATCACGCTCAACCCTCGGGTCTTCTAACTGTGGCGCTAGATATCCGCGAGCCAGGATTTCCTCCCTGATGCGCTTGACGTCCTCACCCAGAGCCTCCCGAGTGAAAGGCGCGTTAGATTGTAGCTTCAACAGGGACCGTACCGCTGCAGCATCAAATCCAGTGATGTCGATATTAAAGGCAGCGACTCGTGACTGTTCGCCTGGCGTAATGCGATAAGTCAGAATGGCGCGCGTGCCGCTCGGGTCGACTTGTTCGACAGGTTCCACAACTGCATTAAAATACCCACGGTCGCGCAAGTAGATCTGAATCTCATCCGCATTGCGAAGAACTATCTGTCTTGAAAGTCGCGTGCCCGGTTGAGTCAGGTTTAGCCGGGCCCTCAGTTCGTCTTCCGAGATCGGCGTCCCCGTAACAGCACCCAGTTCGATTCGGACTTCAGCTATCTGCACTTGCCTGTGGATCACAAACCGCAATCGAAGGGGACCCGTTTTTGCCGAGTTTTCTATAACTTCTACTCGAGCATTCGCCACTCGACCGGAATCGAATAGTGCCTGAAGAGAATCGCGGATGCGCACTGCTGAGAATTCCGTGTTGGGAACAACTTTGAGAATTGACAGGAAGTCTGCCTGAGCAGCCAGGTCGGTTGGGGAACCCTCAAAGACCACTTCGATCGAAGTGATCAAACGGCCTTCGTAGTCGTCCATTCCACCGGCAAATGCTGGTGTAAGACCTGCTGAAAGCACGGCAAAAAGCAGAAGCACTGAGAAGAGTTTTCCGCCCGATAGAAATGCGACAAGACGATGACGTGAAGCGGCATCTAGTAATCGGCCTACCCCTTTCGGATACCTCGGCTTGTCATTCCGGCTTTTGCAGTGCCCCATTGCTCAGAACCGTTTCCTAAACCGAATTTCAAAACTGAAGCTGTCGTTGCGGGAGGTTAACGTTCTGGTCGACGCCTGCTCATATTGAGCAATGAATGAGAGACGATCGGAGAGGCGATACTCAACCGCCAGTATCTGATTCGGATCGGAGGCGACATTGGTTGAATACGTGACCGACAAATTCTTATTGATGCGCTTGCCCACAGTCAGACGCGCCGCGGGCGTCGATCCGCTGCGACCACCAATCACCGGATTGATTTCAAAGCGGCTCAGGCCGAAAAGTTTGCTGGTTGCACGTTGGGCCGGGGCGTTTATCAATGCATCAGTGAGAAGACTCGTGGCGGTCCCCAGGCCTGACTGTGAAAGTACAGACGAGCTTGTATCTCCCGCGGCGAGTTGACCTGTAGTGATCAGCGCAACAACGTCAGCTTGCGGCAAAGCGGGCTCCGAACTTACTACTGCTTGTGGCTGGGAGAGCGGGCCCGTAAGAGTCACGGTTATGCGATACCCGCGAATCTGCGACTCCCCCTGGATATTCACTATCGGATCCGCATTGCGGCGCGCGGGCAAATCCATCAGGGCACGCGTGATTTCGTAGCGATCGTTGCGAAAATTGAGCGTCCCACTGGTTGCCGTAATTCTTCCGGAGATCACCGGATCTTTAACAGGACCATTCAACTGTAAGGAAACTGAGCCAACCAGGTCAGCAAGATTGTTTCTAACAACGAGTGCATTGCGGCCTTCCACTCTCAAGTCGTTGAAAAGAGCCGCGCGGGTGAATTCGAGTTCACCGCCCTCTTCGATCGACTCCTCACGGCGGAAGTTGATTAAGTCAGCAATCTCGATGTCTTCGGTATATTCAGTCCGACGCAAACTCACGATCCCACCAATGAGTTGCTCGCGAGACGAACCCTTTATTTCGAGATCTGTATCAACAGTGGAGCGGAAGTTCTCGGGGAATGGGACCGTCACATTTTCGCCGTGAACATTGATCAAGAACTCCGCTAAACTGAAACCCTCCAAACGCGCGCCACCTGAAACACTCAGACGACCGCCACCCATCGTTCCGGTTAGCGAGTCGATTTGTGCTTGATCGGCCGTGAATCTCACGACTGATTTGAGATTCGAAATCGTCCAGCGTTCGTTACCCAGAAGAATCGAGACCGAGCCTCCTGCGACAGATGCCGTACCATTCAGTCGCGGGCGTTCATAGGTGCCGGTTACGCGTACTGCCACATCGGCAACTCCCGAAGTGAACACATCCGGAGACAGTCCATTCAGCACCCGCAGGTTGAGTTGTCCATCTGCAGTCAGATTTTGCTTGCCGGTTGAACCAACTGCCAGTGTGCCCCCCAGGACTATGTTCGTCCCCGGACCGGTAAACTGGGTTTTCTCAAAGAAGACTTCATGCGGCGAAAAGCGCACCAGGAGTGGGGATGTAGCGGTAAGCTGAACGTCTTCAACTCTGAAGGTAAGCTCAGAGAAGTTTGCCGTGCCCTGCAAACCGGCGCTCGAAAAGTAGCCATCTTCGTCTACCAGTGGACCAGAAGCTTTTAGAGTGCCAGTTGCGCGGCCTGTAACCTTCACTCCACTCTGCGGCAATATGATCGAGAACAGATTTGCCAGCTCGGCATTATTCAATGTGGTTTCGATCGTGGCGGGTAACTTCTCATCGGCAAGGTTAACCTGGGCCGTGATTACCTGAGAGGGCCCCAGTAACCCGGTCGTTAGGGTAACATTCAGTTGCTTATTCTCAGTTTTACCAACTAGCGCGAGAGTTCCTGCCGGACGACCATTGATGGTCACGTCGCGGGCCTGGCCGTCGAAGGTGATCTGATAGGCGGAGAAATCTCCGGCTGCAAGGTTGCCCGAAACACGGGCAGTAAAATCTGCCGTGCCCGTGAGAGCTGGGCCGGGCCGTTTACTCGTTAGAGCCGCCAGCCTGCTGAGTTGAACGCCTTCGGCGCGTCCCTGTAACTCAAACGCTTTGGTGGAGGTGTTGTAAGCGCCACTTGCCACGATGTGTCCGGCGCTGAGCCGCGCATCGACGTTATCGATGTTAACGTCGGAACCACTGAAAGTGGCACGCGCAACCAGACTCTCCAGTGGTTCGCCGGCAAGGCGGCCGGAGCCGAAGCGCAACTCGGCACTCCCGCTCATGGCCTCGGGTATGCCCGTGATGTCTATGCGGCCGGAAACGTCGGCCTGAGTATCACCCAGTTGCTCGCGGGTCGACTTGTCTAAGGGAATTGCGGCAATAAGAGCTGCGGCACTCATTCGATCAAGCGTCGCAGCAAGCGTAGTGTTGTTTTGGCCGGAACGCGGGGCGTTGAGTGTAAACTGCATCCCGCCGCCGTCTCTTTCCGTCAAACGTCCATCCACAATGCGTAACTCAACGGGGGTCATTGTGATCCCCGCCGAAAGCGATCCCAAGTCGTTTCCATTGACTATCAGCGAGCCAAGTGAGACGCGGCCGTCAATATCCGGCGAACTCAGCTTACCGCGCAGAGTTCCATTGAACGCAAGCTGACCCCCAAGCTCGAGACCGTAGCTGCGCATCTGTTCTTCAACATCGGGCAACAGCCCCGACGAAATCAATACTGTCTGCAGTTCGGCTGCATCCGACGAGTTAAGATCCACCTGCAGATTGGAATCGCCTTCAAATGAGAACTGGCCTGAGGCCTTTAACTTACTGGCCGTGGTCTGCAGATCGACACGTTCGATCTGAAATAGCCCTCGATCTGCGCGCAGCGCTACCTCCCCCGTGATCGGAATGCGCCCGCTTTCGGTTTCGGCGGCCTCCGCTAGCAGCCGCGAGCTTAACGTTCCGGAAGCTTGCTTGAAGTCGGTTCCCGGAAATGCCAGATCGACTTTGCCGCTCGCTCTGCCCGTAAGTGGCACAGTCCCACCGGCAAACGCTGTTAGTGGACCAGCGATATCAATATTCGAAAAGTCAGCGTCGATGTGCGAGTTGCCGCCGCGACCAATGGCGATCCGCGCGCTGCCGCTCGCCTGCCCCTTAAAGACATCGGCCTTGAAGTCGTTGAGCTGAATCTCAGAACTTGTGGCTACCAGACGGGCCTGTGCCTGGCCCAGGTTCATCCGGCCCAGAACGCCGCCGCCAATGCTCAAGTCGGCGCTTGCGCGATATCGCCCGGATGGCTCTACGACAAAAACCGGTCGGGCCAGCTTCACGTTCTCGGCCTGTCCGTCAGCAAATTTCACCGTGCCTGCGTCGATATCGGCGGTTGAACCCTCTATCCGTCCGGAACGCACGGAAAGACGCACACCGGCAATATTCAAATTGCCAATCTCTGCGCCGGCCGCGCTGGTTGCTCCAACCTGGACCTCCTTAACCACAACGCTGGTGACTCCGTTCTTGCTCGCGATATCGATGTTCTTAGCCGTGACACCGTTCACGCGCGCACCTGAGGCAACCACAGTTCCTGCCTTGATGTTTGCGACGGTTGCAGTGGTCGCATTGTCCTGGCTCCGCACGCGGATATCTGAAGCCGTAACGCCGTTTACTTTTGTACCTGACGACGAAACGCTGTTGGCACGAAGCTGGCTCGCTGAGGCAGTGAGCAGGTTATCGTTCAGATCGGCGCGCGCGTCGCTAAGAATTAATCCGGCGATGGTAGTGCCATAGCCTTTGGCTGCTGCGGCGCGTAACTCTCCGACCCAACGAAAATCCGAGCCGGTTCCCATCACGCCGCCGACCAGCTGCACTGTGTTCAACTGAAAATCGCCGGCCGTTAGAAGTTCGGCAACCGCACGACCATTTGCGTTATAGCTCTTGCCCTGGCCAGAAGCGCTCGCAGTAACATTCAGACCTTTTAGCCGCACGCCATCTGCGGCAAGTGCGTCAGACTTAATGCTGCCTTCAGCCTTGTATTTATCGCCTTCACCCGTCACCGTGCCCACAAAATTTCCCACGCCGCGTAGCGCGGGTCCTGGTTGAAGGACGTCTGACATCTGTGTGAGATCGACGGTCGAAGTGACGTTCATCTGATAGCGGAGCGCGCGCCAATCGTCCATCGTCCCGTGCAACCGAGCTTCTGCCACCGGCGAGCGCAGCACCAGTTCTTCAACCTCGAGGCGTGTCTCGTTGACTCGGGCGCGCGCCTCGATGTCAATGTTGTTAACCGGACGCCCATCGTAAGTGAACGTGGAATTCGATACTGAGAACACAACGGGATGCAATTGGCGCTCGAGTGGTAGCGTGGTGTCCTTCGGTTCGATTGTCGCTTTCAGGTTTCGTGCCTCGCCCGAGATCTCGTGCCGCGCATCTCCGTAATGAATGATGCCGCTCTTGATTTCGATGTGAGCTGCGGTGTAGGCCAACAGGATGCGGCGATTTGCTTCGGGAGGCGGGATGCGAATATTCCGGAAATTTGAACGGCCCTGATCATCAAATGTGATCCACGCTTCGAGTCCTTCAATCTTGATGTCCTCAAGATCGATGTTGCGGTTCAGACTAAGAGCGTATAAGTCCTTGATTTTGATCGTGGCGAGCACTCGATCGATTTTTCCTAACTTCTCACCGGTCTGAGCGTCGTAGAGATCGAGATTAAGCATCTCGACCGTTTTAGGCGGGAACGCTGCATGAAACTCCCTGATCTCGGCGCGGATACCATACTTCGCTAAAGTGTCTTTGATCTGCCCGGCAACGTAGTTATCGACGTAGCCGAGCCGGTAGACGGATATGAGCAGCAGAATTAGAGCAACAACCCCGATTGAGGCTGCAATTATCGCTATCACAGCATGTCGGCGGGTCAGGTAACGCCGGCGCTTGCCTTGGGGGGTTACTGGACTAGGGCTGGCGGCATCACGTTCGGCGATTGCTTCAGCGCGCGGAGACAGCGGCTTGTCTGTTTCCGGCTGCAACACCTCGGCAATCGCCTCCTCTTCAGGAGACGATTTGGCGGACTCCGTGTCCAAACGCTTATCGCGGTCGTCTACACCCATAGCGCGCACAGCCGTCAATGCGGCCGAAAGGAAGCTCAGATTCTAGAGGGAGAGCCCGAAAAGCCAAATGCGAGCCTTTTGCAACTGAGAGTCCCGAAGACCAAGGCTCATGGCCCATAAATCTATTTGACAGATGGCCCGCCGCTCAGGTGCGTTGCTCTCTCTTTTCCATGGGCGGCACTTTAATCTCCGCTGACGGCTCTTTGAGATGCGCGGGCTCACCGAGGGGAACGTTGCCGGCGACCTCGAGCTCGAAGCCCTCGAGCGCCGCAACCTTGGGGGGATGGTTCGTTAGTAATAGTATGCGACGCAGGCCCAGATCGTGAAGGATTTGCGCCCCTACACCATAATCGCGGCCGATTCCATAGCCAGTTTCGAGACTCGCCTCCTGCTTATTCAGCCCACGTTCCTGCATGAGCGCGTAAGTGCGCAACTGATTTACAAGATCGAGGCTGTGCTCGCGCTGGCGCAAATAGAGAACTACGCCTTGTCCGGCGGCGGCGATCTTTTCCAGTGCCGTATGAAGCTGAAAGCCTGTGTCATCGATTAGCGATCCAAACATATCGCATGTCACGTTTTCAGTGTGCACCCGCACTAAAATCGGCCCTGAAGTGCCGACATTTCCCATCACCATTGCCAGATGAACGTCACCATTGATCACGTTTTCGTAGGCCACGGCGCGGAAGCGCCCGTAGATCGTCGGTAAGTCGGTCTCCACGATGCGCCGCACCAATGTCTCTTTGCTAATCCGATACCGAACAAGATCTGCCACAGTGGTCATTTTGAATTGATGAGCGGCGGCAAACTCCCGCAGCTCCGGCAGGCGCGCCATGGTTCCATCTTCATTCATGATCTCGCAGATGACTCCTGCCGGATAAAGTCCCGCGATGCGGGCGATGTCAACGCTTGCTTCCGTTTGGCCGGCCCGAACGAGCACGCCCCCTCGCTTAGCTCGTAGAGGGAAAATATGACCCGGACGGGCAAGGTCCGAAGGCTTAGTCTTGGGGTCGACCGCCGTCAGGATAGTCGTCGCGCGGTCTGAGGCCGAGATACCTGTCGACACGCCCTTGCGTGCGTCAATGGAAACGGTGAAGGCGGTGCCGAGAAATGACGTGTTGTCGGCCACCTGGGTAGTCAGGTGAAGCTCGTCACAGCGCTCCTCGGTCAAGGGCAAACAGATTAGGCCGCGCGCGTGCCGGGCCATAAAGTTAATGACCTCGGGCGTGATCTTCTCGGCGGCGCAAACCAAGTCTCCTTCGTTCTCGCGATCCTCGTCGTCGACGATGATGATCATTCGCCCTTCGCGGATATCCGCAACGGCATCTTGTATGGAGTCAAATGGCATAGTTCTGAGATCTGTGATCCTTAAGGTTGAAAATCTGAAAGGCTTAATGTTACCTGAAAGTCCCGATTTTTTCGACCGGCGCGCCAAACCACCTACCAATATTACTCTTGCTGCGGTTCCACGAGGTCATCAGTACCACCGCGCGGTGGCGGGCTGTGTGAAAACCCAAACAAGACCTACGCTAATTTGCAGGTTAGGAAGGTGGTCTTGCCCCCCCTTCCCAACCCGTGAGACTCTCAAACTCGAATGATTGTTCCTTAAGGCTAACCGCGTCGTCGTGGTTGTGGTTTCCGGCCAACTGACTCTCGAGGCCTGGGTTGCGACTCCATCGAAGTCACCTGCTTCTGGATTCTCTCAGTCTGTTCCTTCGATATGTCGTTCATTAGTTCCGTGACTGCGGGGAGAATACGATCTCTGGTTTTGGTCATTGATTCAGCAAAGAAATTCGGCATGACCTCGAGAAATTTCTGGCCAGTTGCTGATTTGTGAAAAGCAATCAGATCTTTCAGTTCGCTTTCGCTAAAATACTTTTCGTAGAGTTCAGCGGAAATTTCCTCGGTCAACTTCGCCAAATCAATTTTTTGAACGAAAAGCTCCCTCATGCGTTTGCTCGCGCTTGCCATGGTCGCATTGGTCTCTTCTCGCAGCTTCTGTAGCTGATCAGGTGTAAGCCGTTTGATTTCCGGCATCACTGAGACTGTCTGCCAAACCAGCTCGGGCATCTCTCTCTCCATTTGATCAAACATGGTCTTAACGATCGCGTCGCTGTTCTTCTTTATGTCAAGTGTTGTGAGCAGCTCTTTGATCAAAGCTTGCTTTTCCGTCGCGGTAGTCTGTTGTTGCTGGGCCGCTACTGGAAATGAAAGCGTGAGGAGGATAATCAGGACACCGGCTAATCTTATTATATTGAGCATAGCGCAACTCCTTCTTGACAATGCAGCTGGTTGATAATGCAGCTGGTTCTGTAAATTTGCCTACGGGCATCGGTTGAAACCGCTCCCTGTCATCTGCCTCCTGCCGTCTGCCTCCTGCCCACTGCCGTCTGCCGTCTGCCTCCTGCCATCTGCCTCCTGCCGACTTCTACGGCTCCTTCTTCGACAAAATTCGTTCCACGTACTTCGCGATGACGTCAGCTTCAAGATTCACTTCCTCACCAGGTTGCAGGTGCGAAAAGTTTGTGACCTCCCAGGTCTTGGGAATCACGGCAATTTCGAAATACTGATCAGTTAAAGCGGCTATTGTGAGGCTAATTCCCTCGACGGCAACTGAGCCTTTGAACACCAGGTACTG
The DNA here is from genome assembly GCA_050748205.1 of Pyrinomonadaceae bacterium. Classification (GTDB taxonomy): domain Bacteria; phylum Acidobacteriota; class Blastocatellia; order Pyrinomonadales; family Pyrinomonadaceae; genus PSRF01. The sequence goes on along the minus strand of JBOGOU010000058.1, from coordinate 5,310 downwards.
AGCAATTTCCTTAGGGTAGGCGATGCGCACCGTCCAGGACCCGCCATTGTCGATCGCTTCAAGGAAAGTCCCGCATGCATCCACATGGCCCTGCACGATATGACCGCCGAGCCGGGTTGCCGGGGTGACAGCTCTCTCGAGGTTCACGGGCGCGCCCGTAGTTAATCGCCCCAGCGTAGACCGTTTCAAGGTCTCGCTCGAGCAGTCAGCAGCGAAGGAACTCTTCGTAACATCGAGGGCCGTCAAGCAGACTCCGTTAACGGCGATCGAATCTCCGTCGTGTGTATCCTCTGTGACGGTGTGCGCCTCTATAACAATGCGCGCGTCTTCGCCGTGGCTTTGGATGGAGCGCACACGCCCAAGTTCTTCAACGATACCGGTGAACATGAATACATTTCCGATTGCCAATTGCCGATTGCCGATTGGCGACTCTCGCAGCCTAACGGATGAGGCTTAAAAAGAAAAAAAGCATTAAGCCGACAATCAAGGGCGCCAGACTGAAAATCACGATCCAAATGGCCTCATTCTGAAAATAGGATCTGTTTGGCCTCATATGCTTTGCACTTCGTGAATTCACTTTCAAATGCCATGTGGCGATTGAATCCTAATTCCGTCTCATTCACAGATCAGGTAGTTACTTCTAAGAACTGCTAGGTCCCGAAACCTTCCGCGCTTGTATTTCTTTCATCATTTTTGCGAAGACTTCGTCGATAGACAAGCCGGTTGAGTCTATGACGATGGCGTCCTTGGCGCAGACAAGAGGCGAATCGGTACGTGTCGAGTCTCGTCTGTCACGCTCCGTCATTTCCGCGAATGTCTCTTCAAAGTTCGCGTTGCTATCCTGGGCTCTCTCTTCAGCGAAGCGGCGCTGCGCACGTTCCTGCGGCACGGCCGTAAGGAAAAACTTGACGTCTGCGTCAGGGAATACGACGGTCCCAATGTCCCGCCCGTTTAGTACAGCGCCACGCCTTCCCATTTCGCGCTGGCGCTCAACCATCGCCCGCCGAACGGCAGGGATCGTAGAAATGACCGATGACATGTGCGTGACTTCTTCGTCGCGGATTGTTTCCGTTACATCCTTGCCTTCAAGAAACACCTCCAGCGCATCGGGATCTCCGCGTAAGTCGATGTTCACGCGAGTCGCGAGCGAACCTACGGCCACATCGTCGTTCGAGCTGATACTCGATTCCATCACGGCAAGTGCTACGGCCCGGTACATCGAGCCCGTATCGATATAAAGCAGGTCCAACTCGCGCGCCAACATCCGACCCAGCGTTGATTTGCCGGCCCCCGATGGTCCATCAATGGCTATGATCATAAGAATTTCGAATTTCGAATTGCGAATTGCGAATTTCGGATTTCGGATTTCGGATTGCGAATTTTGTTGGGCTCCGGGTCCTCGTTCCTACTCTACGCGACTGCTTCTACCCTTCTGACTTAGGAATTTTGGATTGCCTCTGTTTTGGGAAATTCGAAATCGGAAATCCGAAATCCGAAATTCTCACAAATGCAACTATTCGTTCAATCAGCGTATCATCTCCGTTGCCGACGAGGCTAAGAATTGAAAAGTGATTGGTGCCGGCGATAATCGCAGTTTCTGCAGCCCCTCCCCTTGATCGCAAAAGAGAAGCGAGCTCTTCAGCTTCCTCCTCCAAACGTTCATCATGTTGAGCGTTGAGTAGTAGGAACGGAGGCGCTCCCTCACGGACATAATGTACCGGTGACGCTTCAGTTCGTTGCGCCTTGGCCTTCCCAAATGCAGCTCGAGTCATCAGGTGCTCGGCCATCCAGTTGCGGCTTGCGAAATGGTGCAGGTTGTATATTCCGCAAATTCCAATCACGCCTTTAATTGCATTCTGTGAAAGGCCCACATCGTTTAAGTACTGCGCATCAAGAGCTAGCAAAGCCGCAAGATGTCCGCCGGCCGAATGTCCGCTGAGATAGAGCTTCTCCCGATCTCCACCGTAACTACCAATATTGTCGATTACCCAGCGAACGGCGAACGCTGCGTCTCGGACGTGCTGCGGATGCTTCGCGCTCGGCGAGAGACGATAGTTCACATTGACGGCAACAATGCCGTTTCCAGCAAGCGCTTTGCAAACGTTGGCGTGTACTCCCAGCGGGTCGTTCTTGTCCGAGCAGCGCCAGCCACCGCCATGCATGAAGAGAACAACCGGGAAATGCCCGTTTGCCGGGCCGTTCTCCGGCGCATAGATGGCCAGCGACTGCAAAGATCTGGGCGTGGCGGGTTGCGGGTGGTAACAGATTTCCGTTTCAACCCGCAGCAACTCAGATGGAACTGGCGCCGGCCGGCGTAGATCATCAAGCTCAAATTGTATCGCGTATCCTCTCTCAAAGAGCGAAGACGCACTAGGCAAACGGAAAAACTCGATGGCTGTTTTAAGAAGGCCGGCCATATTGCCTTAACGGGCCACCAGTCGGCTTGTTTTAGACGAATGCTGAGAAGACTTCGTTTGAAAGCAGTGTGCCGGACCGGGTTAGTTTTATCCAGTCGCCGTCAAACTCAATTAACCCGGCTTCGCTGAACCGTGCCAGGTCGCCGGCGTGAGAGTCGCGAGGATCAGAGCCAAATTGTGACTGGTGGCGCTTGAGATCAACACCCTGCATGAGTCGCAGTCCGAGAAACAGAGCTTCAGACCGCGCTTGCTCTTTAGTTAACTCCACTCGGTCAACAACCGGTGATTGTTTACTTTCAATTAGATTGATGTAGCGCGCGACGTCCCGCTCATTGGACCAACGTTTCACACAACCGTCAAAGGAGTGGGCAGAACAACCGAAGCCGTAGTATGGTGCGCCAGTCCAGTATTTCGTGTTGTGACGTGATGCGAAACCAGGCAAACAGAGATTTGAAATCTCATAGTGTTCATATCCGGCGCACGAAGCACGGTCCAGCATAACTTCATACATCTGGGCCGCGAGATCCGCGTCAGGCTGCGGCTGTTTGCCTTGTTTGATGTGGTCTGCCAACGGTGTTCCCTGGTGGACCTCCAACAAATAGAACGACAGATGTTCTGGTCTTAGCGCCGTGGCCTCCGCGAGGTTTCGTCTCCACTGCTCCATTGTCTGCCCCGGCAATCCGGCTATCAGATCGAAGCTGACGTTGTCGAATCCGGCCAAGCGCAAGAACTTGAATGTTTCTCGCGAATCTTGCGCACTATGGGACCGACCCAAACGCGCGAGTTCCAAATCGTCAAACGTCTGCGCGCCAAAACTCGCGCGATTGATGCCGAGACGGCGAAACTCGCGCAGAATCTCCGGGGTCACCGTACCGGGGTTCATCTCCATCGTCACTTCGGCATTTTCTTTGATCTGGAAACGGCCATGGATCGTCGCGAGAATTGCTTCGACCTGCGCAGGAGTCAGTAATGAAGGTGTGCCCCCACCAAAGTAAATGGTGTCCACTTCGCTCGTCGCATCGTTCTCAGGCCAGCGCAGAAGTTCCTTGACCACTGCGCGGACATAACGCCCCGCCAGGTGGCCTTCAAAGAGACCGGTAGCAAAGTCGCAATAGGAACAGCGCGAACGGCAAAAGGGAATGTGAATGTAGATTCCGGCGTGCTTCATCACTCAATACGTAACCGGGAGCGGTAGCCCGGATGCTAAACTCAACACTAAGAAGAATTGTAAAACGTCCATTGAATGCCGGCATCCGGTCGCTACCGCTCCCGGTTCCGTAACGTTGCGCTCAACTACTTCGCGATTCGTCTTACGCTGCCGTCTCCGCTGACCCTTTGACTCGACGCGTGCGCCACACGTTCAGCCTCGGCAAAGGCCCGCATAAAGTTCTCACCCAGCACCTTCTTGATGTCCTTTTCGCTGTAGCCACGCTTCAACAGCTCGTAAGTAATATTAGGGAGCTTTGAAATGTCTTCCATACCTACTGGTAGGCTTGGCACGCCATCGAAGTCTGATCCAATCCCCACGTGATCAATTCCGGCCACCTTGGCTATGTGATCAAAGTGATCAATTAGGACAGAAAGCGGCGTGGTGGGCAAAGGGATAGTCGCCAGGAGCTTGTTTGTTTCTTCTTCGAGACGTTTGGGGTCGTCTTTGAACCTGACCTTTAACTCGTCAACTTGCGGCTTAAGCCGGGCGTCACGTTCTCGCGAAGCCGCAATAACGTTCTTATCGATGAAGCCGGGATAGAAATTTACCATTACAACGCTGCCGTTCTTGGCAAAGCGCCGCAGGAGATCGTCCGGAATATTGCGCGGACGGTCACCCAGAGCGCGTGCCGAAGAATGAGAGGCTATGACCGGGGCCGATGAAATATCCAACACGTCACTCATTGTCTTGTCAGACACGTGGGAGACATCTACGAGCATCCCGATCCGATTCATTTCCCGCACAACCTCTTTGCCAAAATCAGAAAGCCCGTTGTGTTTGGCTTCATCGCAGCAGGAGTCGGCCCAATTGTTTGTGTTGTTGTGGGTAAGCGTCATGTAGCGAATGCCGAGGCGGTAAAAGTCGCGCAAGGCCATCAGCGAGTCTTCAATCGCGTGTCCGCCTTCGATTCCCATAAGCGCGGCAATCTTTTTTTGTTTCTTTGCACGCCGAATGTCGGCCGACGAGTTAGCCAACATCAAATCATTTGGATAACGCTCGGCGGCGCGATAGACGTAATCGATCATGTCGAGCGTGCGTCGAGCTGACCCTCCATCCCTGGCGTAACTACGATCGATGTACACTGAAAAGAACTCCGCCGTCAGCCCGCCTTGCTTCATTCTCGCAATGTCTGTGTGATACTTGCCGACAGACGAAACACCGAGATCGTAGTTGTCGTCGGTCATCATCGAGAGAATGTCGTTATGCGTGTCAACAACGATTGACTTGCGATGAATCTCCAGCGCTTTCTTCCAGAGCTTTTCGTCGCGCTGTTCGGCAGCGGGAGCCGTCGGAGTTTGCTGCCCCTTCCTGGTGCTTCGGGCCGGCGCCGGCGTGACAAAGGAGATCATGACGAGGCAGATTACAATGCAATAATAGACTTTACGAAAATTCATTCAGATACCCTTCAGGGAGAGGTTGCTAGCAGGCTAAATAACTAAAGCACGGACATAGTGCAGATAACACCTGTTGGGCGTCAAGTTGCGTAATGGGACTGTGGGGGTACTGAAATTACAGAACCGGGAACGGTAGAGCTATGTGAAAAACGAAAAAGGACCTACAGTAATTTGCAGGTCGGGAAGGTGGACCCTGTCCCCGCCTCAAGCTTAAAAGCCACTCGACTTTGATGAGCCTTCACATCACAAGGAAATCACTCACGTCTGAAAGTCTCACAGGTGGGGAAGG
>JBOGOU010000057.1:0-50579 GCA_050748205.1 Pyrinomonadaceae bacterium | reverse complement strand
CGGTCAGTCAGCCGGAGGCAGGAGGCAGTAGGCAGTAGGCAGGAGGCACTTACGCTCTTCACTAGGACCGCGGGCGTCTCGCCCGCAATGAGCGCGAAGCGCGAAAAGATCTTGGTTGCGACAAATTACGGTGAACGGCAGATGCTCGTGTGTGCCTTTGAGTGCTCGAGCTTAAAGGGTATGGCGTTTTAAGTTTTTGTTCGGCGCTTCGCGCTCATTGCGGGCGAGACGCCCGCGGTCCCAGTGAAGAGCGTGAGTGCCTACTGCCACCTGCCTACTGTATATCGAGCCAGCGGCCGAGGGCGGAATCCTTGACCACGATCGTCTGTGAGCGTTCGGGGCCGGTGGAAACTAATCCAATCTCAACACCAATCTGCTCTGAAAGAAACTCCACATAGCGCCTGGCGTGAGGCGGCAGGGAACTCATCTCCGTTGTCCCTACTGTAGAAGTTTTCCATCCGGGAAGCGTTGCGTAAGTCGGCTCTATTCGCCGCAGGTCCTGCGAAACGGCGGGCAGGGAGTCGCAGACGCGCCCGTCAAGTTTATAGCCCGTGCAGACCTTGATCTCATCGAGCGCGTCGAGCACGTCGAGTTTCGTGAGCGCAACTGAAGTGAAACCGTTGATCTCTGCTGAATAACGCGTGGCGAAAGCGTCAAACCAGCCGCAACGACGCGGCCTGCCAGTGGATGCACCGTACTCTCGACCTCGCTCGCGAATGAGCTGGCCAAGCTCCGCCTCGCCCTCGAGCATCTCAGTCGGAAAGGGCCCCTCGCCCACTCGCGTCGTATACGTGCGTACGATTCCAAGCACGCCGGTGAGCCGTTGCGGAGCCAGGCCTGTGCCCGTGATCGCGCCTCCGGCGGTGGTGCTGGAAGACGTTACGAAGGGGTATGTCCCATGATCCACGTCAAGCAAAGTGGCCTGCGCTCCTTCGAGAAGTATCGAGCGACCTTCGGATGCCGCGATATTCAAGTAGTGAGTAGTATCGCCGATGAAGTTGCCCAGTCGCTCCGTCAGACGCGACATCTCGTTAAAGATCTCTTCAGGATTGAGTTTCTCGCCGCTATAGGCATGGATGATTCGATTGGCATCCTCGAGATTACGCTCGATGCGCGAGCGCAATACGTCAGGCACGAGCGCGTCCGCCGTGCGGATGCCGCGACGTCCCGCCTTGTCCTCGTATGCCGGCCCAATCCCGCGCAGAGTTGTGCCAACCTTCTCGTTGCCCAGGCGTTCTTCACTCGTGTGATCCAAGGCGCGGTGATATGGCAGTATCAAGTGCGCGCGCGAGCTGATCTTGACGCGTTCAGGCGAGACCTCTATGCCCTGGGCCATCAGCCGGTCGGCTTCTTCAAAGAAAGCTTTCGGATCGATCACCATGCCATTGCCGAGCACACAGATTTTTCCGGGATGCACGATACCGGAAGGGAGCAGGTGCAGCACGAAAGACTGATCACCGACCTGGACGGAGTGGCCGGCATTGTGTCCGCCCTGATAACGGACAACAATTTCGAAGCGCTCCGCCAGCAGATCAACGATCTTCCCTTTGCCTTCATCGCCCCATTGGGCTCCGATGACCACTACGATTTTGGACATAATCGGGTGTCGGGTATCAGGTGCCGGGTGTCGGCCAAATCTTTTATCTGGCACCTGACACCCGACACCCGACACCGGTTCTTCAGCTAGCCTTATTTAGCCTGACCGGTTTCTCTATGAAGTAATAGCTGCATGTGCCGCGCACTTCCTCGATGTCACGCTTTTCGATCGGAAAGAGGCGACAGGAGTTTGGCCTGTTCTCGTAAATCCCGCACAAGCTCGTGCCGTCCGGGTTCTTTTTAAGGAAGGGACACTTGAACACCAACTCGCAACAAGCGCCGCAACGATTACATTCCCCCCGGCGCAGCGCCAGCGCGGCAATCATCTCCTGTTTGCGCAGATTAGTATTTATCAGGCGCCGGATTTTCCCATGAGTTTGCCGGGCCCGCAGCCTGGCGTCCTCCAGCTTGCGTGACCGCAACCGTTCGCTCAAACGCTCGGCAAAGGAGCGCTGTCTTGCCTTTGCAGCCTCACGGAGTGATCTCATCGGCGACGTTTCTTGATTATTCGAGAGACTAAAATCTGGTTAAAGGGACAGAGGATTGACGCGAATCATACTTTATGGTTCACGCCGCACCCAGGGTGACTCACGCCATGGCTGCGCCGCTGACGTGTTTGTCAATCATGCGGGAAATAGCTTCTTTAGAAGTGGCGCCCACAACACGTTCCTCTTCCTTGCCACCTTTGAAGAGAATGAGTGTCGGAATGCCCTTGATGCCATAGCGCTGAGATATGGACGGATTGTCGTCGACGTTAAGTTTGACCACGACTGCGCTGGCGGCATACTTCTCGGCAACGGCGTCCACCGTGGGCGCCAGCATCCGGCAAGGGGCACACCAGGCGGCCCAGAAATCTACCAGGACAGGCTTGTCTGATTGAAGTACGTCTTTTTCAAAAGTGCTATCGCTAACTTCGGTTACATGCTCGCTCATTAACAATCTCCTTGTATTCGTACGTATTCCTATTGTATCAGTCTTGCAGTAAGTCGGGCCTCTGTGTAGCGCCTAAACCTTCAAAATCTCCTGATAAATCTCCTGATACTTCTGCGCAGCCGCCGACCATGAGTTGTCCATGGTCATACCGTTTCGCTGAATTTGCCGCCAGCTTTCAGGCTTACCATAAAAGTAAAGTGCTTCGCGTATTTTTTCAAGCAGAGCGGCGCCTGTATAGGGCTGAAACTTAAACCCGTTGCCTGTACCGCGCTCTGGATCGAAGTTTTCCACAGTGTCGTCCAGTCCGCCGGTGGCCCGAACAACAGGTACGGTGCCGTAGCGCATGCTATACATCTGGTTCAGCCCGCACGGCTCGTAAAGCGATGGCATGAGAAAAATGTCTGCGCCAGCTTCGATCTGGTGGGCCAGAGGCTCGCCGGCGTAGCCTTTGTAGATTCCCACCTGCCGCGGCGCACTGTCGTGCCAGTGCTGCAGGAAATCCTCATATTCTTTCGCCCCGGCGCCGAGAGCAATGAAAAATGAACCGGTCTGGAGAATGTCGCCGGCTATCTGCCTGATCAAATCGTAGCCCTTCTGCGACACCAGTCGCGAGATGGTGGCGATGATAGGACGCCCGGCAGCTTCCGGCAGTCCAAAGCGGCGGAGGAGCTCCAGTTTGCACTCATCCTTGCCGCTAAGGTCATCCACGGAGAAGTTTGCCGCGATGTGTGGGTCTGTCTCCGGATTCCACACTTCGTAATCGACTCCGTTCGTCACACCCACGAAACGATCCCCACGTGCGCGGAGTAGCCAATCAAGGCCATAACCTTGTTCTGGAGTTTGGATCTCCAGGGCGTAACGACGGCTTACCGTTGAGAGCGCATCGGCTGCAATCAGTGCGGCTTTCAGTGCCGACGCCGCGCCTTTTAGCATGAAATCCTCTCGCTCCCGCGGATCGCCAAACCCCAGCCACCAAAGATCGCCAGGATCGAAGGTTCCCTGGTAGGCAATATTGTGAATCGAGAAGAGTGTTCGGGTGGGCCGATAGAAAGGGTCGTAGCGCCGGCGCGCGCGGAGTTCGATCATGGCAAAGCCGCAAGGCCAATCATTACCGTGAACGATGTCTGGCTGCCAGTCGAGGTGCTTGAATAGCGCGAGGGCCGCCCGCGAGAAGAAAGCGAAGCGCTCGTGGTCGTCTGCATAACCATAAATCGAAGGCCGGGAGAAATACTCTGGGGCTTCGATCAAGTACGCAGGTGCTCCCGCTGCATCGCTCTGCCAGACTCGGGTGGGCTTGATTCCGCCGCGCCATTCCACGGGGACGTTGTCAATCGCTTTGTCGCTGAGGAAACCGCGATCGATCTGATCGTAGTGCGGCAGTACGACGATGGCGTCAGTGCCGTGCTGCTGCAGGGCTTTGGGCAATGCACCTGCTACATCGGCAAGACCGCCCGTCTTGGCGAAGGGCACAACTTCAGAGGAGAGCAAGGCGACGCGCATAAAAGCAAGGATGAAGGGGAAGGATGAAGGATTTGGCGATTCAAGACGCGGAGAAGGGGCGAAGGGGCGAAGGGGCGACACGGGGATTTCTTATCCGGAACTCTAGTTTCGCCTTGTCTCCGTGTCTCCCCGTCAACGTGTCTTCATCGTTACTAGCTCTGCATTGACGCTAAGAACTCGGCGTTTGATTTTGTCTTCTCGAGCCGCTCAAGTACGACTTCCATCTGTTCGACAGGAGATAGTGGATTAAGAACGCGACGCATTACCCAGATTCTGGATAGATCCTCTTTACTTAACAACAACTCTTCCTTGCGCGTTCCCGAACGCTGCAGATCGATGGCTGGGAACAGCCGCTTGTCACTTAGACGGCGATCCAGATGGATTTCGGAGTTACCTGTACCCTTGAACTCTTCGAAGATGACGTCGTCCATGCGCGAGCCCGTATCTATCAGGGCGGTGGCGATAATCGTCAGAGATCCGCCTTCCTCAATGTTGCGAGCGGCGCCAAAGAATCGCTTAGGTCGCTGCAGCGCGTTTGAATCGATACCGCCGGACAGGATCTTGCCGCTGGGCGGAACCACCGCGTTGTGCGCACGCGCCAGACGAGTGATCGAATCAAGCAGGATTACGACGTCGCGCTTGTGCTCCACCAAACGCTTGGCCTTCTCGATCACCATGTCCGCAACTTGCACGTGGCGGGTCGGTGGCTCGTCGAAAGTGGATGAGATTACTTCGCCCTGTACAGAACGCTGCATGTCCGTTACTTCTTCCGGGCGCTCGTCAATCAGGAGCACAATCAGAGTCACTTCGGGATGATTCTGCGTGACCGAATTAGCGATGGCTTGCAGCAGCATGGTTTTGCCGGTGCGCGGCGGTGAAACGATCAATCCACGCTGGCCCTTTCCCAGCGGTGTGACGAGATCAATCACCCGGGCCGACAAGTTTTCCGGAGTGGCTTCCATCCGGAGCTGCTCGTCGGGATAAAGTGGCGTCAGGTTGTCGAAGAAGAGCTTCTCGCGGGCCTGATCCGGGGACTCGAAGTTGATGGCTTCGACTTTGATTAGGGCGAAATAACGTTCACCTTCTTTGGGCGGCCGAATCTGGCCGCTTACCGTGTCTCCGGTGCGCAGGTCAAACTTGCGAATCTGTGAGGGCGAAACGTAGATGTCGTCCGGGCCGGGAAGGTAGTTATATTCAGGCGCGCGCAGAAAGCCGAAGCCGTCAGGCAAAGTTTCCAGAACGCCCTCTGAGAAGATGAGACCGCTCTTCTCAGTTTGCGCTGCGAGCACTTTGAAAATCAGCTCCTGCTTGCGCATCCCTGTAGCTCCAGGGACGTCCATGCCTTTGGCAATAGCCGTAAGCTTAGAGATAGACATTTCCTTGAGGTCGGCAAGGTTTAAGAAGCCTTCCTCACGGTGCTCTCGGCCATCTCGGCCCTCTTTTTCCGGAGCCTCGGCTGTTGCTACTGTAGTGCCGCCGTTCTCTTCGGTGGCGTCACTGTTGTTCGCGCCAGAAGCGCGTGCACGTGGTCTTTGTGGCATATGATTTCTCTATTGAATTCTAGAAAGCCGTCACATTTCATTTGACGGCCAGGTTGGCCTTTAGTTCATTAATGTCGAAGTTCCGAAATCGGGACGGCTCTTCGGCTGACGTCGGGTGCCCGGGCGACGCCCGCCATCACGCGGCTGGCAACAAATTCTCCTCAGCGATTCTGAAATGGATTCGATTTGGAGCGGATTTTTTCCTGCATCGCTCTGATGCGGGGTTGCCCACCGCGCGTGGCCCTAAAAAGTAAGACTAAGATGACCAAAGGGGGCGTTGAGAGTGCTGACCGCCGATCTTCGCTTTGCTCAAGGAACAACAAGATTCTACGAGTTTTTCAATCTCAGTCAAAAATCTAAAAATGAGAAACAGTTAGCGCGTCGTCGATTGTCCGCCAAACCTGGTCTCGGCCGCGTCCAGTTTTTGCGGAATAGGCTACCACGCTATCTTCGCCAAACACCCGTTTGACGCGTCCCAAGCTCTCTCGCAACTCGTTGTTCGACAGCTTATCGGATTTCGTGGCAACTATTAATCGTGGCTTTGCACTGTGCTTTAGCCAGTCGTGAAGCTGCAAATCCAGTTTTGTGGGTTCGTGGCGCGAATCTACGATGTGAATTGATAGCACAAGCTGACTGCGCTTGGCAAGGTAGCTCGTGACCATCTCCCCCCAAGTCGATTTAACACTCTTGGGAACACGGGCGTAGCCAAATCCCGGCAGATCCACAAATCTGAATTGATTGTTAATTAGAAAGAAATTTAACGATTGTGTCCGGCCTGGCGTGGAAGACGTACGCGCCAGGCCGGGGACTCCCAACAGGGAATTTATTAGGCTCGACTTGCCCACGTTCGAGCGTCCCATAAACGCGATTTCCGATCGTGAGTCGCGTGGCCAGTCGGTTTCGGTGAACGCGCTCTTTATGAACTCCGTGCTGGAAACCTTCATCGCTTTTGTCGAACGACTCGCGGATTTCGCACGGAAATGCGTCCAGCGTTTGGACGTATTAGACCCGGCTTGAGACCCTTGTAGCGTTTTAGACTCAGGCTTCTGCCGCCACTGCCACCGCAGCCGCCTCAGCCGGCTGCGCCTTTGCTCGTTCGGCACGCATCTCTGCGAACTTCTTCATCCGCTCCCTCATGCCCGCGATCTTCTCCTCGCAATCTGGAATGCGCTTTACCAGCTTCTCGAGATTCATCAGAAACTCGGGCGACCCAAACAACGATCGGACACCCTCGAGGACGGGCTCAACCTTGGCGTAGACGAATATATGCTCGCCGTTCGTTTCATTGAACAACTGCTCATCGATGGCGCCGTTATTGACCATTGCGGCCGCCATCTCCCAATAGGAAATCACCATGCGGTAGTGTCCGCTGTGCTCGCCCAACAGAACGTCGATAACGTCCTGAACGCTTGTGGGATTGAAGGTGAAAAGCCAGTTGCGAGCTTCGCGCATAACCGTCTCACGACGGAGGTCGTAGAGTTTAAGAATCAGATCGGCATCGGCTTGTTTGCTCATTTTATTATGTTCTCCTGGTTTAGTTAGAAGTTATTCAAGCACTTAGGCTTGATTTCCCCTGGGTGTCGTCGAAAAACGGGAAGTAGTCCAATCCCAGAATCTGAGCATTTCGATAGCTCAAAGCTCAAAAACGAGGGACGGACGGTCTGTGGCGAGGCTTCAGGCCTTTTTAGCTTGTCTGAATTCCTTGGGAAGGCGGCTCGGTTGTCCAAAGCGGTGGCGCTTTAGACTCATCTGGGACTACGTCGTCCGTCGGGCAAACGTCCTCGAGCGCCAGGGCCAGCACCTCGTCAATCGTCTCGACCAGGTGTATGCACAGTGCGTCGCGCACTTCCTCAGGAACCTCCGGCAGATCCTTCTCATTGTCTTTGGGCAGAATAATTGTATCGATTCCAAACCGGTGTGCCGCCAGCAACTTTTCTTTTACTCCGCCGATCGGCAGCACACGACCGCGCAAGGTGATCTCTCCAGTCATGGCCACATTCTTTCTCACGGCCGCGCGGGTAAGCACAGAGGCCATCGCAGTTGCCATGGTGATTCCCGCAGACGGGCCGTCCTTCGGGATAGCGCCCTCCGGAATATGGATATGTAAATCACGTTTGCGAATAAAATCGAGGCTCATCGCCAGTCTCTCAGCTCGCGCCTTGATACACGTAAGCGCAGCCTGGGCAGACTCCTGCATCACATCTCCCAGTTTACCGGTAAGCGTGACGCCGCCCCGTCCCTTAACAAGAGTCGCTTCAATCTGAAGCACCTCGCCGCCAACTTCGGTCCAGGCCAGACCCGTTGCCAGGCCAATTTCGCTCGCCGCCGCAACACCCTGCTGGCGAAACTTGATTGGTCCCAACATGTCTCTGACCCGAGCCGCGTCAATTGTGTCCTTGAAGTCTTCCGCGACCTGCTCTGAAACAAACTTACGCGCGAGTTTGCGGCAGCAGGAGCCGATTTCGCGTTCCAGGTTGCGTACACCAGCTTCGCGTGTGTAATGCCGGATGATCTCCAGCAACCCCTCATCGGCAAAATCGAACTGTTCCAACTTCAGTCCGTTGGCTTCAGCTTGCTTGGGTACGAGGTGTCGCTTGGCAATCTCGAGTTTCTCGCGCTCGGTGTAACCCGACAAGCGAAGTATTTCCAGGCGATCCTGCAACGCCGGCGGAATAGTGTGGAGCACGTTGGACGTGGCTATGAAGAATACTTTGGACAAGTCGTACTCAACATCGAGGTAATGGTCCTGGAAGGTGTGGTTCTGTTCCGGATCGAGCACCTCAAGCAACGCGGCGCTTGGGTCCCCACGGAAATCGGCGCCTAACTTGTCGACCTCATCCAACAACAGTACAGGGTTAATTGTACCCGCCTTCTTCATCATCTGAATAATCTGACCAGGCAAAGCTCCGATGTATGTACGACGATGGCCGCGAATCTCCGCTTCGTCACGCACGCCACCGAGCGAAAGGCGGACAAACTTCCGGCCAGTAGCGCGGGCGATAGATTTGCCCAGGCTGGTCTTCCCAACTCCCGGCGGGCCGACAAAGCAGAGAATGGATCCTTTCGGGTTCTTTACAAGCTGGCGCACAGCCAGGTATTCGAGTATGCGCTCTTTGATTTTTTCCAGACTGTAGTGGTCCTCGTTGAGCACCTCTTCTGCTTTGGTGAGATCCCTGATCTCTTTGGTCTTCTGCTTCCAGGGAACACTCACCAACCAGTCTATGTAGGTGCGCGAGACCGTGCCTTCGGCCGACATGGGCGGCATCGCCTCGAGGCGATGCAGTTCCTGCATCGCTTTCTCTTTGGCCTCTTCAGTCATGCCTGCCTCTTCGATCTTCTTCTTAAGATCTTCGAGTTCGGCTTTTTCGTCTTTACGTCCCAGCTCTTTATGAATAGCTTTGATCTGCTCGTTGAGGTAGTACTCTTTTTGCGCCTTCTCCATTTGGCGTTTTACGCGCGTCTGGATGGTGCGGTCGAGCTGACGCTTTTCAATTTCCATCTCAAGCAGGTCGATCAATCTCTGCAGGCGAGCCTGCGCCGAAAACAGTTCTAACAGACCCTGCTTATCTTCGACGGAAATGCGTAACTGCGAAGCGAGCGCATCGGCAAGATGTGAGGGCTCCTGGTTGCGAAGCGCGGTCTGCAGCGCATCAGTCTGAGTATCTGGCGCCAGCCGCAAGTGCTGCTCGACAAGTTGACCAACCTTTTGTATGAGTGCGTCCAGGCGTGTACCGTCTTCATTGACCACGGGCGCACGCCTTACCAGCGCCGTGAATGCGCCTTCCGTGTTCTCCACGCGAACGGTGGTCGCGCGCTCGCGACCCTCGACAACGACCTTTATTTGACCGTTCTCCTGCTTTTGCGACTGCAGAATGCGTCCCAGCGTTCCCACGCCATAAATCTGATCAGGGGCCGGCTCATCAACCGTGGCATCGTGTTGAGTCGCCAGAAAAATTGTGCGATCCGCGGCGAGCGCCTGTTCCAGTGCGCGCACTGAGCCCGCGCGGCCGATTTTGAAAGCTACTTTTGTAAAGGGGAAAATCACGACGTCGCGGATCGGCACCATTGGGTACCAGGCGACGTCTGCTGGAGGATGATCTGAGTATTCTTCCATGTTTTTAATGAACTTCTTACCTGTGCCGTTTGCAGTAGGGGCGAGCCGCTTAAACTGCCGTCTCGCCCCTGCATAAGCTGGTTAATTGTAAATCATTTCCCTCGCACGCGCCACTTTCCCGGTTTTCCCGAGTGTTACACGCGCGAAATCCGATCAGGCCGCGGCGCCGTCAACGCCTGTAAGCCCTTCGCCAGGAATGGCACGCCGTCGCTCAACCATTTCGCTGGTAATGACAAACTCTTTGATCCGTTTTTGCGATGGCAGCGTATACATTGCATCCAGGAGTAGTTCTTCCAGAATCATCATCAACCCGCGAGCGCCAACTTTGCGCTCCACGGCCTGACGCGCAACAGACTTTAGCGCGTCTTCCGTGAATTTGAGCTTCACATTATCGAAGTCGAACTTCTTCTGATATTGCTTGACGAGTGCGTTCTTGGGCTCAGTCAAAATCTTGATTAACGCGCCTTCGTCAAGTTCATGCAGGACCCCGCAAACCGGGAGTCGTCCCACAAACTCGGGAATCAGTCCAAACCGGATTAAGTCTTCCGGTTGCACCTGTGCCAGCGCCTCGGCATGCCGGTGCGAACCAGACTTCACCACGGCGTGGAAACCGAGGGACTTGTTGCGCAGCCGCCTCTCTATGACTTTTTCCAAACCTACAAAAGCACCGCCGCAGAGAAACAAAATATTCGTTGTATCGATTGGGAAAAATTCCTGGTGCGGATGTTTGCGGCCGCCCTGCGGAGGAACATTCGCGACCGTTCCTTCAAGTATTTTCAGGAGCGCCTGCTGCACGCCTTCGCCTGAGACGTCGCGCGTGATTGATGGATTCTCGTCCTTGCGGCAGATCTTATCCACTTCATCGATGTAGATGATCCCCTGTTGCGCCCGTTCAACATCTCCGTTGGCTGCTTGCAAGAGCTTCAGGATGATGTTTTCGACGTCCTCGCCCACGTAACCTGCTTCAGTTAGAGTTGTGGCGTCGACGATGGTGAAGGGAACGCTCAAGAGTCGCGCAAGTGTTTGCGCCAGCAGTGTCTTGCCGGTTCCGGTGGGGCCTATCAGGAGGATATTTGCCTTTTGAATTTCAACATCGGCCCGACGCCGACCTATCTCGATCCGTTTGTAATGCTGGTAGACGGCGACAGCGAGACGCTTCTTTGTTTCTTCCTGGCCGATAACATACTCATCGAGAAAACTCTTGATTTCCCCTGGCTTTGGCAGTGGCGGGCGCGTCGCTACGGATTCGGCCTGCTGGTCGTCAGTGATGATCTCGTTGCAGATATCGATACACTCATTGCAGATATACACGGTCGGCCCTGCAATGAGCTTTTTCACTTCATTCTGTGACTTGCCACAGAATGAGCAGCGCAACGTGTCGTCTGTTCGTCTTACCATATTTGTAGGGGAGCTCCTTAGGAATCGAGCCTACTGTTGACTGACCACCGGTGGCGGGGGAACCTCTGTACCGGTGACCATCTGGTAGTAACGGCGCACACATTCGTCACAGATGAATGCGCTCTTGCCAATCATTTTTCTGGGAACACCCGGCAAGTGTTGGGGTGTTCCGGCCATAATGTTTGCCACTTCGCCTTTCGATCTACCACAGAACGAACAGCGGAATCCTCGGGCTTTCATCTTCGCAATCATCGACCGGGTCTCCAACCAGGGGCGCGCGCTACTCGCGATGCGCGATTACCTCGTCTATTAAACCATATTCCTTGGCCTGCACGGCAGACATTATTTTATCGCGCTCTACATCGCGTTCAACAGTCTCGTAGGATTGACCGGTATGTTTGGCGATGATTTGAGATGTGAGCTCGCGCATCCGCAGGATTTCCTCCGCCTGAATGCGAATGTCAGTAGCCTGGCCCTGGGAGCCTCCCGTGGGCTGGTGAATGAGAATTCGGGAATTTGGCAGAGCGAATCGTTTGCCCTTAGCGCCGGCCGCCAGTAACAGAGCCCCCATCGAAGCACACTGGCCAACGCAAATCGTGGTCACATCCGGCCGGATAAACTGCATCGTGTCGTAAATGGCCATACCCGCGGTGATCGAACCGCCAGGAGAATTGATGTAGACGTTAATGTCCTTCTCCGGATCCTCGGCTTCGAGAAAAAGGAGTTGCGCCACAATTAAATTGGCAATCTGGTCGTCGATCGGGGTGCCGAGGAAAATAATGTTGTCTTTCAACAGACGCGAGTAAATATCGAAAGCGCGCTCGCCGCGCGCCGTCTGCTCAACTACCATTGGGACTAAGGCCATATCATTTATCATTTCTCGTTTTACATCTGGTCATTTGTCATTTTTGGATGGTGCAGTGAATATGCCGTGCTTTTGCTGTGGTTAAAGGAAAATGGAAAATGAGAAATGCCAAATGGAAAATCTACCCTGTTGCTTGGTCGCGTTTTTCTAGCTCCTGACTGTCGGATTCTGACTCCGCCTTTTCTTCTTGCCATTCTTCCTCAGTTACGTTTGCGTTCTCTCGTAGCAGGTCAAGCGCTTTGCGATTGCGCAGCTTGTTCGCGATGCTACGTTCGCCTCCATCCTTTGTCAAGACGCTACGCACTTGCTCTTTTGACTGCCGCGATGCTGTTGCAATGGCTTCAATCTCGGCTTCAATCTCCTCATTGGAAACGTTGATATGCTCTGCTTCGGCGATGCGTTCCAACAACATTGAGCCGCGCACATCAGCTTCTGCCTGCTGCTTCAATTCATCACGCGCTCCCTCCCAGTTGAGTTCCTGACTGCGCGGATCGATACCCCTTCCGATCATATCGCGCACGACGCTTTCGAGCCGGTAGTTTGTCTGGTGTTCGACCAGACTCTGCGGCAACTCAAATTGATGCGTCTCGGAAAGTTTGCGTAACAAGTCGCTGCGCAAACGACTGTCAGCTTCGGCGCCCGCGCGTTTCTCCAGATCCTCGCGAATCTTCGTTCGCAGAGTTGCCACGGAATCAAACTCCTCACCCAGACTTCGGGCCCATTCATCGTCGAGCTCCGGCAATTCCTTGACACGGACTGCGGTGACTTTGGCGCTGTATTCAACCTTCTTTCCCGCGAGCCCTTTTGAGGTGAAATTCTTGGGATAGTCGACCACGAACGACCTCTCGTCATCGACGTTCGCGCCCAACAAGTTGTCGGTAAACTCCTTCTGTACGGTTTCGCCGCCGAGAGTTACGTCAACATTATCAGCAACAATGTCCTCTTCTTCAGACGGATCGAGAAACTTTCCGTGGAAATCAACTGTGACGGTGTCGCCCAACTGGGCGGCGCGATCCTCGACCGGCTGGAGAGCGGCCGCACTTTCGCGAAGTCCCTCAACCATGCGGTCGACGGCTTCTTCGGTAACTGGCCGCACACGCCGAGCAGCGTCAATGCCCTTGTATTTGCCCAGCTCAATCCTGGGTAAGACTTCAACACTCACGTGAAATGAAATTGATCCCTCGCCGACCCGGTCGACAGCTTCGTTTGTATCGAAATGTACGTCCGGTTGGCCGATCGCGTCGAGTTCGTGCTTTTCGATGGCGCTATTGACTGCCTCGGGAACGAGCTCGCGCAACACCTCGCTGCGGATCTCGCTCTTAAAGCGAGAACGAACAACGGACCGTGGGGCATGTCCGCGCCGGAAACCCGGCACGTTGGCTTGCTTTGCGTAGCGATCGCTGATGCGGTCGAAAGCTTCGCGCACAACTTCCGGCTCAACCTCAATCTTGATCTCCTTGCGCGTTGGAGAAACGTCAACCAATTCTGTCTTCATAAAAATCAACCGACTACGGACAACTGACTACTGGCCAACCTTGTTTGGTGCGAAAGGGGGGACTCGAACCCCCACACCTTGCGGTACCAGATCCTAAGTCTGGCGCGTCTGCCAATTCCGCCACTTTCGCTTCCAGCTGTCTATCATCTCGCCGATGGCAGCAAAAAAGAATATCACGTGGCAGTTGATTTCGTCATAGGGGCCTGGTCTCACGCTACTCGGTAGGTTATCTTGGCGTGTCCGAGGAAGTCTTTCCCGGTCTCTTTCTTAACTAGTCCCGCATGTTCCAGTTCAAAGTAAGCACGCTGAATCTCTCCGCGGTCGACGGACAGTTGCTTGGCCAGTGCGGCAGGCGAGGGCAAGGCTTCGCCCGAGCCGATCTGCTGGCCGCGAATCCGGGTTTCGATTTGTTCACGCACCTGGGCGTAAATGGGACCCGCAGAACTATCTTTCAACTCAATGTCCATAATCTGATTTGTACGCGTCCGCCTCTGCGGAAAAATTTTAAGTCATTATAACGTTCTCGTCACCTTCGACAACGACCGGGGCGAATCCGGATCCAAACCCTTCGCCTCGGCGAGCAGAGCGGCGAACAGTTGCCCGGGGATAATATAAGGAATAGGCGCGAGAAACTCATCAATCTCTCGAGGCATGATTATCGCTCGCGTGCAAGCGCTCGCCGCCGCGAGATCGCCTGTGATAGCGAGCGTGTCGGCATGCAACTCCTGCAGGCGTCCTATTAGATCTTTAACTCCAGGAAGCATCACACCCGGCGGAGCAAAGAGAATCACGGGAAAGTGGCGCTCCACCATTGCCAGCGGCCCATGCAGGAAATCTGCCGACGAAAATCTCTCTGCTACGACGTAGCAGGTCTCCATCAGCTTCAGGGCCAGCTCGTAGGCATTCGCGTAAGCCAGGCCGCGACCGACTACGACGCAATTCTCCATGAATACGTAACGCTGCACCAGTTCGAGAAGCGCCGGTTGCTGTTCGAGCGCTCGGGCCGCAAACTCCGGAATGGCCTCATACGATCGGTTTGGCGGGCCTTCTGCAAGTTCCGCAGCCAGCATATAAAAGAGCATCATCTGACCGGTAAACGTCTTGGTCGCTGCCACTGACCGCTCTCGACCACCATGCATCACAAGAGTCTCATCCACGATCTGCGTCATGGAGGAAGCGGGCTCATTTGTGATTCCCACAGTGTAAGCGCCGCGAGCGCGCGCGTTTTCCAGAACGAGGTTGATATCCTCGCCCTCGCCGGATTGCGACACACCAATGACCAGTGCATGTTGCAGTTTCAGCCTTGCTCCGTAGAGCGTGTGGACTGAGGGGGCGGAGAGCGAAACGGGAATACCCGTCTTGATCTCAAGAAGATAGCGACCAAACAGAGCGGCATTATCGGAGCTGCCGCGCGCGACCAGCACGATCAGATCGATGTCGCGGTCCTTAATAAACTTTCCGAAGCGCGCGATCTTGGCACGCTCCGCCTCAATCGTGCGCGTCAGCGCCTGCGGCTGTTCCGCGATCTCCTGAAGCATTAACGACAAACTACACCTCTAAGAATTTCGGATTGCGGATTTCGAATTGCGAATTTTCAGACCCGATCACTGAAATCCACCATCTTCGTGAATTCAAACTCAAACCCAACATCTGGACAATTTTGAATTTCGAATTTCGAATTTCGGATTGCGGATTTCGGATTCGGATTTTCAGAACTGAACCATTGCCATCCATTCGCGTCCTATCCAACACCCAACCTGCATCTGAAAAATTGAACTTCGCAATTCGAAATCCGAAATCCGCAATTCGAAATTCGCAATTCTATTTGTCTTTGCGCTCGTTTTCGGTTAAATAGTGGTCACGTCTGCCGCGCTTAAATCCGAACCCGCAAAATACGAACTGTTCCAGTTACTTATTTCGATGCCAAACACTCTAACACGAGGTGCAACTGAACGGCTGGTGTCCCTGGATGCCTTCCGTGGTTTGACGATCGCCGGAATGGTTCTCGTCAATAACCCGGGGTCGTGGAGCCACATCTACTGGCCACTGGGCCATGCAGAGTGGCATGGTTGGACCCCGACGGATCTTATCTTCCCTTTCTTTCTATTTATCGTTGGTGTGTCGATTACTCTGGCGCTGGGCCCGCGTGTGGATGAGGGAGGCAGCCAGAGAGATCTATACCTGAAGATCTTAAAACGTTCGCTGATTATCTTCGCGCTGGGTCTTTTCCTGAACGGTTTTCCCTATTTCCACCTTTCGGAGATTCGCATTCCCGGAGTGCTTCAACGTATTGCGATTTGCTATTTCTTCGCGGCGATCATTTTTCTCAGAACCAATGCAAAGACGCAGGCCATCTTTGTTGTCGCCTTACTCTTGGTTTACTGGCTGTTGCTGACCTTTGGTTCCGCGCCTGGCTTTGCCGCGGGCGATTTGAGTAAAGAGGGCAGCATCGCTGCCTTTGTCGACCGCAAGCTCCTGGGCCGGCATATTTGGACGCAGGGAAAAGTCTACGACCCGGAAGGTCTGCTGAGCACCATTCCAGCTCTGGCTACCACTCTACTGGGCGTATTGACCGGTCACCTGTTGAGGTCTAAGAAATCGCAATATGAACAGGTCGCGCTGATGTTTGCAGCCGGAATGTGTTGCGTCGTAATCGGCTGGGCCTGGAATCCGTTCTTTCCCATCAACAAGTCGTTGTGGACCAGCTCCTACGTTTTGTTTACAGGTGGCCTGGCGATGCAGCTGTTGGCATTCTGCTACTGGTTGATTGACGTAAAGAACTATCGTAGGTGGGCAAAGCCTCTTGTCGTCTTCGGAGTGAACGCTATTGCACTCTTTGTCGGCACGGGCCTCATGGCCAAATTGATGGGATTGATCAAGCTGCCACGTCCCGACGGAACGAAAACGGCTCTCAAGACCTGGATCTACGCGAGACTTTTCGCCTCGTGGGCTTCACCCATAAATTCGTCGCTCTTTTTTGCTATTGCGTTTATCTTGCTCTGGCTCGGACTGATGTGGATTCTTTACCGGCGGAAGATCTTTATCAAGGTGTGAACTAGAACGGTTTCAAGGTTCAATAGGGTGGTAGGACATATAAGGCATATAGGACACATAAGACTCATTGCAACTCTCTAGAAAGGAGAATAAGACAATGCCAAGGTGCATTTGCCTGATGCGTTGGACGCAGCAAGGTATCGCAAAGGTCAAAAACAGTGGCGCACGGCTCGATGCCGGCCGCAAGGCATTCAAAGAACTGGGGGTAGAGATCAAAGACGTGCATATGACCATGGGACGCTACGACCTGGTAGCGGTATTGGAAGGCCCAACTGACGACGCCATTGCGCGCGCCCTACTCTCGTTGGCTTCGCAAGGAAACATTCAAACCGAGACTATGAAGGCCTGGAACGAGGACGAGTATCGGAAGATCACCGGATCGGTATAGGCGAGTCCAAAGTCCAGGGTCCAAGGTCCAAGGTCCAAGGTCCAAGGTCCAAAGTCCAAAGTCCAAGGTCCAAGGTCCAAGGTCCAAGGTCTGTCTTGACTTGGTTGCTTTGAGCATTTTCACGTTACGGTTGTCATGCAGACATTGGACCTTGGACCTTGGACCTTGGACCTTGGACATTGGGACATTGGACCTTGGACCTTGGACCTTGGACCTCGGACATTGGACCTCGGACCTCGGACCTTGGACCTTGGACCTTGGACCTCGGACATTGGACCTCGGACCTCGGACCTTGGACCTTGGACCTTGGACCTTGCACTCATTCTTTGTACCCCGGCCCGCGAAGTGGCCGGCCAGCTAGCGCAGGAGTGCGCTTTCCTTCGTCGACACTGATCTGCCCGTTCACAATCACATAGCGAACACCCTCGGGGTATTGGTTCGATGCTTCAAAGGTCGCCCTGTCGATTATCCGTTCAGGATCGAAGACCGTAATGTCGGCGTAGAACCCCGAGCGTAGTAATCCGCGATCGCTGAGGCCCACGCGCTTGGCCGGCATGCTGGTCATCTTCTGGACCGCCTTTTCGAGCGTCAGGAGATGGTCGTCACGAACATAACGGCCCAGAATTCTGGGATAACTTCCCCAGCCGCGTGGGTGCGACTTCGCTCCGGCCAGCGGCCCATCCGTAGCGCGCGCGCCGCTGTCTGTGCAAAAGCTGACGAATGGAGCACGCATCGCCGCGCGGAGATCGTTTTCGCTCATCATGAAGTAGATTGCGCCCGTCTGTCCGTGGTCCGCCAGAATCAGATCGAACAGAGCGTCTAAATCATCTACTTTTCTTGCCTCGGCGATTTCCGAGAGACGTTTGCCTTGTAGCGATTCAAGATCGCGATTCACTACAGAGCCAATCAATATCCCGCCCGCGCCCCCACTACCCAAAAAGATGTTCTCCCAATCTTTCGCGTCAGTTGTGATTTCCTTTTTCAGGCGTTCGCGCACACCAGGGTCTTTCAAGCGTGCGAGCATCCTTTCAGTTCCGCCCTCCAGTGCCCAGGGCGGCAGGCAGGCGCTCAAAGATGTGCTGCCGGCGATGTAAGGATAAACGTCAGCGGTGATATCGAGCCCTCTCGCTGCCCGGATCTTCCCGAGAACTTCCGCCATGCGGCCCCAGTTTTTCTTATAAGCAGTCTTCAGATGCCAGATCTCCACTGGTATCCGAGCTCGACGCGCAATCTCGAAAACCTCATTTAGTGATTCATCCAGGGCGTTGGCTTCGCTGCGCTGATGGGTTGCGTAGATGCCGCCATACCGGCCCGCTACCTTGGCCAGCTCAACAATCTCGTCGGTCTTTGCAAAACGAGCCGGGACATATTGCAGCGAGGTCGAAAGGCCGAGTGCGCCATCCTTCATCGCGGCCGCAACCAGGTCCTTCATCTGTTCCAACTCAGACGCTGTCGGCGGGCGATTGTCGAATCCGATAACATACTCACGGACCTGGGTTGCGCCGACAAACGTCGCCATGTTGAGGCCGACGCCCTGTTTTTGCAGCCGCCGAAAATACTCGTCCAGAGTGCGCCAGTCGACGGTCAGGCTGTAGCGACGCAAAAAATCGCTCTGTTCACTTATCAAGCGTTCGTTAAGTGGAGCGATGGATTCGCCTTCACCGGTAACTTCGGTTGTGACGCCCATCATCACCTTGCTCATGGCCCGGTTGTCGATCAGCACGTAGAGCTCCGACTGCCCCAGCATGTCGATGAAGCCTGGCGAGACAACTAGACCACGAGCATCGATAACCCGAGCCGCCCTCGCGTTCTTCAGATTTCCAATACTAAGGATGCGGTCGCCTTTTACCGCAAGGTCAGCCGCGTACGCAGGCCGACCGGAGCCGTCAACGATTCTGCCGTTCTTGATCAAGAGATCGAACTCGGGTGTTGAGTTTGTTTTGCTAGCCATGAAGTTCTGGGAGATGAGCAATGCGATGATTGTCAGGGTAAGGGTTGTCTTGATTAGCATGATGCCACCAGCTAAGTTGGAACTGAAAAGCGAGGCATCGTATTCGTTTGTGTCAGACTTTGTCTAGATGCGGCTTGTGATTTCTCAGGTTTATGCTCAAAGCTGCTCCCAGCAATAACCTCTCGGGTCATGAAGGTGGACCCTGTCCCCGCCTCAAGTTGGCATACGTCCAATGTGACTTTCAAGGGCCGTGTGCGTAGAATTCACCACCGTGAGCGAAACGAAGAAAGAAGTAACACTAAAACGGATTGCCCAAACAACTGGCGCAAAGCTAACCGGCGACGAGACGCTGCCTGTGACGGATATTAGTCATGATTCCCGGCAAGCCGGTCCCGGAAAATTGTTTGTTGCCATTCGCGGTGCGCTGCTCGATGCGCATAAGTTTGTGCCTCAGGTGATGGCGCAAGGCGCCCTGGGCGTCATTTCGGAACAAGAGCGCCCTCAGGATTTCTCAGGCGCCTGGCTGCAAGTAGAAAACCCGCGGCGGGCCATGGCGCTGGCGGCGGCGGAGGTTCATCACCATCCCTCGAGAGAATTGCAGTTAGTTGGTATCACCGGAACTAACGGCAAAACCACTACCGCTTATCTCGTTGCTTCAATCCCCGAAGCCGCAGGGGAGCCGGTCGCGATGACCGGAACTGTTGAATATCGGATCGGCAAAGGAAGACAAAAGGCTGAACGGACCACCCCAGAAGCCACCGACACGCAGCGGCTCCTGCGCCAGGCGGTGGCTATTGGTTGCAAGACAGCCGTGATGGAGTGTTCTTCTCAAGCCATGGACTTTCACCGCTGTGACGGGCTTGAGTATGCGGTGGCTGTCTTCTCCAATCTGACGCGCGATCATCTCGATTACCACGTCACCATGGAGAACTATTGGCACGCAAAGCGTCGTTTGTTCGACGGCCGGTTGGGGACGAGACCCAGGACCTCAGTCATCAATGTGGACGACCCTCACGGAATCGAACTGGCAGACGAACTCCAGCGACAGGGATTGCCTGTGATTGGTTATGCGGTAAAAGCGGACGCGGACGTTACTGCTCGCGAGGCTGAATTTTCTCTGGACGGCATGCGTTTCAACCTGCACACACCGGTAGGGAAGCGAGAATTCCGGTCACCTCTGGTAGGTCCACCTCACGTTTACAACACGCTCGCTTCGGTGGCCAGTGGACTCGCGCTTGGTTATGACCTCGAGGTCATTATCCGGGCGCTTGCGGGCTGTACGGGAGCACCCGGGCGATTCGAGCGAGTTACTCATTCCGGTGATTTCTCGGTTGTCGTTGACTACGCACACTCCGATGACGCCCTGGTTAACGTGTTGCGTACTGCGCAAGATGTGACAAACGGAAGAATAATCACTGTCTTTGGTTGTGGGGGCGATCGTGATCGATCAAAACGAGCCCCCATGGGTGAGGCGGCGGGCAGTTTGAGTGACGTTGTGATTCTGACCTCAGACAACCCTCGCACGGAAGATCCGCAAAGAATACTTTCGGATGCCGAGCAAGGAATACAGAAGACAGGCAAGCCCTATAAGAAGATCGCCGACCGCCGCGAGGCGATTTACGAGGCAGTGTCGCAAGCCAGGACAAATGATCTAGTGTTAATTGCAGGGAAGGGCCACGAAGATTATCAAATCATCGGGCGCGAAGTTTTTCACTTTGACGACAAGGAAGTCGCACGCGAGGCGTTGGCCCGAAAGCGTGCCAGTGAGACTTGATGTGGCACAGACTTTAGTCTGTGTTGCTGCCCTCGAAATCACAGACTAAAATCTGTGCCACTCGGAAATTTGGATTTGGTAAAGAGAAACACAGTGGCCGTATGCGCCTGCCTGCTATTGGCGCTTGCTGTATGGCAGCGAGTGGAACCTCCGCCCGCAGTCAAGGCTGACCCGTCCTCACTCTCTTCCGCGACACAAAAAAGTCCCAGGCGTGCTAATGAAACCTATGGCCCGGCCATAAAGCTTGCAGATCTGAAGGACACGGCAATCAAGGAGAGCAGCGGTCTCGCGGCGTCGAGATCCACGCCGGGCGTTTTCTGGACCCACAACGACTCAGGCGATGGTCCGTTCCTTTATGCCTTCGACGAACAAGGGCGCACTCGCGGCGTGTGGCGCGTCGCCGGAGCAACAGCGCGCGACTGGGAAGATATGGCTGCCGGGCCTGGGCCAGAACGAAATCGGCACTATCTGTACATAGGAGATATTGGAGATAACTCTGAGAAGCGTTCCGAGATAATTGTCTATCGCATACCTGAGCCCGTAGTAACGCCGGCTGACGCCGAGGCTTCAAAGAACAACGCGAGGCTGACAGAGCCTGCGGAGAGCATTCGACTGAATTATCCAGATGGAAAGCACGATGCTGAAGCGCTTCTCGTCCATCCAACAACCGGGGATCTCTACGTGATTACCAAGGCCCTGTTCGCGACCGCCAGTATCTATAAAGCTGCAGCGCCACTAAACACTGAAAGGGTTACCACGCTTGTGCGTTTAGGTGACCTCAAAGTACCTGGTCTGATAGGCGGGGTGATCACTGGTGGCGACATCTCACCAAATGGACGCCGGGTAGCGCTTTGCGACTACATGCAGGGATATGAAATTGTCTTGCCCGCTGCGCACGCCTCATTTGATACGATTTGGAAACAACCGTTGCGAACAGTTGCACTTGGCAGCCGCAGGCAAGGAGAGGCAATTGCCTATCGGCTGGATGGAAAGGCGCTGCTAGCGACAAGCGAAGGTTTGCCGACGCCTCTGATTCAGGTAGTACGGCGTTAAGAAGGCATCAACCTTTTGGAGTGCGCCGGCAGAGCGCAGCGGCGACGGCGCTTTGGTTCCGTTACTTAAGGCGGTTCAGTTCGAAATTAAATCTGCGCGACCCCACTCGAAGCGGTGACGCGCTGCGCTTGCCACCACACTCCAAATGAAGTTACGTAGCGCGATTCTTGCGCGAAAAATACCAGTAGACCGGCAAGCCCGCAGCGATGACGACCAGGCCAATCAGCGATCGAGGGGGGTTATTGACTATGGTAACGCCGATGAGACAAATAGTAACCAGAACGAACAACGCTGGGACAACCGGATAACCCCACGTTCGGTACGATCGCGCAGCATCCGGCTCGCGCGATCGAAACACGAAGACTGCTGCGGCTACCATTCCATAGAAAAGCCAGAAAGCAAAAACAGCCATGTTTGTAAGTTGATCAAAAGAGCCGGAAATAGCCAGAAGTCCTGCCCAAACGCCCTGAACGATGAGAGAAATTATTGGGACACTCGTCTTCCGCGAAACACGCGCCAGACTGGTAAAGAAAACGCCATCGCGGGCCATGGCGTATGGAATACGTGCGGTGCCCAGTATTGAAGTCTGCAAGGATCCCCAGGAAGAGAGCATCATAACTGCGGCCATTAACGTTACAGCGAGTGGTCCAAGCACTGTTCTTATCGACTCGGCTGCAACCGATGACGTCGTGGAAACACTGGCCACGTCTGTCGGTGTCATTACGTAGTAATAGCTCACGTTTACAATCACATAGAGTGTGATGATGATGAGCATGCTGCCAATTAAAGCCAGCGGCAGGTTGCGTTCGGGGTGTTTCACTTCCCCCGCCATGTACGAAATATTGTTCCAGCCGTCGTAGGCCCAGAGCGCTCCGAGCATCGCCGCGCCAAAACCGAACAAGCCGCCGCCAGTCACTTCTCCTTCGCATCTTGCGGTGTTAGTCATCGCGAAATTGGCCCAACTGCCCTCCTGATAAAAGAAGGCGGCAATGCCAACTCCCAGCACCACCAAAACCTTGAGGATGGTAATGAATGAAGCAACGTGACCGCTGACGCTAACGGCGGCGCAATTGATCAAGGTAGTGACTGCAAGGGTGACAAGGGCAACTACTTGCAAATTTCCAAAGGGAACGTCGCCTAAAAAGGGAATTGGGATTCGAAAGTAAACCGCGTCGAGTTTCCCCCCAAGGAGATCGTTCATAAAGATCGCGAAACCTACGGCGAGCGCTGCCGCAGACGCGGTGCGGGAGATCAGAAATTGCGACCAGCCGTTGAGGAATCCCCAGACGCGGCCGTAAGCGTCGCGGGTGATGACGTATTCAGCACCAGCATGTGGTCGCATCGTAGTAAGTTCGGCGTAGGTAAGAGCGCCCGCGAGAGCGAGGAGGCCGGCGGCAATCCAAACGAGTATCACCCGTCCTGGCGTGCCCACGTTGCAGGTCATCACTCGCGCTTTGAGAAAGATGCCGGTGCCGATGATATTTCCTACGTTGACGGAAATTGCCGCGATAGGTCCAAGGCCGCGGACTAGTTCGGGGTGGTTGGAAGGTTTCATACAAGATTAGGGATTAGTCCAAAGTCCAACGTCCAAAGTCCAAAGTCCAAAGTCCAATGTCCAATGTCCAAAGTCCAATGTCCAACGTCAGCTGGTTTGCGGAGCGACGACTTATTTATATCTGCTGCCGCGCAGCTCCGATCTCTTGAGATACTTGATGAACCCTGAAAGGAGCTGGCTTACCTCCGTGGCTTTAGCATAGAGTTCTTCGAACAGGGCGGGTGAGACGTACTGTTGGTCCAAAGCCACGTATAGCTGCGCCCGCACTTCGCCGCAAGAGCGCTTAGCCACACCTAAAAACTGTAAGAACTCTTTGTCCCCTCCGCGCTCAAAACCTTCAGCTATATTGGATAGGACAGACACCGCTGCGCGGCGTATCTGGTCTTTTAATCCAAAGTCGCGCATAAATTGACCTGACGAAGTGGCTCGATAGATATCGCTGGTCAATTTCCTTGCTTTTCCCCAAGACTCTACATCTTCAAACTTTTTGATCTTTGCCATATTGCACCTCCTGAGTGGTAAGGAAACAGGTTTAGGTTACACAAACGTTGGACGTTGGACATTGGACTTTGGACATTGGACATTGGACTTTGAGTCATGTTCACCACACATCGTTCGTGATCAGGTCTTCGTAGGTGTCTCTTCGCCGAATAAGCCTGGCTTCTCCTTTGCCGTCAATCATGACCGCGGCAGGCAGCGGGCGACCGTTGTAGTGAAACATCTGGGCCAGCGAGTATGCGCCACTGTTGAGTAAAGCGAGCACTTCGCCTGGCTGCACGCGATTTGGGAGCAGGCGATAATCCGGCAAGCGGCCGCCACGCTCGATGTCGAAATAGACGTCACCTGAATCGCACAACGGACCGGCAACTTTGTAGCTGTCCTCATGCGGTTGGCTGGCGCAGCTGGCTGAGATCAGGTGGTAGTACCACTTGTAATTGTTCATCGAGAGCATGAGGTTGTAGCCGGCATCGGTGAGCAACCAAACGTCGTTCGTTTCCGGCCTGCGTTTGATGTTGCGCACGGTGGTTAAGACAAGCCCGGCGTCTGCGATCACGCTACGACCTGGTTCCAGCAAAATAACCACCTTTTCCAGGAGATGTTCGGCATCTGCCGCCCGAGCCGATTCGCGCGCGACCCGCAGCGCTTCTTTTAGCACGGTCGACGGTTCCAGTTCCGCACCCAACATGTCGCGCTCGTGTTCTGGCAGCTGATCTGCCTGCGAACGGTCTCTGAGGTAATTTACTGGCAGACCGCCCCCCAAATTAATGTGCTCGAGAGTGTGACCAGTCTCCCGATGGATCGTCACGAGATGTTCCCACATGCTCTTGAAGGCTTCGGCGTACGGCTCGACATCCGGTGTTTGCGATCCGACGTGTATATGTATGCCACAAACGTGCACGAGCTCCGGCTTTTGCAAGCCTCGGCGAAAGGCTTCCAGCACTTCGGAAGACGAGATACCAAACTTTGAAGTCAGCAAAGCTGTTTGCAAACCCAGGTGCGAGCGAGTTCCGATTTCTGGGACCAGCCGCAGTGTGATGCGCGCAGGCTTTGGCGGCTCACCTTTTTCTGCCGCAACCCGCTTCACCGCTTCCTCAACCAGTCCAATTTCAAAAATGGAATCTACGTTAATTGCATAGATGTTGGCGCGAACGGCTTCGTCAAGCTCCTCGTCACTCTTACTGGTTCCGTTGAAGATAATCTGATCAGGATGGAAGCCTATGCGCAGGGCCTTGAAGAGTTCTCCGCCGCTGTTCACTTCAACGTCTATTCCGGAGTCCAGGACCGTCTTGAGAACGGCGAGGTTGGAATTTGCCTTTGAGGCATAGAAGAAGCGTATCGGGCGCTCGACGCTCTCGGCGGCCAGTTTCAGTCGTTCAATATTTGAACGGATGCGGGGTTCGGAAAATACAAAAAGCGGCGACTCATATTTCTCAACCAAACTAATTGCATCAGCGCCGTTGATTGTTAGGTGGCCATTGGCGACTTCCAGATAACCGGAAATAGTCCAGGCCGGACTTAGCGCAACCGTGCGAGACGACATTTATCTAATGCTCCAAATCATTTTCCATTTAAATTTTTCATTGACCATTTGACTGACCATTACGCAGACCATATGTGCCGCGAAAAAAGGCACCCTTGCATTAACAATGACAAATGAAAAATGTCAAACGGAAAATGGAAAATGACCAAGCTTCTTAAGGACTTCGCGGATTTGTTTGTAGTGCCTTAACTCGTGGTAGCCAACAAAAGCGATTGTGGCTACACCATCTATTTCGCCGAGGAAGGGGTGTTTGAAAATGACTTGCCTGAGGCGATCCGGCCCATTGCTTGAGCACAGTTCTTTAAGCCGGTTTCTTGCAGCGTTGTAGTTTTTGATAATCTCTTCTCGCGTTGGTGGATTCAACGGGTTCACCGCCTTCGGCGCTTTCACACGCAGCAGGCGATATGCCACGATCGAGGTGGGAACAAACTTTCTCAGGAAGCCGATCTTCCGAGGTGGGTTTCTGAGCCCTGCTTCAAGATCTTTTATCACTCGCTCTTCCACCAAACAGAGGTGATGAACCACCTCCGCAACGCTCCACTCATCTTTCGAAGGGCGTTCGCAGAAGAGTTCTGAAGCGAGCGGACTGATCGTTTCCAGGAGTTTCTTGTGTGCCGAATCCAGCCGCTTCAATGCTGCATTCACTGGAAAATAACCTGCTACTGAGCCACAAAGTTGTACGTAATCACGCCCGTGACTTTTACTGCCTCGCCCATCAAGAAGGTTGGCGAGAACTTCGCCTCGCGAGCCGCAGCTACAGCGGCGGCTTGAAGCAGCGGATGACCTGAAACAGCGCGCGCCGCGATGACGTTGCCATATTCATCAATCGTGACTTGCACCACCACCGTGCCAGACGCCTTTGCCTGTCTAGCAATTGGGGGGTAGGGAGGGAAAGGCAAGCTAATCGCTTTACCATTCAACACACCGCCCGAGATTGGTGCCCGTTTTGCTGCTTTCTCATCGCCAGGTGGTGCCGATTCAGGCTTCACGTCCGTGGGCGTCTCGGTCGACCCTTCCGAACCCTGCGGCTTCACATCGGGCTTTTGTCCCTGGAAATTCGGTGGGATGTCTGGGTTTTCGGCTTTCTCTCTTTCCAGCTTTTCTCGCTCTATTTTCTCTTTCCTCTGCGCAGCAATGTTTGGCGCTTCGTCCGCCAGCTTCTCGGGAAGTTCAAACGAGCTTAGGAAGCGATCGTGTAGGACTTCCTCTTTCTTGGTGTTAAGAGCAACTACCGCGTAAAAGCGCTTTCTCGTGGCGTATACCTGTGCCGCTCCGGAGAGGTTACCTATCGTTAGTTGATACTCACGGCCCGCATGTCCGTTCAAGGTTTTGGGCCCGACCAGAGTCAGCTTAGCCACAGCGTCTTTGCCGCGGACCTTCGGCGCGAACCAGCGTCTGAAGGCATCCACGTAGGAATTGACCCGCTCCATTTCTGAATACATAGCCGGATTCGACTTTATCCCGCTCATAGAGACCACGGCGAAGACCGGACCCGTCGGGTTCGCCCACAAATAAAGGCGAGTATTCAGCACCATCTTGTGATAAGGCTCCTTACTCGCTTCAGCAGTGGAATTCTTGGGCATCTGAATTCCAAACTCCTCACCCTCCGGCCTAAGCGTTTCCCACTCGCTCGCATCACTCGTTGTTTGTGCCGGCGTTGAGCGTTGGTAAGCCGTCAGGGTGAATACAATCAAAAGCGATAGAGCAATGGTGCGAAATGGCTTCATTTTTGACGCTCCTTTCCAAAGGGGGGCGGAGTTCCTTCCACCCATGACCAGGGCCACTAAATATATCCTATTTTCTTCTTAGTTCTAAAGCTGTCCCACCATCTCTGCAGGGTTCCAATAGGCATGCATTTCGAAATAAGCGCTGACAGCTCTCGAAACGACTTCCGGCGACATCTAGGTTTGTTTCCTTTCTCGCTCAGTTTGGACGAGTACCCGGCGCAGGATTTTGCCAGAAGCCGACTTCGGAATCTTGTCTATGAATTCAATGATGCGAATTCGTTTGTGGGGCGCGACACGTTCCTCGACAAAACTCATGATGTCATCGGCCGTGGTCTCGCCTTTCAAGACCACAAATGCTTTCGGTACTTCTCCAGCTTCGTCATCGGGACAGGGAATCACGGCGGCGTCGGCAATTGCCTGATGGGTCAACAAGACTGCTTCAAGTTCTGCCGGTGGAACTTGAAAACCTTTGTACTTTATCAGCTCTTTGGCCCGGTCGACGATAAAGAAATGCCCATCCTTGTCGGCGTAGCCGATGTCGCCGGTATGCAGCCATCCTTCGGGGTCGATGGTCTGAGCGGTTGCTTCCGGACGATTGAGATAGCCCTTCATGATCTGTGGACCGCGTACGCAAACTTCACCTTCCTGGTTTTGTCCCAGCGCCGCGCCCGTCTGCAGATCGATGATCTTGCTTTCGGTGTTTGGGGCGCACACGCCAACAGAACCAAACTTGATTTGAGTGGGGTCGGCCGGCGATGAATGAGTTACGGGACTTGTTTCCGTCATGCCGTAGCCCTGGCGAATTCCGCACTTGAGCCTCTTCATGCAGGCGCGAGTCAGGTTCTCATCCAGAGGCGCGGCGCCGGAAAAAATCGTGGTCAGTTTGGAAAGCTCATAGTTGTCGACAATGGGATTCTTGCTCAAGGCAAGCACGATTGGCGGAACGAGATGAGCCAGTGTTACGCCATAGTCAGACACGGCTTTTAGAAACAGCTCCAGATCAAAACGCGGCATCGTGACGATGGTTGCGCCGGTGTAAAGGCCCATGTTCAGGATCACGACCAGGCCGTAGATATGAAAGAGCGGCAGTACGCAGATGAGCGTGGCATCTTCACTGAAGTAGTCGAGTCCCTCCATCTGGCAAATGTTCGCCACCAGATTGTGATGGGTGAGCATGACGCCTTTTGGTAGGCCCGTAGTGCCGCTGGAATAGGGAAGTGCGACCAAATCCTCACGTGGATTGATTTGAACTAAGGGAACTTCGGCGCCTGCTTCAAGCAGTGAAGCAAAAGGCGTCGCGCCATCCGCTTCACCGAAGACAAACAGTTCTTCCACATGAGCGGCTTCCGCAGCTTCGCGGGCCTTCTCGATGAAAGCCGGAACCGTCACCAGAAACCTTGCGCCGGCGTCCTTCAGCTGATGAGCTACCTCATGTTCGGTGTAGAGAGGATTGACTGGAGTGTTGATGCCTCCCAACGATGCGACGCCGAGAAAGGCCATGGCATACTCGGGAACGTTTGGGCTCAAAATTCCAAAGACCTCTCCCTTCTTAAAGCCTCGTTTGGCGAGATTACCGGCTACGCGCGATATCCCATCGGCCAGTTGTGAGTAAGTGATGATTCGTCCCGTGGGGCCTTCGATCAGAGCGGGCTTGTTCGGGAGTTCCCTGGCGCGTCGCATCACAAGCTGCGGAAGCGGAACGTCGGGTATGGTAACTTCTGGATAGGGTCCGCGAAAAATCATGGTTAGTGGCTTCTACTCTGGTTTGAGAGAGTGCCGAAAATATCCATAGATAAGAGTCTATGCTTGTTCCAAAGCGCCAGCACTCGATGTAGCCTAATCTCAATTTCTTCAGCTGGCTGTCCGTGAGGTAGGGCGGTAATCGAAAACGATCCACGAAGTAACACGAATCAACACGAACAACTTTTTCGTGTTCGTTCGTGTGAAATCGTGGATCGATTGTTTCTCAGCAGAACTAACCCTAGAATTAGGACACCTGTCGGAAACAATAACAGGGTGACCTGACATCCGCAAAGTTTTATAGTTGAATACCGCCAAGCGCCCGCTGGAACGAAGAGGCTTTCCATGCCCGAATCAGAAACTCGTCCCCTAAGTTTCGTTTGTCTCGCAACGTACTTCAAAGGTGTGGAGTTTATCCGCGAGTGCAAGAATCACGGCGCTCAGGTGGTCCTCATCACCAAGGAGAAGATGCTCGGTGAAAACTGGCCGCGCGAGAGCCTTGACGATCTGATAGCCCTGCCCAACGATGCCACTCCTGACCTCTTTATTCATCTGGTAAGTCTCCTGGCCAGACAGACCGGAATAGATCGTATTGTTGCTCTCGAGGAGTTTGACGTAATCACCGCGGCGCAAATCCGCGAGCACTTTTGCCTCCCCGGCATGAGCAGCGCGACGGCGCGGCTTTTTCGCGACAAATTGGCGATGGGCGCCAGAGCGAAGAAGGCAGGGATCAATGTGCCAGACTTCGTGTCCCTCTCTAACCACAATGAGATTCGAGGGTTTGTAGAACGCGTGCCACCGCCCTGGGTAATAAAGCCTCGCTCGGACGTTTCTGCAATCGGGATCAAAAAAGCACTGGAACCCGGTGACGTCTGGCGAGCAATCGATACGCTCGACGCGCGCGAACGACTACGCGAGCGTTCGCCGCATTATTTGCTCTCGCGTTTCATTCCCGGCGACGTTTTTCACGTTGATTCCCTGGTGAACGACGGTCGCGCGATCTTCGCGGGCGCGAACCAGTATGGCCGCCCCCCGATGGACGTGGCGCACAAGGGCGGCGCCTACATTTCGCACACCATTCCGGGCGGCTCCGAAGACGAACGGAGACTCTTCGAGTTCAACCGGAAGTTAGTTAAGGCCCTCGGCCTGGAAAAAGGTGCGGCGCACGCAGAGTTTATTAAGAGCGCCGCTGATGGTCAGTTTTACTTTCTGGAAATCGCCGCTCGAGTTGGCGGCGCCTACATCGCCGACGTGCTTGAAGCTGCTTCGGGAATCAATCTCTGGCGCGAGTGGGCCAAGCTGGAGATGGCCGATGCTCGCCCGGAGTACAGGAGTGATGGTAAGAAGGGGTCTGCAAAGATCACCCCCGCGAGAAGGGAACACGCGGGCATAGTGCTGTCTCTGGCAAAGCAGGAATATCCGGATACTTCAGCCTACGACGATTCGGAGATCGTCTATCGCGTTAAGAAGAAACATCACGTCGGGTTGATCGTGCGCTCGAAGAAACTCGAGCGCGTGCAGGAACTCCTGAATCAATACTCAACGCGCTTCGCGGAAGACTTCGCTGCTGTTCTACCGCCATTGGAACGAGCAGATTGAACAATCGCATGCTGGGTATAGGTTTTCGGGAGCAACTAAAACGTGCGAAATAGGGCTATGGAAACGCTAGCTGAGCGCATCAAGAGAGTCACGCAAGAACACATCTCCATTGTGTCCTACAATCCCATTTGGCCCGAGCTGTTCGAAGAAGAGAAGAACCACCTCCAAAATTGTTTACCCCGAGAGTTGATCGGACGGATCGAGCATTTCGGGAGTACGGCGATACCGCGCATGGCGGCAAAGCCAATCGTGGATATGCTCGTCGAAGTCTCGTCCCTCGAAGAAACCAAAAGTAGAATCGTTCCTCTCCTTGAAGCCCAGGGTTATGACTACTTTTGGCGACCCACAAGCGGCGATGGTGTTCCTCCGTTTTACGCGTGGTTCATCAAACGAGACACAAGCGGTAACCGCACTCATCATATTCATATGATTGAGAAGGATTTCGAGCAGTGGGAGAGATTGCTGTTTCGGGATTACTTGATTGAACGTCCGGAGCTTGCGAGAGAATACGAGGTCCTAAAATTGGGGCTTGCCAGGGATTATCCAAATGATCGAGTTGCTTACACCGGAGGAAAAACAGAGTTTGTAAAGCGCGTGACTCAGCAGGCAAGAGAACACTACGCACTCCGACAGCCATTCAATTCAAAAGAGAATATTGAAGTCAGAGAATCTCAAAGGTAAGGAAGGTGGGCTTGCCCCCGCTCAAGTTGGAACAGCACTCAGGGTCCAAGTAAACTCCTCAAGCTTGACTGATTTCTTGTGATTAGAAGGCTAATCAAAGTTGGGCGGGGGCAAGCCCACCTTCCTGACCTTTGAGATTCTCACAGCTGCAATGTTGCTCCTGAGGAGAATGGCTTCAAACTAGTTCCTCCAGTGGCCAGATGTCGACGCCGATCCCTTCGGCATAGTGCAGCAGCGGATCGCCTTTTGGTGTGGGCAGATGGTGCGATTCGATCATGCTGGAGCTAAACGAGACGAGGGTCGCTTTTTGCAGCGGCCAGGGATCGTGATAGATGCGTGCGCGATACAGTTCGCCCTCGCGTTCGCTGAAGAGGCAATAGCGCTCGGTCAGGAAGAACGCGAGTGATCCCTGGTGAGAATAGTCAAGGGTTTGGCCGATCTGCCAGCAGGCGTTGAACTGAGCCGGTGGTTCATCTGTTCGGTCCAAAGAGTAGGCAATAGTCTGGCTCTCCTGTTCCAGTCCTATTTCTGCGTTGTAATACGGCAGGTAGAAAAACGCTCGCGCTCCCAGAACTGCCGCCTTGCTGTTGCAATCAAGCGAAAGAAACCAGACGCCAGGCACGCCGTCGTGATGGACGTAGGTGCGGACATTCAACTCGTGCATCGAGCTTAGTCCGGGCACTGGTGGGACGAAGGGAGGAAAGGCTCTGATGTCCCACATGGTGAACGGCGCAATTGCGATCCACGCTGAGCCGTCGAAGGTATCAATCTCAAGCCTGTCAGGAATTAATGGCCGGAGCAGGCTTTCCTCGATGCGCCAGTGCATGAAGAGAAGCTTGCCCCAGTTTTGGTGCATCAACGCCTGACCCTCTGGCCGGGAGCGTAGAGCGAGGCGATCAAGGTCCTCTTCATTTTCCATTTATCATTTGACATTTATCATTTGTCATTGACTGCAAACGTTGAGCGATTCATGTCAGTATTCTTGTCTTGACTGGCATCGACCTCAAAGTTGTTTCTCGTCACCCAACGAGTTATGAGTTTCTTCGAAGTTCAAATTCACCAAATGACAAATGAAAAATGACAAATGAGAAATGGAAAATGATCTGGGGCTTTAGTTACGATCAGCACAGAATTTTTCACTCCATAGTCATCATCCTCAGTGTTCGGATTTGCGGGATCGAGGAGCCAGTTTCCATCGACGATGAATTTATACGTGTATTTGCCCGGCTCCAGGTCTATCCGGCAAACCCACTCATCGCCCTCTCGAGCAAAAATAAATTGTGACTGGTCCCAGTTGTTAAACGAGCCTGCCACCACAACGACGCTTGCGTCAGGAAATCCTTTCAATTTGAAGGTTGTGTTTCCTTTAACACTGGGTGGCGGTATGGCAATTTTCTGCGCCGTGTAGGTCTCGCCTTCGTAGAGAAAAGTGACACTGACAATCTTATTTAATTCGCCTTTATTGAAAGTGAAAGGCGTCCCTTCAATCTCATCAGTAAAGACTGTCTTCGACTTATGTATCAGCTGTCGCTTCTTTACGACAGAAGGCTTCACCCACAGTTGGTTGCCTTCGAGAGTTACGTCGAGCGTAGAGATAGGAATGATCCCTACCTCCAGTGAGTATCTGCCCACATACTTCTTGAGAGCTTCCGGATCAATCTTCCTCGTAGACTGCTGACGCAGAACTAGCTGCGAACGACGAATCATCAAGCATGGAGAGCGGATGGGCGATGCACCGGGCTCAATCACGAGTAGCGAAATAACAATCAAGAGGCTCAAACAATTCATTGAGCGCCATCCCGATGGTGATTACTGTCACAGTGGACGGTGCGAAACGTCGATTGCCAACTGACAAAAACCAAATCGGCAATCGGCAATTGGCAATCGGCAATTGTTTAATACTGCCAGTTCACATTCACAAATCCGGTCCCGCTGGTGGGCACCGTGTACTGGTGGTTCTGGCCTGCCTCCCAGGTGACGGCGCCGCCCGAAGCGATCTTAATGAACTTGAATTGGATCGTTTGCCCGGCCGGGACGCTGACCGTGAGGAACCAGTTTGGGTAGTTAGGCGTCAGCATCGGTCCCACCGCGCCGTCCCATGTGGTGCTCCAGGCACCTAACTCGACCGTGTTGCCTGTCAGAAATATGTAGTCTCCAACCTGTGTTGGTGTGGCGTTGTAAACGGTAAACGTCACAGGAATCAGCTTGGCAGTCAGCACGGTGTATTGAATTCCGTTGGAGACCACACCGCCGGAATTAGTCACCGTCACGTTGTAGTTGCCGTTTGTAACTGATGGAGTGGTGACTACGATTTGAGTGGGCGACCACGAGTTGATAGTCGCCGTGGTCGTGCCGAATTTCACCGTACCGTTCGTCGTGCCGAAGTTTCTGCCGCCAATCGTCACCTTCACACCCGCCTGCCCGGCGGTTGGTCCGATCGAGCCAATCTGTGGTGCAGCCGGGCTTTCGGTAAATTGCCAGACCGAAACGGTGTGTGCGGGGAGTGTGAATGTGGTTACCGGATTATTACCGCCCGATCCGGAGCCTACCGTGACTGAGAGACCGCCCAATAAGCCCGTCAAATAGTCGGAATAGGTTCCAACGGGAAGCGACGTGTTGAGTCCACCGATGCTATAGCCGGTCGTATCGTTCTTGTTGATGGCCACGAGCACGACATTGCCGAAGAACTTTCGCTCATAGATGTACACGTCGTTGTTAATCCAGCGTTGCAAACTCGAGCCGTACGGAATAGCCGGATTACTCCGACGAAGAGTCGAAAGCTTGTTAGTGAGTTGGTAGGCGGTAGTTGTTGTCGAAAAGCCGGGCATCATCGGGCGATTGTAGGGATCAGTGCCGCCGCTTGTGTCGTTGTGCAGATATTGCTCCGTCCCGTAGTAGATGCAGGGAATGCCGCGTGAGGTGAGAATGAACGACATCGCCTGATGCAACCGGTTGTTGTTGTTCAGCAACGACAGGAAGCGCGACATGTCGTGGTTATCGATGAATGTGACGAGGTCTTCGTCCCAGGTGAAGTTACTCGCCTCCTGAGTGATCACGGAATCCAGCACGCTGAAGTTCGCGTTCGAGCCGAAGACGCTGCGTATGGCAGTGTTCAGCGGAAAATCCAGCATCGAAATGCCGCTCTTGTTAGCAAACTTGTA
Organism: Pyrinomonadaceae bacterium; assembly: GCA_050748205.1. Taxonomy (GTDB): domain Bacteria; phylum Acidobacteriota; class Blastocatellia; order Pyrinomonadales; family Pyrinomonadaceae; genus PSRF01. The sequence goes on along the minus strand of JBOGOU010000057.1, from coordinate 16,413 downwards.
GGAATCGTGGTACAGCGGATCTGAGGTGCCAGCCTGAAACCACTCTCCAAACAAGAAACTGTCGCCATAAGTGTGAACGGAATTCGCGAAGCTATATTCCCATCCCCAGGTGATGTGTTTGATCGCGTCAATGCGAAAGCCGTCCACTCCATGCTGTTGAAACAGTTGCGCAGCGGCTTTGATATAGCCGTCGATGGTGGCATGTTCTTGATTCAGGTCGGCGAGGTCGAAAAGCGTGTAGTACTGAACCTGATAACGGTCGTCCCAGCCGCCGCCGGAGATATTGGGGTTGTGATGGAAGTAACCGTTAGTGTCGTTGCTGAAATTTCCGAGGAAGACACCGTTGTCGTACAGCGCGCCAAATTCTCCGGCGTTGTCTTGCGTTGAATGATTGGGTGCGAAATCGACAACAACTTTGATTCCGTTTTGATGCGCGGCCGTAACGAAGTTATCGAAATCTGCCCATGTGTTGCCGGAATTACCGAAGTGTTCTTCGATACGTTTGAAATCACGGCCCTGGTATCCGTGGTAGGAGGCAGTGGGATTGCCACCGCCGTCGGGTATGTTCGTATTCAGATTATCAACCGGTGGCGAGATCCAAATCGCTGTGACACCCATTCCGGCAAGGTAAGCCATATTCTGTTGAATACCCTGCAAGTCGCCACCCCAGTAGGCGCGCCAGTTGGTTTTGGTTGCGTCAAACAGCCCGGAGCTTTGTGACGGGTTGTTGTTAGCGCTGCTGCCGTCAAAAAACCGATCCGTAATAATTTGGTAAACGACTTCGCGCTTGAAGTCCGCCGCAAATGTGCCGTTTGCATGGAAAAGGATTGAGAGAAGAAGCGTGAGCGCTGAGAGTCGGTGAGTAAGCCTTCTCATGATTAACCTCCGTTGGTAAGGTGAGCCCTGGAGGGCGTTTGTTATCTTTTGCGCCGCCTAGTGTGACACACCTTTCGCCCCGACGGCTACTGTTTTAGCGTTTACTCCATCAGTTGCTCGTTAAACCACTGCAGCACAGTCCGGTACCAGAGCTTTGAGTTTTGCGGTTTTAGAATCCAGTGACCTTCGTCGGGAAAGACGAGCAGCTTGGATTCCACACCCATCCGCTGCAAAGCCGTGAAGAGCTGCAAACTTTCCGTATAAGGTACGCGGTAATCAAGCTCACCAGCGGTAACTAATGTAGGAGTCTTGAAGTTGCGCACATACATGTGTGGCGACCACCGTTCGTACATTACTGGATTGGACCAGGGAGTGCCTTTGAACTCCCACTCCGGAAACCACAGTTCCTCGGTAGCGCCATACATGCTTGTCAGATTGTAAACACCGGCGTGCGAAACCAGGGCTTTGAAGCGGAACCGCGGATCGTTGTTATGGCCCAGAATCCAGTCGACCATGTATCCACCGTAGCTGGCGCCTGCGCCGCCAATGCGTGATTTGTCGATAAACGCATTTCGCTGAAGGACCTCGGCAACCCCGTTCTTCAGATCAATAAAAACTTTGCCGCCCCAATCGGCGCTGATTTCGTTGACGAACTGCTGGCCATAGCTCAAGGAACCGCGCGGGTTCGGCATGAAAACCACGTAACCGGCGTCAGTGAAAATCTGGGGATTCCAGCGATAGCTCCAGCTATTGTTCCAGGCGCTTTGCGGTCCTCCGTGAATCAAAACTACGAGAGGATATTTACCGGTGGGATTGAAATTTAACGGCTTGATAACAAAGCCATGAATCTTTTTGCCAAGCGCACCCGTCCACTCAATCTCTTCCGCCTCTTTGAGATTGGCGCGCGACATTAGTTCGGCATTTATGTTTGTTAGCGCCCCCAGCCCGCTACCATCCTGATTGGCTCGGTAGACTTCGGGCGGCATTGCCAGGGAGCTGCTTAGGAAGACAAACGTCCTGCCGTCTGGGGTGAGTTGCAAGTTGGTAGCGAAGACCTTGTCCAGGATCTTTTGTGGCGCGCCGCCCGACGTGGCGACTTTGTAGACTGGATGACGAGCTCGCTGGCCCGCAGTGAAATAAATCGAATTCCCATCGGGCGACAGCACCATGTCTTCCACGTTCAAGTCGAAACCCTTGAGTAGTTCCGTGCTCGTCCCGTTTGCGCGGTTGTAACTCATAAGACGCCAGCGATCCGCCTCAAAACCCGCAGTCGCTTGCGAACGATAGAGGATGTACTCTCCGTCCTTAGTATAAACAGGACTGTCCTCGTACCCTCTGTTGCGAACGGTTATGTCTCTCGCCGCGCCGCCGCTGGTTGGTACGATATAAATGTCGCTATTTGTGGAGATTGCCTCTACCTTATCGGGATTACGCAAATAGGCTAGCTCTTTCCCATCCGGCGAGAATGCGTAATCAATGTCGCCTGCTACAGCATAAGGTGGGGCATCAAAGTCTCCAGGCGTTAGATCGCGAGCGTTGCCACCGTTACTCGAGACCACGAAAACGTGGGTGCGCTTAACGTCGCGCCATTCCACCCAGTGTCGATAAAGAAGACGATCGGTGATGTGCGCTTTTATCTTAGTCTTTTCGGCCACATCCTCTTTTTGCTTGTTGCAATCGTGGTCCGCGCATTCGGGGTAGACATCGGAAGTGAAAGCAATCCACTTTCCGTCAGGTGACCAGACGGGGCCGGCGGCGCCGGTTACTATTTGCGTAATTTGTTCCTTGTCACTACCGTCATTGTCCATCGTCCAGATCTGGTTTCCCGTAGCGTAGGCGATCTTTTTCCCGTCGGGTGACCAGCGCGGTGAAGTGGCGGAAGAGTCACCGCTTGTCAATTGTTTCATACTGCCACCACCAATCGGCATCACGTAGATATGCGTGACTACCCGGTTCGCGTCCCACCTCACGTCGCCAATGGTGAACGCCAGCTGGCGGCCGTCGGGCGAAACCTGAGGATCGCCCACACGGCGTACCTGCAACAGGTGATCGATCGTAAAATGAGACGCGTCCTGTGCCGCAGCCAAAGACACGAACCCGAACACAAGAACACAAATCGAGACAACAAAGCGCTTCATAGAAACCTTTCTCCGCAAGTTGATGAATGTTCGAGGGAAAGCGAAAGCATTATTACAACGTCAGTGGTAAGTGGGCAAGGCCATATGTCCTATAGGTAGTGGGTCAGTTTGATGTCCGATAAGCTTTAGCTTGTCGTTGCGCTGCGACAAACTGAAGTTTATCGGACACTTTCAGCGAAACTGACCCACTACCAGTCCTATAGGTCGTATAAGTCCTGTAGGTTCTATAATGTCCGGATACAATAGCGCCCGATGACCCGTCGAATTATTACTGCCCTTTTGAGATTCGCGATGCGCGTTTACTTTCGGCGCGTCGAGGTCGACGGGCTTGAGAATGTGCCGTCAAAGAGTCCCGTCATCTTTGTTCTCAACCATCCCAACGCCTTAGTCGATCCGACCTTCCTACTCTGTCTTGCTCCTCGTCGGGTCTCATTTTTGGCCAAGGCCCCATTATTTAAGATGCCAGTCCTCGGATACTTCATTCGCGCGCTCGACTCGCTCCCGGTTTATCGCCGCCAGGACGAGGGCGAAGACGTCTCTCGCAACAAGGAGACTTTTGCTGCGACGCGACAGTTACTTTCTGACGGTGGAACGATTGGCATCTGCCCGGAGGGTGTCTCCCACGACGAGCCGGGATTGCGCCCCATCAAAACTGGGGCCGCCCGCATTGCGCTGGGCACTGTCTCAACCGGTGAGGTGCTGGATCTCAAGATTGTACCGGCCGGCCTTTATTACACTTCGAAGACTAAATTTCGCAGCGCCGCGCTGCTCCATTTCGGAGCGCCCATCGAGGTAATGCCGGCCAAACTCGACGCGGACGGAAATCCGCCTCGTGCCGCAGTGCGCGAACTCTCAGACAAGATTGAGCGCGCACTGCGCGAAGTGATGCTTGACGCAGAGCATGAAGAGGCGCTGCACACGATCACCCGGGCGGAACGGATTTTTTCGGCAGACCGGCAGGAGGAGGAGAAGGAAAGTCTCACCGGAGAGCTGCAGCTGCAACAACAGTTCATCAAGGCCTATAAGATCCTGCACGATCGAGCGCCGGAACGGCTTGCGAAACTTGAAATGCGTATGACTCGGTTTGAGGAGGAGCTGAAACAGGCGGGGATCGACGCAAACGAGCTTTCACCCCCAACCTCCACTCTGGATGTCTTGTCACATCTCATCACTCGCTGCATCCTTTTTCTTTTGCTGACCGGACCAGCGACGCTCGGCCTCTTGATCCATTATCCCGCCTATCGACTGGGCGGCTATCTCGCCACGAGATTCTCCCAGAATTCTGATGACGTTATCTCAACAATAAAGATCATTTCCGCGTTGTTGCTATTCCCTTTTACCTGGCTGATTGCGGGGTTGGTAGCCTATAAGTTTTTGGGTGGGATAGTTGCCCTGGTTGCGTTGGTCCTTGTGCCGGCGGCGGGATACGTCGCAATCAGATTTTCAGAAGAACTCGACAGATTTTTTGGCGGTTTGCGTGCCTTGGCGTTCTTTCTGACGAGAAGAAGATTTTTTGTACGTCTGATCGCTGAGCGCAATGCGATTCGAAACGAGATTCTAGCTCTCGGTGACGAAGCCGCAATTGCCACTCAGTAGTCGGGGTTTTTTAACTACTTTGCGAGGGGGGAAGGGGGAATCAACGCAACAATTGAGTACTCAATCTTATTTCTTACGCGCTTTACTAGCGCTCTTTCCGCCTGTTCGCTTCTTTCCGCCGGCAGACTTGACCGTTCGTCCTTTGCGCCCTTCGCTTTGAATCTTTCCCGCGCGCATGAGACTTTCATAACTGCCTCTCACCACGTTCCGCGCCACCTTGACCTGATTCGCGAGTTCACGCTCACTGGGAAGATAACTACCTACCGTCAGGGCCCCAGACTCAATCAATCCGGTGAGTTGGTCCGTGATCTGCTTTGTTAACGACTCCGGGCGTTTTCGGTTGACACGTATAGTTGTTTTCACTCTACACACCTCCTTGATGTTTCGATTGTCTGGGCTCGCTTTGGAAATAATTTTATGCGGTTGAATGAGACGTGTCAATCCGTGGTCCAAGGTCCAACGTCCAAAGTTCAACGTTCGACGTCGGCAGTTAACAAAAGATGTTGGACGATGAACTTTGGACTTTGGACGTTGGACTCCAAGCGCCCTATTTCCCCAGTGCTCCGTGTTTGCGCATTATCTCCAGGGTTCGATCGATGGGGAGCGCCTCGATTGTGTGACCTCGGCCCGTGATCGTTGTGGCTCGGAATAGCGAATTGTAGATAGCTTCTTCAGTGGCTTCGATGACCGCAAGAAACAAGGGGGACATTGCATCATTGGACAACGCTCTCAAATTGCGCGGAGCGTTCCGATCAGCCGGGTTAGCCGGTAATCTCATGCGAACGTCCGAGGATGTTGAGAAAGCAATCGCGTAGTCGCCGCTGCCGTTACTGCCGGTTGCGCCTGTTCTCGCCAGCCCCATCATCGCCCGCGAGGCCATTCGTTGTAGATTGCGAGCGTCAACAGCTGCGTCAGTGGCGATCACGATAATCACAGAGCCATCTGCTTCATTTTGCCGGAGGGAGCTCGAGTCTGAATCGTGCTTTCTGGGTGGCTTGAGATCGCTGGCACTGAGTGCATCTTTTAGATAATATCGACCAAGCTCGCGGCCCACGGGAGCACCATTAATCGTGAGAATTCCGCCAAAATTCGTTTGCACCAAAACTCCCACGGTGAAGCCACCCAGCCCGGCAGGTAGCTGGCGCGAGGAGGTTCCGATGCCGCCCTTGAAGCCGAAGGCAACGGTGCCCGTGCCGGCGCCTACCGATCCTTCTTCAACCGATCCGCCCTTCGCACTCTTGATCGCCCCGAAAACGTCTTCGCGACTGACCTGACGTCCGCGGATGTCGTTGAGATATCCATCATTGGTTTCCGCAACCAGAGGATTGACTGATTGCACGTCCTCATTGCCCGCAAGTCCCAACATGTAGTCGAGCAAAGCATCAGCAACTCGCGGCACACTGAGCGTCGAGGTAAGCAAGATTGGGGTTTCGATCTCGCCGAGTTCGCTCACTTGGGTTGAACCCATCAGTTTGCCGAAGCCGTTGCCTACAAACACAGCGCCAGGAACTTTCTCGCGAAAGAGATTTCCGCTGTGAGGCAGGATCGCAGTCACCCCGGTTCGAATATTGTCTCCGCGTATGATTGTTGTGTGGCCGACGGTTAGTCCCGCGACATCCGTAATCGCGTTCAGCGGGCCTACAGGCAGAATGCCGACTTTAACGCCGGCTTCACGTGCGCGTGGGCGGCGGTTGTCCTGCGAAGCCGAAGGGAAAGTGTGAGCGGTCAAGAAAGTTGTTGTCAGGATCAGCACCAGAATTACCAAATTCGCGCGTCCCCAGCATGCGCTGGAACGTCCGACTCCGGCGTTTCTCAGTTGACTTTTCAAGTGCGGTGATGGCATTCCATGGACTGAAATAGACTGAAATGACTAATTCGCAAGAATTGCAATCAGTGCAGGGACTGTCAGCCACAACAATCCCTTGATGAGAAAGAAGAGAAATCCCCAGAACCCCAGTTTCTTTATCCAGCTCCTTAATCTCATTTTGAATTGTGCTCAGCTCATTTCGCAATTCTACAGCACGTTTTGGCGGCCAGACGTTTGAAATCTATGTTCAGAGCATGCTAATTACTCGTATCGAAATGGGTGCAGTTCAATTGGCGAATCCCTGGTGGGTGAATCTTTGCGCTCTGGTGCCAGTCTTTGCCTACGGTATCCTGAGAAAGCACAAACCTCACCTTTCCTCGTGTCAACTGATCTGCGCTACTCTTTTCGGAATCGGATTCGGATTTGGGGAAGCCGTCGTCGTTGTCTACCTTCGTGCAGTGACAGCGCACCTAAGTGGTACGAGTCTAGAAAGTAGCCCCGAGCTTAATGAACCCGCACAGATTCTGAGTCTGCTGCCGCAGCACTTACTCTTCATGGAGGTTGGTCGCGAGGTGGCGACAATGGTAATGCTCATAACAGTAGCCTTTCTCTCAGCCTCGCACAGGATAGAGCGACTCGCACTCTTTCTCTGGGTCTTCGCTACTTGGGATATCTTCTATTACTTCTCTCTTTGGCTCACGATCCGTTGGCCGAATTCATTGTTAACAAGCGACGTCTTGTTCCTTATACCGGTTCCTTGGATGTCGCAAGTTTGGTTTCCTCTTCTGGTCAGCGCGTGCACTTTGGTTACCATTTTTACTAATTGGCAGAAACCCAAAAAGGCCGCAATGCTCCTCCTTTAATCTGCAAACCCTCTTCAACGATCATTTCTTGACGAGCTCAATCAAAGGTAACAGTGCCGCAACCGCTCCTGCAAGCGTCAATAGCTGCAGCAAAGATGACGTATTGAATGGCCACTCGGGAAGCTGCTCAAATTGCGTTTTCAGTGAGGTCAAAACCAAGATCTTGTGAAACTGAATTTGGTCAGGACGGTCGAATCCGGCTTCAATGCTATGGTTTAACTCCATACAGACTTTGTCCAGTTGAGCTTTCTTTTTCCTAACCATCAACTTGTGGATGTTGTACTGAGTTAGCAGGAACCACGGTAGCGTTCCTAATGACAACGCTACAACTGTGAGCTGAACGTAAGTCCAAATAGATGTAATAGAGGCGACATAAAGCCAGATCTCGGCGAGAAGAATTAGTCCCAGACCACCAGCGCCAATCAGAGCAAACAGACGACCGAACTTTCTAACATCACCAGTGTTACTTGAGAAGAGGTTGACGTTCGCCAACGGTTGCTTTGGAAGTCGCAGGGCCAACAAAGACATTCCATAGAACGGAAACTGCGACATTCCACCAAGAAAGAGCGTGAACAAATAGTAGAAGTTATCAAACTTACAGACGACGTTGGATCCGGTCCAGCATAGTGCTTCTTGCATAAATATCATCGGTACAAACAGAAGAGTAAGCTTCCAACGGTAAAGTAGCTGTACCATGTTGCCTTGGACCATAACACGGCACTAGTTATTCCGTAGCAAGATAGGGTGAAGCCTGTTGCAGATACTGCTGCGAGCAAGCTGAATTGGTAAAGCTTTTTTGAGGTCGGCGCCATGAGACTTTTCGCTGGCTATATTCTCACCGAAGCCCTTGAAATTACCCCCGAGGCCTAGCCTTTGCGCAAGACAAAGTTATAGCGCCGGAGAGCCATTGGCTTTCCCACCGGAAGTGCCGCCAAGCCGCCAACCTGGGAGCCTTGTGAGTAATCAAGAGGTTGCGAGGCACCATCAGCAAAAAGTGAATTCAATAGCCCCGGGCTTGCACTGAGCTAGCTTTCGGTTCCACAGGTAATCCCGCCTCCTGCCACGCAGTCCACCCACCGGTTAAGGCCCGCGCTTTTGACCATCCCGCTTGTCGAAGTTCCTGCGCCACACGGGCGCTGGTTGCTTCGTTTGGTCAAGCACAGTAGGCGATGAGCCACGCGTTCTTTGGCACGCGGAGTTCGCGCGCCCGTTCCACTACATGATCAGGTGGGATACGAACCGCGCCCTTTGCCTGCAAGTTGCTAGGTTCGAGGCTGCGCTCTGTTCGCACATCGAGAATAATCACCGGCTCACCTGATTCGTGTAGCCGGCGCAATTCATCGATCGAGATTCGCTGAGCGCCAATCTCCTTACCGTCGTCTTTGGGACGAACTGAGCCGTCAACTTTGACGGAGTCCATAGCACAAGTCCCGCCAGTGTCCGCATTGGTTTGTTCCTCGTGTCGCTCCTCCGCGTTCGTCTCCTCGGCAACCGTGGAAGCAACAGCCGGTGTGCCAAAGTCTCGCGCCACGTCGGGGCCCTGCGTCTCATGTAGCGCCCGTCGCCGAGCTATTCCAGCCAGGAGCATTGGTGAACCGCCATGCAACACAACTGAAAGCAATACGACCAGACAGCAAATCGCAAATAAGCGATCGCTACCGGGTAGCCCGGCGAAAACCGGCAACAGGATCAGCAGCAGTGAGCTAAGGCCGCGTGGCCCGAACCAGGCGATCAACAGACGGCCACGCTTATCGACTTTTGAACCCCAAAGAGAGAGCAGGTAGACGGGAGGGCGAACAACGATTACAAATGCCGCGAATAACAAAGTTGCTCCGGTGATAACCGTGAAGCCGGTCCAGATGAGAGAATTACCTAATAGCACGAAGGTAAAAAGAAGCATCATCTCCGCCGTAACTCCACCATACTCCAGAAAACAATCACATAGTTCTACGTCGAGCACGGCGATGGTCAAACCGGCGGCGAACGCGGCCAGGAAACCGCTGCCCTGCACTGCCTCGGCCGCGGCAAAAGCAGAGAATGCCACGCCCAGCGAGTAGAGCGATTCATAGTCGCGTCGCACACCGATACGCTTGCGAATCAGGTCGAGCGCGGCTACGCCCACCAATCCCACAGCGACGCCCGCACCCGGCCCAAGGATGAACAGATTCAGACTGAGCTTCGCCCAGCCTGCGGCGCCAACTGGACCGTTCTGTCCGACAAAGGCCATCGCCACAATTACGATTGGCAGAAGTATGGCATCGTTTAGTCCGCTCTCCAGTTGCAGGGCCTGGCGAGCGTTGGAAGGAATGTCACGGCGACGGAGAAGCCCGCGCAGGAGCACGGGATCAGTCGATGCGAGAGCCGCGCCAAGCATGGCTGCAGCGGCAACGGGAAGAGCTAGCAACCACCAACCGGCGAGCGCCACGAGCGCTGCGGAAAGCAGGGTGCCCGGACCCAGTACCCTGAGCGCGAGGGCTGTGTGGCGTCTAACTTCGGAGATGTTCAAAGAGACTGCATCAGTAAAGAGCACGAGGGTCAAGCTAAGAGTGGCAACCACTCGCAACGTCTGAGAGTCCAGCGTGACGTCCATGACCCCGAGTCCCGCGGGGCCGAGGGCCGCGCCAATTCCCAGGAATACCGCCACCTGCGGTAGACCGCTTCGTTCGATCAGCCCCGACAGAAGCGCCGATACCACGATCACTATGCCGATAATCGCCAGCGCGGCAACGAATGCCTCGCCACTAAACCCGGTCATCTTCACAACCTTCCGTCAAAACCCTTGGTATTCTTGATTGTTGAGTTGACATTATGGCATAGAGGTAACGGAAATGAAGTCACACACCAAACATTTGCACTTCGTAGTTCCGGAACGTATGGGTTTCGTCAATATTACGCCAGAGGTAGTTGAAGAAGTCAGGCGCAGTGAAGTGAAAGAAGGACTCTGTCTAGTGAATGCGATGCACATAACTGCCAGTGTCTTCATCAATGACGATGAGTCAGGCCTGCACGAAGATTACAAGCGCTGGCTTGAGTGGCTTGCGCCTTTCGATCCAAGTCCGGAACGTTACCACCACAACCGGACAGGCGAGGATAACGGCGACGCCCATCATAAGCGGCAGATTATGGGACGCGAAGTAGTTGTGGCAATTACCAACGGGAAACTGGACTTTGGTCCCTGGGAGCAGATCTTTTATGGCGAGTTCGATGGGCGACGAAAAAAGCGCGTGCTCGTCAAGATCATTGGTGAGTAAAGAATTTCGGATTTCGGATTGCGGATTTTCGAATTTCTTGTTACGACGAAAGAGCTTCGAATGCAAGGTCGGCAAATCCGAAATCCGCAATCCGAAATTCTTGATTTGCGTTTGTTATATTTCACCAATCCGACCAGTTGCATCGCACGCGGAATCTCACGATTCTGCATGAACCAGCGCCAGATATTTCCCGTGCGCATATTTTCGGCGCTGAGGACGATCATGCCAACGTCAATTCCAATGACGTCCGTGTCGACCCAACCGCTGTTGGGATTGAAAGCGTCGACAAAGCCGTATCGACCATAGACACGGTCGCCAAACTTCTCGCGCATTGTTTTCAACGCGGCCAAAGCGATATCGGGCGTGAACATGAGTGAGCCGCCCGGAGCTGTTGGCACTACTGTTCCGTCAATCGCCGGGTCCCTTGGGGGACCACCCCATGCAAGATAGCCCTTAGCACTGTCTGATGCCGTGATGCCCCAGACGTTTGGCCCGTATCCGGGAAACTCGCTCGAGAGATTTATGCAGAAGGCCCGGTGAGCAAGCGTGGCATTCTTGGAGTTCTCAAAATAATCGATCCGGTCTCCTTTGGTTTCGCGCCGGCCACGAAAGTCGATCCAGGCGTGCGAGTATTGGTGCATGAACAACGGCACTCCGATTGTCGTGAAGTAGGCGAAGCCTTCGTAGCGATATCGATCGCGCCAGAACGCATACCACGACTGGGGCGAAATGGGATGCGTGGGTGAGCCGATTGCCAGCAGATAGAGAATTGCGTCTTCGCTGTAGGTGTCCCAGCGTGATCGCAAAAAGCCAGTCTCCGGCTTCCAGCCATGAGACAAAAGCCTTGGATGACCATTGAGCATCCAGCGAAAATCAAGGCGTTCGTAGATTAGGGTGGCCAGACGAACAATTTCAGAGTCGCTTCGATAGTATTGACGCGCAGTCAGAACTCCAGCCACCAACAAAGCAGTATCAATCGACGACACTTCACTCTGCCATCGTCGCTGGCCCGTTTTTGCATCCAGCCAATGATAGAACCAGCCATGTTCTTGAAAAGCTCTTGTCGCAAAGAAACGAAGAGTGTTGCGCACGCGTTCCCTCGCTTGTTCGCTACCGACCCATTTTCGCTCCGAAGCGATGCACAGAGCACTTAAAGCAAAACCTGTCGCCGCGATGCTGGCAACGTTGCGATGATTCTCATCCACCGGTGAGCCGTCCATGCGGGCGCGGTCGAGCACCAGACCCGTTTGGGGATCCGCTTGCTCCCAAAAGTAACGAAAGGAGCGATGTTGCAGATCCTCGACGAAGGCTTCGTCTTGGGCTGACAGAGTCCGTTTGGAGTGAGACGGTGAAGGTAGTGGGCTATTCGCGAACGATATCTGCGCGGGAATGAATGAGATGAGGAGAACTATGAGAAGTGACACCATCGCGCGTGCTGCCCCTCTTCGCGACCAGCAAAAAGCCAGGCTTACTAAATTCTTATTCATCAGCTTCACCTGGAAGATCGCTGAGCTTACACAGCGCGGTCTCAGGATGCAGCGCCGCAGAAACACGATCCACGAATACACACGAAATGACACTAAACATTTCGTGTTGGTTTGTGTGGTTTCGTGGATCTTATTCTTAGATCAGACCCTAACTCAAAAGAAGGAGCGTGAATTTGTTTCCTAGATTTCTTCCACTGGTCTTAGGTAAACCCAAACTCAAGTTCACCTGGCAACTACTTCAAACGCTTTCTCGATAACATCGGCGGAGTTTGGCCCCACCATGACTTGGAATTCTCCTGGCTCCACAACAAAACGCATCTTGCGATTGTGGAATCCCAGGTGCTCAGGGCCTAGAGTAAACTCCACTTTCTTTTTCTCGCCCGGCTTGAGCGTGACTCGCTGAAAACCTCTTAGTTCTTTAACCGGTCGCGTCACACTGGCAGCAACGTCGCGGATGTAGAGCTGCACCACTTCGTCTCCGGTGCGGGTACCGGTATTCTCCACTTCCACGGACACCGCAAGAGTGCCATCGGGCCGGATACGCTCGGCGCTGAGTTGTAGATTCTTAAGTTCAAATCGCGTGTAGCTAAGACCATAGCCAAAAGGGAAGAGAGGCGTCCAGGGAACGTCGAGATATTTTGAGGTGTATTTGTTTTGGGCGTCGGGCGGGCGTCCTGTGTTCATGTGGTTGTAGTAGATCGGAACCTGTCCCACAGCTCGCGGGAACGTGACAGGTAACTTCCCGCCCGGGTTTACATCGCCAAAGAGTACATCAGCAATTGCGTTACCGGCCTGTGTGCCGGCAAACCAGGTTTCCAGAATTGCCGGGATATGTTCCGCAAGCCAATTAATAGTCAACGGCCGTCCATTCATCAACACAACGACGGTGGGCCTGCCTGTCGCTTGCACCGCTTTCACCAGATCCAACTGGCGACCCGGCAGATCCAGAGAGCTGCGCGATGCCGCTTCGCCGCTCATTTCTGCTGACTCACCAACCGCAAGGATCACAACGTCGGATGCTCTAGCAGCGCGGACAGCTTCCTCAAAGCCGGTTTCTTTATCGCCTTGGATCTCGCAGCCCTTGACGTAATTGACTGTCGTTTGCGGCGCCTTGGACTTTATACCTTGAAGCAGCGTGACCACATCCTGAGCTTTACCGTCACCTGTCCATGACCCGATCAAGTCTTTCTGGTTATCTGCGAGTGGTCCGATGAGGGCTATTGACCGAACGTTCTTGTCTAGCGGCAGCACGTTGCTTTCATTTTTCAACAGCACGATGGAACGTGTGGCAGAGTCCCGCGCCGCCGCAACATTTTCGCGGCTGAAGATAACGGTATTCTCTCGCGCCTCGTTTGCAAGGGGCTTTTCGAACAGCCCGAGACGAAACTTGATGCGCAGGATCCGCCGCACTGCTTCGTCGATTGTCTGTTGAGAAAGTTTGCGGTCCTTGAGGAGTTCGCCAACATGGGTCTTGTAAAGGCGGCTAACCATCTCCATGTCCACTCCGGCGCCAAGCGCTTCGCGTGCCGCCTCAGCACCATTTGCTGCCACGCCGTGTTTGATTAGTTCTTCGACAGACGTGTAGTCGCTTACCACGAAGCCATCAAACTTCCACTCGCCGCGCAGGACGTCTGTCAGAGTGTACGGGTTGGCCGACGATGGAATTCCATTCAAGTCATTGAATGCGCTCATGAAAGTGCCCACTCCCGCATCCACTGCCGCTTTGAAAGGTGGGAAGTAGACCTCGCGTAAATTTCTTTCCGAAACATCGGTCGTGTTGTAGTCGCGGCCGGCCTCGGCAGCTCCGTAAGCGACCCAATGCTTGGCGCAAGCCACCACCTTGTTATCTGCGCCGTAGTCCCGACCCTGAAAACCGCGCACGCGCGCGCGGGCGAGCTCTGAACCTAGATATGGATCTTCACCGGATCCTTCGGCGATTCTGCCCCAGCGTGGGTCGCGCGCAATGTCGACCATTGGCGCGAAGGTCCAGTGTACGCCGGCAGCTCTTGCTTCTGCCGCCGCAATGCTTGCATTGCGTTCTACCCCGACAGGATCCCAGCTCGCCGCTTCGCCGAGCGGGATGGGAAAGATGGTCCGGTAACCGTGGATCACATCAAATCCAAAGATGAGAGGGATTTTCAGGCGCGACTGCTCAACGGCGACGCGTTGCAGCTCGTTGGTGTTCCGCGCGCCGCGCACGTTCAGCGTCGAACCAAGCAAACCACGGCGCGCGAGGTCGGGATACTCGTCCTTGGATCTACCATCGGCATGTCCGTCCAGTTGCTGGAGCTGGCCGAGCTTTTCCTCGAGCGTCATACGCGCGAGTAACGCATCGATCTGCCTTTCGATATTTCTCGGTGCCTGGGTGTGTGAATGAGATGCGGGCGCTAGCAGGGATAAAAGAGCGACCAGGATCAATAAGTACTGCATCAATCTGTTTAGTTTCATTTTGGTTCTATTGGTTTCTCTCAGAGATAACTTTGGTCTTTGAGCTTTGTACTTGGTGCTTTGAAGCTAAAATTCAGTTTGAGTTACGCGGCGAATTCAAGACGATCCACGAAGTAACACGAAACATCACTAAACAAAACCTTCGTGTTCATTCGCGTGGTTTCGGGGATCGATTGTTTCTTTTGGCCGAGCCAATTCCCAAATCCGAAACACCATTCGAGGTGGGCCTGGAATTCGTGGACCGGCTCACTTGTAATATACTCAGACTCCCGTCACTTTGCTCTTCCCATTACTTAAGCCATGCGTTTCTGGCCGATAAGATGCTGGTGGAAACAGACTATCAAGGTGGCCTGCCTGTTGCTTGCCACAGCGTTGATCTCTGTCCGAGTTGCTGCGTTACAGAGTGCTTCGCAAGGTCCGCCGTCATCGGCAGATCGCCCTGTTGTCAGTGCCACGGCAGTCGCAGCTGAACTCCGCGAAGCCGTTTCGCTGCTTCAGCTCGGCAAGCCTGACGAAGCGGAACCGATTCTTAGGCGTATCATTCTGGTCACACCTCGGAATCCGGACGCTCACAACCTGCTTGGAACAATTCTGGACCAACGGGGGCAATTCAAAGATGCCGAGCGAGAATACCGCATAGCACTGCGCCTGAACCCAGAAGGCGTGTCGCCACTCGCCAATCTGGGAGTTTTGCTGGCGCGCACACAACGCTCCGACGAAGCCGTCAGAGTTTTCCAACTGGTTCTGCAACGCGCTCCAGATCACCCTCAGGCGACGCTTAATCTAGGGCTTCAGCTCGTCAATCGCGGAGAGTACGCTCGCGCGGCGCCGCTGCTCGAGCGTGCCATCCAACTCGGCCTGAGTGGTTATGAAACTCGCTTCAATCTCGGCGTCGCGCTCTACAACCAGAAACGCTACGATGAAGCAGTTAGTGCTTTTGAAGCAGCGGCAACGCTATCATCAAACTCAGCCGACCCGTTTTACTACCTCGGGCTTATCGCGTGGGCGCGCGCTCAAGACGAAACGGCCGCGGAATTCTGGGACCGGGCCGTGACGCTTCGTCCAAACTTTCCTGAGGCAAACTTTATGCTCGGCGAAGCTCTCAGAAGGAACCGCCGCACTGAAGCTTCAATTGAATTTTACCACCGTGCCTTCGACCAGGATCCAACCAAGTTTGTGCATCATGCTCGCCTCGGAGGAGCATACTTTCTCCTAGGCCAGCACGACCGGGCACTAGAAGTCTTTCACCGTGCCGCACAACGCTTTCCCAGGATGGCCGAAGCGCATTACTTTGTAGCCATTGCCGCGCGGGCTAAGGGTGCTTATGATCTTGCCGAGTCTGAGTTACGTAAATCGCTTGCGATTAGGCCCGACAATGTAGATGCGCTTGCCCAACTTGGCTTCATAGTTAGCGAACGCGATCGTTACGTCGAAGCCGAAAGATTGTTGCGACGTGCGATTGCGATTAACAACAAGCATTTCTACGCAAACTATGACCTCGGGCGCTTGTTGGTGAAATCGAAACGCTACGAAGAGTCGTTACCCGTCCTCCACCACGCCGCCACCCTCAAGCCAAAAAATCCAAGCGTTCATTACCAATTGTTTATTGCTTTGTCCCGGCTGAAGCGAAAGGAAGAAGCCGGTAGTGAGCTTGCAACCTTCAAACAACTCGAGGAAGCGCGCAAGTCTCAACCAGAGCAAACTGACGACATTGAGCTTGAAAACAGCGCTACGCCTTCGTTGATTCGTCCACCGCGCTGAGCTAGTTTCGCGTCCGACGCTTCTTGTTTTGGTTTAGCCCGTCGAAATGGTTGAAAACAGTCCTAGCAGGCTGCTGAAAAAGTAACCTTAGCGCCTGGTCGAACGTAATAGTAGCGAGTAGTACAACCACGCGACAAGGAGAAAGAAAACAAATGCGCGGAGACGATTTGCAGCAAGCAGGAATGT
>JBOGOU010000056.1:0-7957 GCA_050748205.1 Pyrinomonadaceae bacterium | reverse complement strand
CTCGTTGAGTGGATCTTATTGGATGATCGCACCTCGTTGGACCAAGCCTTGGACTGATCATTTTTCAATTGTCCGACATGCTTCAGCTTGTCGTCGAGATTGGCAACACTCAAGCAAGGATATTACCGGTAATGTCGCACATTGAGAGTCCCCAATCTTGACGACAAGCTGAAGCATGTCGGACATTTGGCTGGGCGTTTCTGATAGCTTGAGGCGACCGATCCCGATGGCAATGTCATTCAGCTCCGGGAAGATCATTTTGTTGCACTTCCACGTTGAATCTGCGAATGATCAATGGAAAATGATAAATGGAAAATGGAAAATGACTTGATCCTCATCGCAAACGACGCTATGCTCGCGGCCGGCGTGCAGGCCGCCACCCCGTCCGCGGGCAGGACTGAGTCCACCTGATCGATTTCGTGTGACTACAGGTTCCGATGCGAACCTCCTTTTGCCCGAACGAGCGGACACCGGGCCAACACCAAAGGAGGCTCGTCATGTCTTTTCACAACCGTCAAGATCGTCACCTTCCTGTCCGTCCCAACCTCGATCAACTCAAACACCAGGCCAAGGATTTGCTCCGCGACATCCGGCGCGGCGATCCTTCCGCGATTGAGGAGTTCAATAAGTATCACCCTAAACCCGTCACACCCGTTAAGGTCAAACTTGCCGATGCTCAGCTAGCGCTCGCTCGCAGTTATGAAGCACAGAGCTGGCCGCGACTGGTCCAGGCCTGCGAACTCATCGACGCGATCTGGCGCGACGATGTGGACGCGGTCCGCGAGCTCGTTGTGAAGAACCCCAACCTGCTGCACGAGCATGCGACCGTTCGCAACAGCAATTGGGGGCCGCCGCTGAGTTATGCCGCAAACCTGGGTCGGGACGAAATCATCAAAATGCTCCACGAGCTCGGCGCGCGAGACCTCGAGTCAGCAATAGACCGCGCCGTGCTGCAGAGCAAGATCGAAACGGCCCGGATGCTTCGCGAAATGGGAGCACTTGATAGGTTCGGCGGGCGTCCGCCGGAGGATGCGCTGGGTGGACCAGCCTATACGCTGAGCGCGACGGGTACGGCTCTAATATTCGAGCTGGGTGGCCAAGCCATCGATGCGAATGGCAAGAGACTCGCTCCTGTGGATGTGGTGCTCGAGACTGACAGCCGCAAGCCACCGGCAAAGCATGCAATCCTCGAGATGTACGTTCGCCACGGGCTCGAGCTGCCGGATACGCCGCCGATGGCTCTTCATCGGGGACGCATCGATCTGCTCGAAGAGCATTTGCGTCGCGACCCCGGACTCCTGCAGCGGACGTTCACGCACGTGGAGATCTACCCGCCGGAGTTTGGGTGCCATGACGAAGTGTTGGCGACGCAGGGGACGCCGCTGGCTGCTTCGACGCTGCTTCATATGTGCGTCGATTACGATGAGATAGAGATTGCGCGCTGGCTGCTGGAGCGCGGGATGGACCCAGACACCAGGGCTGCGGTTGACCTCGAAGGCTTCGGCGGTCATACGGCACTCTTCGCCACTGTGGTGTCGCAGCCCAATTTCTGGATGAACTACGGCGGGAAAGCGCAGGTCGCGCCGTTCACGCAGTTGTTACTGGATCATGGAGCCGATCCTAACGCGCGGGCCTCGCTGCGCAAACAACTTCATCCCGGATATGGTCCCAAATATGACGTTGAGACTATGCATGAGTATCGCGACGTCACGCCGCTCGGGTGGGGCAAACGGTTTCACGCCAAGGTTTTCGTGAGCGAGCCAGCGATGCGCCTGATTGCTGAGCGAGGTGGGCAAGAGTGACGGCGAGCAACTGAGTGGCATGAAGTCAGTACCGTTACGCGGTAGCGCCGGGTTTACCTTGCGCTTTACACGACCGGCGCTGGATGACATTGCCGCCGATCCTTGCGATGAGCGACCCGACGCTACCGCGTGTCGGTACTGACTTCATGTCACTCAATTGATCATTCCGGAATCTGACGCTCCGTATCACGACTCGCAAATCTCACAGACGCGCCTTGCGAGCTAACAAGACGAGGGTTGCGATGATGATGGTGACCAAGGCGGAAAGCAGACAAAACTGGCAGAAGTGACCGATCACAAATGCTTGCAGGTAGAGCAGCAAGAGCGTGGTCAGGAACATGAGACCTACAAGCAACAGCAGCGGTCTTTCCGCCAGCTCATAGTCAAAGGACGCGAGAGTAGCCAGGCTAAAAGCTACGAAGTAAGCAATGGCGCCGATCATTGCGAGTGGAATTCCTCGCACTGAGGCATAAGGGCTGCTCAGCACCTCAGAACATCCGCTGACTATGGTGCAGCGTACGCTGCGCCCTGCGAGGTGTTCGACAGTGAGGTAGATGGAATCTGCTAGTCCCACCAAAGAGACCAGGGCGGCCGCTCCGTAAAGCATTGCCGATCGCTTCACTTGCCGTTGCCTGTCAGCTCAGCGTTAATAAGAACGCGAAGCTTTTCCGGCGCCAAAGATTCAAAGGGCACCTCACGTCCGTTGAGAAAAACAGTTGGCGTTCCTTTCACGTTGAGCGCGTGAGCGCGCTTTCCATCCAGGAAAATTCGTCTTTCAACGATTTCGCTGCCAATATCGCGTTGAAAACGTTGCAGATCCAGGCCGATCTTCTGGGCATAACCTTCGAAAATCGGTCGCACATCAAACGCCTCGTGCCAGGTTTTCTGGTTTTCGTACAAGAGGTCGTGCATTTCCCAGAACTTCCCCTGTAGGCCTGCTGCTTCAGCTGCGCGCGCGGCAGCCAGCGCGTGTTGATGTGTGGGTACGAGCGGAAACTCGCGAAAGATTATTCGCAGGCGGGGCCCAAACTCATGTTCCATGGTCTTTAAAACCGGATGCAGCAGACCACACGGTGGGCATTCAAAATCGCCAAACTCTTCAAGTGTGACCGGTGCCTCAGCTGGACCGATAGAGTGTGGTGGCTCTGCTCCCTCATCGGCGACGCGGGCAACGGAAGCTGTCGGGGAAGCGTTTGGAGTGTTAGATGTCGCCGCGGGTGCATCCATTCCTGGGCGACTCATAAACCAGAAAGCACCTAGCGCGCCGGCGAGTACGGTGACGATAATGATTAGCGGTAAGAGACGTTTCATAAAAATTTCGGATTTCGGATTTCGGATTTTCAAACAAACGGATCGGAATTGCGGATTTCGGATTGCGAATAGGGAATTTCGAATTTCGAATTTCTCTCAGTGAAAAACTCAAGTCGCGTTTGGGTTGAAAATTCGCAATTCGCAATTCGAAATTTTACTTGACACCGTATCCGACGGTCTTCTCCAGATTGTCGTTAACGTAGACCTCAACTTTGTATTTACCCGGCGGCCAATCCTGAGGCAGAGTCAGATGCCCGTGAACGACGTTTTCGAGCGCTCTGGTAGTGTAGTCGATGTCTTTGATCTTCTCGTTCTTTGACCCATCCGCATCGACGATCCACCACGAAAACCTCATTTTGGTGCCCGATTTTGCTTCTGCTAGTCTGACAACGCAATGAATCGTTCGGTCGTCGCCGCCAAACGAATTCGTCTCCTCGCCCGGATCCCCGCTGCCATTGTCTTTCGCCATATGTATTTCCTTAATGGCCCCGGTGGATGACGCATCTGAGGTTGCGCCCGAGCTCTCGTTTGTCGCGGCGCTATTATTCGACTCAGTTGCCTTTTTCTTGCTGAGGTTGCAGGCAAGTACGACAAATAATAAAAGAGCCGATGCGATCCAGGCTGGGTGACGTTTCATTCGAGCACTCTCCTTTGCAAGCTACTGACTTCGATCCGAACTTAGGCCACGGCAGCGAGCGTCGCGGCCAGTGAACGAAATATGTCGCGACCATCGCATGAGCCAAGCAAATCCTCGCAGGCGCGTTCAGGGTGTGGCATAAGTCCGAGCACGTTTCGCTTTCTGTTGCAGACGCCGCCGATATTGTCACGCGAGCCGTTAGGGTTTGCGTCGTCTGTAACGTTGCCGTTGCGGTCGCAGTAACGGAATATGATGCGATCTTCGCGCTTGAGCTCGGCGAGCGTCTGGTCATCGCAGAAGTAGTTTCCTTCCGCATGAGCGATGGGAAGCCGCAGCACTGCCCCGCGCTCCAGCTCATTGGTAAACGGAGTGTCAGCAGTTTCCACTCGCACGAAGACGTGTTCGCAAATGAAGTGGAGGTCGCGATTACGGAGCAAAGCTCCCGGCAGCAATCCCGCTTCGCAAAGGATCTGAAAGCCGTTGCAGATTCCCAGCACAAGTCTGCCGCTCTCCGCAAACTGCTTTACTGAATTCATTACCGGCGAGAAGCGAGCGAGGGCGCCGGCGCGAAGGTAGTCGCCGTAGGAGAACCCACCAGGGATAATCAGCGCGTCATAACCGCGCAGGTCCGTGTCGCGGTGCCAGATGAAGTCCACAGGCTGGCCGACGTGTTTTGAGATCACGTGGTAGGCATCGTGATCGCAGTTGGAACCAGGAAAGACTATGACACCGAATTTCACGCTTCAATCTCCACCCGGTAGTCTTCGATAATCGGATTCGACAGGACCTCGCGGGCCATGCGTGAGACCGACTCGCGTGCCGCGCCTTCACCAAGGTTACTATCAAGCGCAATCTCGAAGTACTTTCCCTGGCGAATGTCGGAGATTCCACTAAAGCCGAGCAGTTCGACGGAATGCTGGATGGCTTTGCCCTGGGGATCAAGGACGCCGGGCTTAAGATTTACATAGACTTTGGCTTTCATTAACTTTCATGCTCCCGCCAGACATACTAGACAAAATATTGCGTGATGTGTAGCGCTTAGCATAATATCTCGCTGTTTGGCCGAAACTGAGAACAGCACCTGGCTTTTGGGACTAAAGACGTATTTTATCGCTATCGTCTGACTGATCCACGAATCTTTCGCAGGAGGAGAAGCTCTACCCATGGAAAATTATTCCGCCACAGGTAAGTCCGCTATCGGTCTGGATTCCAACATTGCCGCCGCTCTCGGGTATCCGATCGGCATTATCGGCCTCCTCAATTTTGTTATCGAGAAAGAAAACAAATTCGTCAAATTCCACGGTATCCAGTCCATACTCTATTCAGTCGGAGTCGGTGCCGTTTTCACCGTGCTTTGGATTGTCTTGATAGTCCTGGCAATCATTCTCAACGCGATTTCAGATGTGCTGGGCGCGTTAATGTGGCTCTTTAACTCGCTGGTTTTTTTCGGCTTCTTCGTGGTTCTCTTCGGCGGCCTGCTCTACGCGGCTTACAAAGCCTATCAAGGTCAGGTTTTCAAATTGCCAATCATCGGCAACCTGGCTGAGAAAATCGTTAAGTGATCCCTCCGTATTTGAGTGGCGCCAACCAAGGGCAAACCGCTATCGTCCATTCTGGGCGTTACTGCCGAAGACTCGAGCAAAGATCGCGTCCACGTTCTTCAAATAACCCCTTAATGAGAAGGCGCGCTCGATCTCCTCGTCTGACAGGTGCGCCTTAATGTCGGCGTCGGTCTTGACGACGGTCTGAAAATCTTTGCCCTCATCCCAAACCTTCATCGCATTTCGCTGCGTCCATTCGTAGGCAATTTCCCGCGAGACGCCTTTCTGTGTCAGGGCAAGCAGCAGCAGACCACTAAAAATCAAACCCCGCGTCGCTGCCAGGTTCTCAAGCATGCGGTCGGGATAGACCACTAACCCGTCAATCAACGAACTCGCTTTGTGCAGCATGTAGTCAAGCGCAATGCTCGAATCAGGCAGGACAACGCGCTCCGCAGAGGAATGCGAAATATCTCTCTCGTGCCAGAGCGCGACGTTCTCAAGACCGACCAGGCTATTTGCCCTCACAACTCTGGCCAGGCCGCAGATTCGCTCAGAGATGATTGGATTTCGCTTGTGCGGCATTGCGCTCGAGCCCTTTTGCCCTGTCGCGAACCGTTCCTGCGCCTCGCGCACCTCAGTTCGCTGCCAATGCCTGACATTAAGCGCAAACTTATCCAGTGATGAAGCAATTAGGGCCAACGTGCTCAAGAATTCTGCGTAGCGATCGCGCTGAACGATTTGCGTGGAAACCGGCGCTGGTTTCAGGCCCAATCGCGCACAAACCTTTTCCTCTACTACCGGGTCGAGATGAGCGAATGCCCCGACAGCGCCACTGATTTTTCCGACCGCCACCGCTACTCTCGCGTGTTCCAGGCGCTCGCGATTGCGGCGCATCTCGTCATGCCAGAGCGCGAAGGTTAACCCGAAGGAGGTGGGCTCGGCATGGATTCCGTGTGTGCGCCCCACCTGAGGAGTATTCTTGAATTCAAAGGCTCGTCGCTTGAGCACGGCCATCAAGGCGTCGATCCTCTCGAGCAGCAGGTCACACGCCTCCCGCAACAAAAGCGCATTAGCGGTGTCGACGACATCTGAGGAGGTCAGACCGAAGTGAACGAACCGAGAGGCCTCACCGATCGACTCGGCGAGGTTCGTCGTGAAAGCGATCACATCATGATTGGTGGTTTTCTCAATCTCGTTGATACGTTCGACGGAGAATCGAGCGCGTGACTTTATTTCCTCCAGGGCTTCGCGAGGAATTGTTCCCATCTCGGCGTGGACCTCGCAGACAGCAATCTCTACGTCCAGCCATTTTTGGAATTTGGTCTGTTCGGACCAGAGTTCGCCCATCGCGGGCAATGTGTACCGTTCGATCATCTTGGTTCAGGTGTCAGGTGCCAGGTCTCAGGTGCCGGGTCTCAGGTGCCGGGTGCCGGGTGTCGGGTGTCGGGTGCCGGGTGCCGGGTGCCGCGTGTCAAGCAAGATCCGGCGGCAATCGGATCTAAAGCCCGTGAAGCGGGGCGAATGGATCTAGAGCCCGCGAAGCGTGGCGAAAGCATAAAGCCTGGGGCGTGGGCCCCGGGACAATCGTGTTTGAGTTCCTAGCCCGCGAAGAGGGCGGCAGCGGCAACAAAAGAACATCGTTGATGAAAATTAGCGCACGAACAAGATTCTTAGTCTGCTGTCGCCCTCTCCGCGGGCTGCTTGAATGTTATTCGTTCGGTGACCTGGGGTTCCGCTTCGCTCCACCCCAGGCTTTATGCTGTCGACACCTATCGCGGGCTGGTTGAATTTGGAATGAGAGCCGAGCGCATCAAGAACTCACGAATCCCCGCCAGCACTGTGCGCGTTCCCGGACGCGCGCCGCAGTGGGTTGTCCCCACGGTCAAGTTGGCGCTGGTCGTCGGAGACGCGCTGATAGCCGCATTCTCTTTTGTCGGAGCGTTCTACTTTCGTGAAAGCGCATCAGTCTTTGAGCGAACCGCGAATGGCGGGTTCCAGTGGAGCCAGGATTTTGCTCCGTATGGAGCGCTGCTGTTGTTCGTGGTGCTGATCCGTTTGTTGGTCTTGCAATACTACGATCTCTACCGGCTGCGCGGAGAATTCTCTTTTGTCGACGATGCGGTACGACTCTTCAAGTCAACCGCGATCGGGTCGCTGCTGATCGTAACCGCAGCTTTCCTCTATCGCGGCGGGTTTCAGTATCGCGCCTTCTCCTATGCGCGGGCCGTCTTCGTGCTCGACTTTCTGCTCTCGTTCGCCGGCCTTGTGACGCTGCGGCTGGCGGTAAGAAGCTTGCAGATGTTTGCGAGACAACGGCAGCTTAATCTGATTCCTACCCTGGTGGTCGGCCAGGGACCCGAAGCAGCTCTTTGCATCAAGGAAATGCGCGCACGGCCCTCCCTTGGCTACCGCGTTATTGGCGTCGTTGAAAACAGCGCAGTTGAGGTGGCGGGATCGGCGACCTACGAGGGGGTGCCGGTCATCAGTAATCTCGCCGGACTTCCGGAAGCAATTCGGGATTCGGGAGCTAATGAAGTAATTATCGCCGACCCGCGCGTCGATGGGGATGCGCTCTTCGATGTCATGATGCGCAGCGGGAGACGAAGCGGAGTAGAGTTTCGCATCGCGCCCAACCTCTTCAATTGCCTGCCACGCAAAACCGAGAT
>JBOGOU010000055.1:0-30322 GCA_050748205.1 Pyrinomonadaceae bacterium | reverse complement strand
TTATTATTGGGGTTTGCGCTCAGGCCTATAAACATCTCACTCCTAACGGAGTGAAAACGCGGATAGTCTCGTGTCCCACTAGAGCGGCGTCAATTCAGTAGTCGTGTCGCGGCGCTTCTTGAGCCGGAAGCCCTTCACAAAATGGAGTGATCCTGGCGTGTTGTATTTCTCGCGATAATCAACGGCCGTCTTCAAGCGCTCGCTGCGAGTGAATACCGCGCGCACACGAATCTCGCGACCATTGACTTCGATCACTCCGCGCGGCTCCGGGGCAGTAGCCCGACCGTGAGGGAGGGCTCTCGCGGTTTTTCGCAATCCGAAATTCCCCTTGACCCAGATGCCGATGATGCGGTGCGGCTTCGTCCACGCGTATGCCGAGGATCTTCGCGTCGCGAATCGCGGCGAGGATGGCTTTCGGGAAACGACGTTTTGTTTTCATAAGATTCGCGACCGAAATTACAAAATCTGAGATTCTCGATCCGAATTCTGACTTTCTGTCATCAATCCTTATTAAGCTTTACCATCCTTTCAGCAACCCATGTCAGCCTGGCGAGGTACTTTCTGAAGCCTACCTTGTTTTCAAGGCAAGTCGTTTCGTGTTGTTTCTTAGTATGTTTATAGAATTCAAGGTCTTGCTCAGAAAAGCCGTGCAAAAAGTCAGGTGCGGTTCTACCCCCACCGGATTTAAGTGCAGTTATTAAGTGAAGAGATTCTCGCGCCCTCGTTAAGGCTACATAAAAGGCATTCCTTGTAATCCACGCCATATTCACATCATCAAAGCCGATGATAATTACGTGGTCTGCAGACAGACCTTTAGCTCCAACTATCGTCATTAACTCAACGGCCGACATCGGTTGCGATTCGAGTTCTTCTAGTTCAGCCTGATCCTCTTCATCGGTCTCTGATTCGGCGATTCGTGTCTCGTTCAATTCGTGACGTGATAAATCAACTTCCAGAACCCTTAGATCGGAAATGTTAACGTGCTTCCCAAGCCGTCTGGTTTTTTCTTCTATGCTTTCTGGCCCTCCCACTAGGTCTCTAATGGCATGGCACTTCGCGAGTATGCTCTTAATTAGTTGTTCATCCATTTCGCTGAAGGTTCTACCTTCCTCCAGAGCTCTTTTAAGCAACGCGGTTATGTCTTCCTGCGACACTTGTTCGTAATGCATGACTTTTCTGAACGTGAAGTCATTGTCTGGATGTTTCGCAAGCGAATAGTAAGTGAGGATTCTGAAATAATCCTCCGAGAACCTTTGAGTGTCAGCTGCATAGCTTGCTACCAGCTTCTTTAGCTCAATGTCGGCCCCTGCGGCTTTGTAGAATTTCACCTCCCTCGCTGGAGTCAAAATGAGTAAGAATGGATCTTTTTTGATACCATCCCGCAATTCACTTTTTCGCAATTCAAGCTTTTTGGTATTTATCTTAATAAACGTTTTGATGTAGTCAACAGCGCCGCTTGCGCTAGCGCACGCGATGACTTCTACCTTCGCCCCAACGCGTTTCTGAAGGGGCAAGTATATTTTCTCTATGCCATCTTTTTGGATCTCGTGCCGGATAAACTCACCGGCTGCATTGACGATGTGTGAATTTTTAGTACGACTACAGTACGGGAGCATCGCATTAACATAGTCAGCGTCTGAGTAAAGTCGTCGTATGAGTTGGGCCTTACCGGATTTCAAAGTTTCGTACAGCACTTGGTCATCATCGCCGACAATCAGGAGGCCCTGACTCTCACTTGTGAGTTCCTGGATTAGCTTTTCTTCTGCTTCGTTGAAATCCTGATACTCATCAACAATGAAAAGTTGATGGTCTTTCAATGAGGGGTTTTCATGGAGAGCAAGGCTTGCGTGGAGAATTAGATCGGCAAAGCCAGCCGCGTTATAAAAGTCCGATAGCACGCAGTACATTTGCTCCAAGTCGAGCCATTGATCTGAACCTTCAAGGTCCGCATTGTGTAATTGCTTTTCAAAGTTTTTCCACGCGAACTCATCGTTATTTTCTTGCCCGAGAAGCGACAATGCATCCTCCCAGACAACCTGCTTCCAGTTTTGACCAATGATCTTGACGTGTGGCCGGAACCTCAGTTCAGAAGTTCCGTGATTTCTCTCGACAACGCTGCGAGCGTACCTGTGGAGGGTACATACGTCAATCTGAGTTTTCTGTTTTTCAGTGATTTCAGCAGACTTCTGGATGTCGGTATTCAAGTCGCTTACAAGTTTTCGCACAAAACTTAAAACAAGAATTCTGGCGCTGGGATCCCTGTTTAGCCAATGAATAATTCTTTGCTTGAAAATAGTGCTTTTCCCGGTCCCCGGTCCTGAAACGATCAGGATCTTGGAGCAACCGTGCGGAGCAATTTTTTGAGCATTTTCATTCCGAAAATGCACGCGCTCTTCATCGGATAAGCCGTCGAGCTCTTCTCGTAGCGCCTTGAGCTCTTCGGGATCAAATACTCTTCCGTCGTCGTTTATTAGGTGTCTCACGTCTAGGACTGAGGATTAGGTAAGCATGCACTGACCGTCAAGGCACCCTGTGCGAAAATCAAGAGTTTCGCATCCTTGCTAAAAAACAGTCGTGCGTCATGAGTGATGAGTAATTAGTAACGACTATTCGGAGGCTCGCGTTAGACAGGTTCGGGGTCGCTTGATGTCCCTGCCGAGCTCATACTGCCAGTGTCAGCGTCTGGTGGTGCCGCTGAAGATTTCGTGTCCAGCCCATCTCGCACCCAAGCCGCCGTAAACGCATCAAACAGCACTCTTGCAAGATACAGCATTAAACCGTAAAGGCAATCGTCAGAGTAGTCGAAGTGCGTTGCTGAATTCCTAACGCCACGAACCAGCGCAAGCAGATCCTCGATTTCCCGCCGAGTGTTGGCGAGACCGGACAACTCGTTGTTATCATCATGAGTTGTGTGCCAGTGGTGCATCTCCCGCAGCCGATATGAGACTAAGTCATCGTCCGCCGGAGAGAGGCGGGACAACGTCTTCTCAAGTCCCTCCAAGCCCTTCTCGGTTCCCAAATTCCACATCGCCATCGATCGAAGGACTGAGCCCGGTGGAACAACTGGATTTTGCCCTAGACCAGTAACGCGTGCCAGATACGATAAAAAGTCTTTACTCAAACGAGTCCGCAGCGACCATCGATACGCATTTGCCAAGACTTTATCGGTTTCCCGCCTCGTCGGTCTTCGCCAGCGGAGTTCGGCTCCAACCATGAGATTACGAATGGCTTCTTCCGGGGCATCGAAGAGATCACGAGTTGCCTTTTCAAAGAGGATAGCCCCCGAATCATCTCCGCGCTCCGTCATGGGAAGCTCTGTTCGACGAAAGCTAACGTCGTGATATTTCTCAGGGGAGCCTGGTGCAGCAAGTCTAAAATTCGAGCGGGCTGGCAATACAAATGCCGAAAGCTCCGGATGCCTTTGGACGCGCAGAGCGTACACGTTGCGAGCTTCGCGGCGGTGGAGTTCGCCTATTCCGCCAACAACTGTACGATGTGTGACAACAAATGGGTCCATGTCGTCGCCAATAAGAACAGCTGTGGTTCCGGAGTTTGTTACCGCATCAAGATCTTTATACGTCCATTGCGACCATTTTCTTCGCAGCGTCTTTGAGAAAGGGCCGGGCGTAATGGGCACGAGCTTCGTATATGCGAGATACTCTGCTGGTTGCGGGTCGCGATATGACTCTAGGACGTACGCAACGTTATATTCAACTGATGTCTCGCGTAAATTCTGAGGGTCCAGTGCTCCTTTACAGATAGATCGGAAAAGGTGATCAGTAGAGAATCCCTTAAGGACCAGACAGGCGAACAGAGAAACCATGGCGCCGTAAGCGTAAGGAAAGTCGTCAGTGTCTCGCAGGTAAGCCAAATGCCAATCAACCGTTTGATGGCGAATGTCATGCTGGGCTTGGATCTGCTGCTCAAAGAAACTCGTCCACAGAGAATCATCATCATCAAAGTGAGGCATACAGCCTCGGTAAAATGGTGGAACCTGACGACGCCGCGCCATCGCTTTGATGGCGACGCGTTGACGCGCCGTGTATTGTGGCTGCTGACGCGATATGAAATCCCACAGGAAGGCGAGGCTTAAGACTGATACCGGCGTGAGTGCCCAGTGCACACGTGTCCCTATATGAAGCGAGTCAACCCACGTTCGCGTCCAAAAGCGGTACCCACGGCTAGATATCTCTCGCCACTTGGTGTATTCCGCTAGGTCGAAAGCGTACATATCAGCGCCACCCCACGGTGTCTAACGGCGCGTTAGGCCATACCGTGTGTAGGGAGCCACATCTCATATTTTCGCAGAGACATTTCTTAGTGCGCTCGTACCGAAGCTAATCAAGAGTTCGCATCGGTCTCAAAGACAGTCTGAAGGCTGGAGTCCGCGAGTCTGTGAGTCTCGATGCGGATCGTCGCCTGAGGCGCGTCTTTTATCACGGTCATGGGCAAAGAGCCAAATGCAAAGGGCAAAGCGCGAGGATGCATTACAGTCCACTAGTTACGATGCAAGGAGCCGAGTGGTAAAATGAGGGCAAATTTCACGCACGGGCGCAGTTGTTGCGCAGGTAGACACTCCGGAGAACAAAAGTGAAGTTACTATCCATCGAAACCACGCCTAATCCGAACAGTATGAAATTGAATTTGGACGAGAGGCTGGGCAAAGGGGTCGCGATTACACATACACACGAAAATAGAGGAGATGGTCCAGCCTACATCGAAAAGCTCCTTGCCATCCCAGGGGTCAGCAGTGTCTTCCGGGTCGAAGACTTTATAGCTATCCAGCGAAAGCCAACTGCCGGCTGGGAGGATATTTTGTCCCAGGCCCGTCTTGTACTTGAATACGCAGGCGTGAACAACAGGAAGGCAGAATCAGAGGAAATGTCCAGCAGTGCGTTGCAGGCGGGACGCCCGCGCTCACAGGGCGATGAGAAATGGCGCGAGGTAACGGTATCGGTGCAGTATTTTCGAGATCTCCCAATGTTGGTTAAAGTGTCCTCTGGCGGTGAAATGATTCGCTTTCCGCTGCCCGAAAGATTCGGTCAGGCTATTGAGCGAGCGATGGGTGCCTCGGAAAACATGCTGATGGAGCGAAAGTGGATAGACGAAGGTCTGCGCTACGGAGAGCTGCACGAGGTCGGCGAGGCGGTCGTGCGGGAGATTTCAGCCGTCTATGATGAAAAGAAGTTAAATGAATTGGTTGAGAGGGCCTATCACCCTGACTTACATAGACCGGTTAAAGCGAACGGGGAAGTGGGCGAACTAGCACGCGCCTTTGAATCGCCACGTTGGGAAGAACGGTTCGCGGCGCTAAAGGAATTGGGCAGGAATGCAACGGACGAGATAGGCACCCCACGCGGGCTGCCCGCGCGGGGATCCCGCGATGCTCAAGCTCTGTCACTAATTATCAGAGCTACCAAAGATCCAAAGATGTCTATTCGCCGTTTGGCGGTGGTCCTTCTTGGGTTGATAAAAACTCCTGAAGTCTTGGCTCCACTTTGTGAGGCTCTGAAAGACGAAGCAGTTGGGGTGCGCCGCTCGGCAGGCGATGCACTAACGGATTTAGGAGACCGAAGGGCGATTGGCGCGATGGTTGAGACACTAAAAGACAGGAACAAACTTGTTCGTTGGCGTGCCAGTCGATTTCTTTATGAGTTAGGGGACGAAAGCGCGCTGCCTGCACTCCGTGAGGCCCAGGATGATTGCGAGTTTGAAGTGGCAATGCAAATCCGGCAGGCCATTGAACGGATAGAGAGCGGCAGGGTTGGCCAGGGAGCCGTTTGGAGACAAATGACCCAAGGAATTAATTAGTGGACTGTAACAGTTGCTTTACCAGTTGAGTCCGCGCGATTGAGTATAAACCGATGGTCCAGACGAAAATCGAAATCTTCACCGCAATGCTCGCCGAGCAGCCGGAAGACGCCATGATCTGGTACGGCCTGGCCAGTGAACAATACAAACTGGAGAACTGGGCTGAGGCAGCGAAGTCTTTGCGCCAAGTCGTGAGTCTCAACCCCGATTATACGGCCGCCTATCAGATGCTGGGCACGGTCCTAGCTAATGCGGATGACCTTGCCGGCGCACAACAGGCCTGGAGAGATGGCATTGAAGCTGCGGGTCGTACCGGCGCGTGGAAGGCTGGGCAACATATGCAAGCCTTGTTGGCGGCGGGACGTGCGGATATTCCGAAGACGGAATGAAGATGGAGCTAAGATGGTGGCGCGACGTAATGATACTAAGCCAGCCCAAGCGGTACTTTGACTCCTAGCCGCAGATCTCACTCGCCCGATGATTAGAAGCGGTGCTCGGCGGCAAATCATTTCTTAACATGACAGTCAGCACAGCCCTGCGGAGCTTTCAAGGTAGCATCTCTCGCCACGGCGGTAGTGTGACAAGTAATGCATTTGATGTGGTAGGCAAATTGGTTCGTCAACACCATTGCACCAGCCGCTTCGGCAGGCTGGCTTCCGCGCGGGTACTTCACGGCTGCCGGAGATCCCTCCTCGCCCTGAAAGTGACAATGGCGGCATGAATTGACGGCCTGCTTCGACGTTTCCAGTTGCGCGGCAGTCAGTACGTCGGTGCGTTCAGACTTCTTCAGATACGGCGCGGCGGCGACCGGCATTGGTTGTTCGGTGTGGTGGCAATAGACGCAAGCGGTCAGCGTCTTACCGTCAATTGTATGCTTCACGTCCGTATTATGCTTGGCGTGATCGAAGGCCGCTTCGCGCTTCAGCTCGACATACTTCGGGTCCTTGCTGTCTTTCGACAGAATAATCGGTTTGTCCGGTTGCGTGGCGCTCGAATCCGGAATGGTCTTGCCATCGATGTCAACCGCGTGCGGCGGATCGACACCGTCGATGCGCCAAACAGTTGATTCGGACAAAGCCGGACTATAAACCACCGCCAGCACCGCGATGCCTAACACCACAACCAAGGCCAATGAAAGTTTAGGTTTCATGTTTCGAACCGCCTGCAAGAAAAGCTGGAGAGCCTAATACCGCAAGATTTTAGGGAAGGAATATCGCGGCCCGCTGCGTTGCGAAATATAGTGACAGCAGCGGACTGATGTCAAACTTTTCCCTACCGACTCATTCAGCCATGCGAAATCCTTCTCGCCGATGACAGCGTTTGCAGTTGTGTGTGTCCTTATCGCCGAAGGCGCGTTGGCCGTTATGACAGGTCTGGCAGGTCTGACCGCGAGTGGTTACCAGGTGCTCGACAGGTGAGATGGATGTGACCTGTTGGCCTTGCCGTAATCCGCGCGCCTTAACAATGTGGCAACCATTGCAAGTCAAACGCTGCCGCGACGCGTGATCGGCGTGGATAAAGCTAACACGGTATGCGCGCGCCGCAGTTGAAGTCGGTGAGTAGCGACCTAATCCGTGACACGAGCCGCATGAAGAGAAGTTGCTCGCGGATTTTCCCGGCGCATGACAGTCATAGCAAATGCGATGGGCATCGAGGCGTGCAGGAATCGTCTCTGCAACTCCCCGACGGACGGGAACGTGACAGCCCGCGCAACCCCGCGCGTGCCGCGCAGACTCGATCCCCTGGAGATGCTGGGCGTGATCGAACTCGGCGTTGAAGCTGCGCAGACGCGAAAAGTTTTTCAGCGGCGCTCTGGCCGAGTGAAGCTGTGCGACATCGTGACAGATCGTGCAAATGGGATTGACCGAAGCGCTGCCGGCCTGCGTGAACTGCACCAGATGACAACCGGTGCAGTCGCTGTGAACCGGAAAACTCGGCTCGAGCGAGCCGCTTGGCCGGTGGCATGACTGGCAGTTGCTTCGGCTCATCAAATTTGCATGTTCTGAGGGAGTTGAGTGCGAGAACTTCGAAGAGTCTGCGGTATCGGCGACAGCGCTGAACACGTTCAAGCTGCCAATTGCGAATAAGGACAGCAAAACAGTTCGAAGCGGCGCTTGAAAGAAGGATCTCCTAATATCTGCGTTGTTCCAGAACCCGCGAATGTCCCGGAAAAACAGCCGCAGAGCGGCCAAATGTTTATAGAACCGCCGCGAGCAAAATGATTTGCTTTCCGAGTTGAGCGAAGTACTTTCGCTCAACTCGGATAGAGATGAAGTTGGTGACCGGTTCTCTATAAACATCTCGTGCCTACGGCACTGCTGAGACAAAATGTTTCATCAAGGCCTTCTGCTTAGGAGCGGGACTTCGAGCTAAACTTTTCACTTCTTACATCGCGCTTCCAGTTGTTTTGCGCTCTTGGGATAATCTTCGACAGTGAAGTATGTTTCGCCAAACACCCGATAATGGCTACAGGGCGGTGGCGCGCTACCGATTGCGCTCGTGTGACAGCCGCTGCAAGTGTGCTTGCCTTCACGCGACAAGGGATCATTGTTTCTGCCTTCGGCGATATCTTCGTCCTCGTCGTTCATTTCTTTGACGACGCTTGGCTTCTGAGAGCGGTGACATTTGAAACAAGCCCCGAGCGAAACGTCCGGCACATCAAGCGTCTCGCTTTTCAGGATCCCTGTGTGACAGTTGGCGCACGTTTCGTCCAGATGTTCTTTGGGCGTCTCATGCAGAAATTTGAGCGAGACGCGACGCGGCCACGCAGACGGCCAGTCTTTGAATGACAGCAGCGTAGTTGGCGCAAGCAGGTTTCGCGCCTTCGTCGCAAACGACTCCTTGATGAGGTGACAACCGTCGCATTGATCTTTCTTTGGTTCGTTCGCTGACCAGTGGCAACCGAAACACGTTACATGACCTGAAGAAGATCTCTTAAACGTTCCGACGGAGGGCATAAACATCTTCTCGACGCCGCCAACCGAAATAGGGATGGGAGGACGTTCGTCTTTCTGATGACACTGAGTGCACGAGACTCTCGAGGCTGCGACGGACGGTTTCGTCAAACGAGAAAACGCGGCAGGCAACATGGAAACACCTGCGCTCTCTGACGGTTCAGTTTGTTTGATGATTACTCGGTCATGAGCCTTGTGCGGAAAGTATCCCGGAAACTGTCGCAGAGTCAGATCGTCATGTTTGGGAAATTTCGCATAAACATCTGCCGCAGTCGCGTGCGGTGAAACGCGCGTGTGACAGACTGTGCAAATCGCGGGCCGGTCGCCGCGGAAAATTTCCTTTTGATGACAATCAAAGCAGGAATTGTGGTAAGGATAACCACGCGCGACCGGCGGATTGCGCGTATCTCCAATTCGGTCAGGCTCATTGGCTGAGGGAATTGTGTGACATGAAGCGCACGTCAAGTTACGGCTGTTCGCGTGCGGGGAATCCTTTCCGTGAGTGTGATGCGTGAACTTCGAATACCTCGTGGGATCAATACGCGGTGCACTAGTCGATCGGGCACGTGGCCGCCGTCGCTGCGCATCGGCAACCGTGATTAGAGTCTGAGCAAGGACAAGCGCAGCCATCGTCGCAACAATACACACTCGCCCGAATTCTGTTTTGATGGACGGCCGGTTCAAGACAGTATGAATGCGGGGGAAATCGAACATGGACGCCTTACTTGGTGCGAATTTTAACCGCGGCGATATCGCCAGGCAAATGGTTTTCCCGTCCGAAACGATCACCGGTACTGACGCTCGAAGCACACCGGAAGCTTTGGAAGATGCGGTGAATAGACTCGCAGAGCCGAGAGGAACTGTGGTGTATCGACACGTAGCCCCCCTCAGCTTCCCCTCATCTTGGAACGACACAAATTCCGGTAGTCTCCAAGCTTAATGGTGGCAAAGAGTCGTTGTGAGTGGACCAGGGGCTCCCTTCTACGTCATCGCCGCATGAGTGCGGCGGTTGACCTCTTCCCGTTCACGTTCTGCATGAATGCCTCAACGCACTTCGCTTCGGCAGCGCCATAATCAGTAATTGTTTATCTACCACTTACTGTCAGATCGTCGAAATGTGTTTGCGCATCGGCTTTGGTCCAGAGGCCGATCTTCCCCGATTCCCTGAAAGTCGAATCATTGACATTCAGGTAGCTCTTGCCATCGTAAAAGCACTCGATGTGATCGCCGGTCATCGTGACGCGCAGCGTATGCCATCCTTCGCTGGCTTTTATGTCTGAGGTGCCAAGCTGCGTGCGACGGCCGTCTTCAACTTTGTAAACACGGTAGTTGTTCTCCAGCGGGTTGTAGCGGGCGATGTAATAGTTCTTAGCGTCGCGCGCCCGCCACACTAAGCCTCCGCCCTGATCGATCACACCGGCAATGGCCTTGAACTTTACCGTAATGTCCACGTTCGCATAGCTGCTTTCGCTGGCTAACGCAACGTTGAAGACCGGTCGCTCGTTCTTCGCTAATTGCGCCAGCACATTTGCTTTGCTGGGAGCCGATCCATCCGCCACGTTTTTCCATTCGCCTACTTCACCGGTGAATCCCACGGCAATCTTTCCCGCCCTCTCTCCGTCGAAGTTCCATGATTGTTTTTGATCCTGCGCCCCTACAGCCAAAAGCAAGCCAGCCGGCGCCAACATCAACATTAGTGAGATCAGAATCCCTGTTCGGTATGTCATGGCTTTTCTCCGTTCGCTCTACTGAGAAGTAGGCATAAAGGCGACCCGCTTCGGCGCTTTGCCCACTGTGGCTTTGGCGATAGACCGCATCATGCCCTCGGAAGAGACTTCTACAAGTTGGACACTTCCATCTTCGATATTGCTGACGAGCACGCGGACCGGTCCGCCGGCGCTGCCGGGAATACGCTCAACGCAGCAGGGCTTAGCCACACCTTCGGTAAGGCGGTCTAAGTGTTTCCCGGAGCGAACATCAACGGCGTCTACGTATGAGCGCCCCTCATTGGCGGCCAGGACAATTCCAGGGAAGACTGTCTCCACGCCGTGATAGGTGACTTCCTGCGCTGAACTATTCCCAGAGGGCGGGGCGAGCGCAAAAAGCCGTGTGACTTTACCCGATTCGGTCTCCATTTCGAAAAAGCCGTCAACCCAGAATGACCCGAAGTAGATCTTCGATTCGTCAGGCGCAAAAGTCAGACTCCGCGGGTTGACGTTAATCTGATGAAACTTGACAAGCTGTCGACTTTGCGGGTCGACGATGGCGATCCCGGTGATTTTCTTACAGGTTACGTAGGCGCGCTTGCGGAGCGGTCCGTATTTGATGACGTGCGGCGCACTGGCGCCCTTGATGCGATAGGCTTCCTTCATAGTTGCCAAGTCAATTGCCACGACATCGTCGCTGTAGAAGTTGGCAACCAAAACGTATTTCCCGTCAGTGCTGAGAACCATGTGGTCGTTGAACATTTTGCCGACACGCGTTTCGCCCAGGACCTTGAAGTTTGTGGTGTCGAAGAATTTGACCCTCTCTTCGTCCTCAACTCCGACCGCTAGTGTTCGACCATCACGACTCAACACCACGCCGTACGGGCGTGGTCCTACGGGAATCCGTCGCACCTCTTTCATGGAATTAATGTCAACTAAAGACACCGACGCGTCTTGCGTGTTAACAACAAAAACACGATTTGGGACTGGTCCCGTCTGCTGTCCGGAAACCGGAATCACGATAGCGCTGAGGAAGGTAATCGCCGCAAGAATCTTAACTCTTTTTCTCATGTCCCCTCCTTACAATTAGGCTAAGCGGACATTGGAGTGGTGTGCAAAGGTTTGCTTTCCCAGACTGCCCACCATCAGTTGACCTATCGACTATTGACCGTAGTTGATTTCTCATTTTATACTCCCAAAATTCTCAGGCGTCTAGAGTTCGAGAAGACTATGAGGAGAATTGATCCGAAAATAGCTTTGCGCGGCTTCAAACCCGGATCGCGTGGCGCTGGCCATGTCCTGGGCGAGCTGGAATCAGCGGTGATGGAAATTCTCTGGTCTCAGCCGGAACAGACGGTCAATGGTGTCGAGGAGCGGTTGCGACAGAAACGCGAGATTGCCCACACAACAGTTCTCACCACACTGGATCGAATGTACCGCAAAGGCTACCTGACACGCGAAAAGCAGGTGAAAGCTTTCATTTACTCGCCTCGGTACACGCGAGATGAATTTGAACGGCTCCTGGCGCAGGAAGTGCTGGGCGCGCTGATCGGGCATTTTACCGAGCCGGCGCTTTCCACTTTCATTGATCTTGTTGGCGATGACGTGAGCGCACTCGATCAACTCGAAGCGAAGATTCGAGAAAAGCGGCGTCAGCGAGGGAAGTGAACAAATAGTGCGAAGCGGAACGTGACTCTTGCGGCCATCGAAAACTTCGTTCTTTTCAGCACCGTGTTTGCTATCGCGGGCTTCATAGTTGCGCTGTGGGTGCGACGTGCCACGGCAAAAGGTTTATGGCGCCTTCGACCTGAGAGTGCGGCGCAACTCTATACCTCCACGGTCGTCACGCCTCCGCTTGCGGCCCTATGGCTGATAAGCGCCGCCTTTCGTAGTCCGATTTCTTACTTACTGAAGAGGTCACTCGGCCGCCACGAGACTCAATCAAATGCGCAGGAGTTAATAGGAGTCCTAGAGCACGAAAGCACGCACCATCATTCCCGGCGTTACCGCCGAAGTGGGCCAACCCATCTCCCATCGTATTGATCACCTGTTGTCAGGCACCCGCGCCCAGATTGCCATAAAACTTTTCGGCCCTGACCTCGCGACGCTGCGAAACAAAGCCGGAGAGATTCGAGATGCAATGTCCGGAGTGCCGGGCATCGTGGATCTGCTCGTTGAACCGCAGGTGGGAGTGCCTCAGGTGCAGGTCAACATGAACCGGCAGGCAGCCGCTGCCGTTGGTCTGACGACTGAGGAACTGGCTGAAACGGTCGATACTGCTTTCAACGGTCACGCAGCTTCACAAGTTCTCGAAGAGCAGCGCACTTACGATGTGCTGGTCCGCTTCGACGATACAGTACGCCAATCAGTCGAAACTATCAGCAACACGTTGATTGATACTCCCACTGGCGCGAAAGTTCCGATCGCTCAAGTGGCCGAGGTGCGGGTCGACCAGGGGCCAAACACGATCAACCGCGAAAACGTGCAACGTCGCATTATCGTTCAGGCCAACGTTGCAGACCGCGATCTGGGGAGTGTAATTGAAGACGTGCGCGGCGCGATCAATCAGAAGGTGCAATTGCCGCAGGGATACTTCGTCCAATACGGCGGCCAGTTTGAATCACAGGAAAAAGCGTCACGACAAATCGCGCTTCTGTCTATGGTTGCAATTGCGGGCATTTTCCTGCTGCTTTTCATCGCGCTCAAGTCCGTCCGTTCTGCATTTCTGGTAATGGCCAATTTGCCGCTTGCTCTCATCGGCGGCGTCGTGATGGTCTTTCTGTCAGGAGGAACGTTATCGATTGCCTCACTCGTTGGCTTCATCACTGTCTTCGGCATCGCCACGCGCAACGGCATCATGCTTATTAGTCACTACTCCCACTACTCCCAGTTAATGACGGAAGAAGGCGTCGGCTTCCGCGATGCGATCACGCAGGGTTCGCTGGAAAGACTAAGCCCCACCCTAATAACAGCTCTGGTGGCTGGCGTCGGACTGATCCCTTTAGCGCTGGGCGTAGGAGAACCCGGCAAAGAGATTCAGCAACCCATGGCGGTCGTAATCCTCGGCGGCATTTTTACTTCAACGTTCCTGAACATGATCGTGATACCCGCGCTTTACCTAAAGTATGGTCAAGCCGAGGCGTATGCGAAGGCCCGCGAGATACCGCAAGGTCCTGGGCTGGCGGCACTGTCAGATTGAAGCTGGGTGGCAGCAATCGGGCGCAACGGCGCAAAGGGCAGGCAATGAGCAGGCTAAAAAGACGTTGAGAGAAAATCGAGCAATGTCTGAATGGTTCTGGTATGCAATTGCGGCAGCCGTCCTCTATGGGTTGCATCAAGTTTTCACCAAGCTCGCGTCGGAACGCATTGGTGACGGGCTTGGCGGTTTCGTAGTTTAATTGACGGCCGCTCTGATCATTGCCATCTATCTCGTTTACCTGAGGTTCTTCAGCGAGTGGAAGCAACCAGTGACGATGCGCGGTGTGTTGTATTCCGTAGTTACCGGCCTATGCGTGGGCGCAGGAACCGTAGCTTTCTTTCTGCTGTTTCATGCCTGCCAACGCCGAACATTAACAAGTCGTTCGTGGGATCGACTCTAAGAAAAGAATGGCCGAACCGACGTGTGGGCATGAAACAATGTCATCGTGAGGCTTGGTCAGAACCTTTCGTAAGGCCTGTAGTCGCGTTATTCGGGGTGGCCGTGCTCAATGGCGTAGTAATGGTCAGCTATATCAACCGCCTGCGCGAAGAAGGACAGCCGCTCGCCGACGCGGTGCGCGAGGGCGCGCTGACAAGGCTCAGACCCGTATTGATGACGGCTCTTGTCGCAAGTCTCGGCTTCATCCCAATGGCTCTGGCAACGAGCGCCGGCGCGGAGGTGCAGCGACCTTTGGCGACCGTCGTCATTGGAGGGCTTATCACCTCGACGCTCTTAACGCTGCTCATCCTACCGACGCTCTATGCGTGGTTCTAGCGTGAGCGGGTGAAAAACTAAACTGTAAGAGTTGCGGTCCGCAGCCATCGGAGGGGACGGATGAAGGAGACCTTTGCGAAGTGGAAACAGGGGGCACGGCAACTCAAAGCTGAGACATACGCGCTCTATCTCGCGTGCCGGGACGCGCGAACTCCGTGGTACGCCAAGCT
The DNA here is from genome assembly GCA_050748205.1 of Pyrinomonadaceae bacterium. Lineage (GTDB taxonomy): Bacteria > Acidobacteriota > Blastocatellia > Pyrinomonadales > Pyrinomonadaceae > PSRF01. The sequence continues at coordinate 15,708 of JBOGOU010000055.1, read as the reverse complement.
CTGCGCGGCGTGCGTCGTCGGCTACGCCTTCAGCCCCATTGATTTGATTCCCGACTTCATCCCGATCTTGGGCTACTTGGACGACCTTCTACTCATTCCGCTCGGCATCTCGCTCGTGCTGAAAATGATCCCGAAGCAGGTCATGGTCGAGAGCCGCGCGAAAGCGCAGGAGGTGATGAATGCGGGCAAGCCGACCAACTGGATCGCCGCCGCCGTGAAATTGCAGTGTCTTAGGACCACCAGACGATGGCTTTCTGCGCTCTGCTCACGGTGAATTCACGTCGATCGATGTCCCGAATGCGACGCTGACCCGTGCCTTTGGCATCAACACGAGCGGCGACATTGTTGGGACATCTTCATCGACGGCTTCCGGCACGCGTTTGTGCGCAGCGCGAGGTCGCGAGGAAATCAGTATGCGAACACGTCAAGTTCCCTTATTTCGTGCGATTTCAATAAAAGCGAGAGCGGCGCGGCTGAGATGTTTGTCTTATTGAAGTTCTTTGTTGGTAAGTGGGAAGGAACCGGAGCTGGTAAGCCGGGAGTATCCAAGGTCAAGCGTGAGTATCGCCTAACACTCAACGACAAGTTCTTGCATGTCCATAACGTCTCGACTTATGAGCCACAACCAAAAAATCCAAAAGGTGAGATTCACGAAGACTGGGGAATGATTGGCTTCGACAAGGGCCGAAAGCAGTTTGTGTTCAGGCAATTTCACGTCGAGAGTTTTGTTACTCAGTATGTAGCGACGAGCATGAGCGCCGATACGATCGTGTTCACTTCGGAAAGTATTGAAAATATTCCGGTGGGCTGGCGTGCTCGTGAGACATGCAAAATAATCGGTCCAGATGAGTTTGTTGAGGCTTTTGAATTGGCGGCGCCGGGTAAAGATTTTGAAACTTATTCTGAAGGTCGTTTCCACCGAAAGAAGTAACGCAGGCATTTATTTAGAAAGGAGTGGAAGGATCGAGCGATGAGTCAAGCTCAACTAGTTGATAGTCTGCGGGAATGGCGTGAATCGGCAGCATATTGGGAACGGCACGCACAAATTATTCGGACGATGTTTGCCCCTGTGACCAGCGCACTGATTGAAGAGGCGGGCATTATCGAGGGCGACAATGTATTGGACGTTGCAGGTGGGCCAGGCGAGCCGTCACTTACAATCGCCGAAGTGGTCGGTGCGACTGGCTCAGTAACATGTACAGATGCCGTTGCGGAGATGATAGCCGCCGCTCAAAGCGAAGCGCAGCGTCGAGGACTAAAGAACATTTCCTTCGAACAGTGTCTGGCGGATTCGTTGCCCTTCGAAGACGATTCTTTCGATGCGGCGGTTTGTAGGATGGGCGTAATGTTTTTTCCTGATCCGCTATCAGGTTTGCGCGAGATGCTGCGCGTGCTCAAATCAGAAGGCTCTTTATCGTTTGCAGTGTGGCATGACAGTAACTTGAACCCGTTTGCCTATATCGTTACTGACGTAATCTCACGCCACATCGCAACGCAACCAGCCGATCCGGACGCTCCGGGAGCATTCCGCTTCGCCGCACTTGGCAAACTTGCGCAAATACTTACAGCAGCAGGCGCGAAGCGAGTACGTGAACGATTGCTGAAGTTTAATATCGAAGCGCCGATTTCTCGCGATGAATTTTGGGAGATGCGCTCCGGCACTTCAGGTACTTTGCGAGAGAAACTAGACGCAATGCCTACTGATCTGCGTCTTAGAATTGCCAGCGAAGTAAAAGAAGCAGTGGCTGAATTCTTTCCGGATGAGCGAATGAGCTGCCCGGCCCAGATGCTCATCGTCTCGGGAGACAAACCGAACTAAAACAAAATGAGATGAAGCTCCACCAATTCCTATCTTCGGTTTTTGCCTTGTTGGCGTTGACGAATTCCAGCTGCGACCAGACGAAACGAGTTGAGCAGTTCAATCCGGCTACACCACAGCTCGTCTGGCAATACGACACTGGTGGTTGAATCTTCTCCGTCCCCGCGGTCGCGGACGATTCAGTGTTTGTGGGTTCATGCGCAGGCGTGTTTTACGCATTCAATAAGGCAACGGGCGAGATCCGTTGGAGTTATAACATCCGCAAGGATGGAAACCAGATCAGCTTTCATGGGAACCCACTGGTCACAGAGGATCTGATCCTAATTGGCACGGATCGAAGTTGTGCTCCAGATGGAGTCGGCCACGTATACGCTTTTGAAAGGAATACAGGCAAAGTGCGCTGGAAGTATCAAACTATCAGCGTGCCCACGGATATCCTTCGCATTGGACAGAACGTTTATTTCGGCAGCTTCCAGGACAGTTGGTACGCCCTCAATCTGACGGACGGTCAGTTGCGTTGGAAATTTTCGACCGGCGCCTCAAATGAAGGCTGCGAGATGATCAAAGCACCTGTCGCTGATGACCACCATCTTTTCCTGGTCGGAATCGACGGAATTATCTATTCGCTTGATGCGACATCCGGTCGAGTCATCTGGAAACAAAAGCTGCCGGCGTCGCCCTCGACCGGTTTGGCTCTAAAAGACAAATTGCTTTTTGTCGGCGCTAGCAACAATCGAATGTATCGGCTGGACGCAGAGACCGGAACCACTGTCACCGAGTTGCCCGTTGAAGCGATGCCCGTAGGCAGAATAACGTTGACTGCCGACGCGCTGCTCCTTTTCTTGGAGAATCGCTCCGAACGTTCTGGCTACCTCATTTCAATCAGTCCCGAGTTAACAAAACTGCGATGGCAGCAAAAGTCGTCTCCGGATTGGGCGTCTGAACGTCCTCACGCCTGGAACGGGCTTGTCGTTGCCGGTAACTGTCGCGGTGAGGCTGAAGCATTTCGTGCTTCCGATGGTGCGCCGCAGTGGAAATTGAATCTTAAAGGCTGCATCAGAAGCATCGGAAGTTCTGAAAAAAGAGTGTTTGTTGGAGTTCAAGAAGGCACGGTTTACGCGTATGAACTGTCGTTGAAGCAATAACCAGGACCAAAAGGAGAATTACAATTCGCAATCGGCGTTACTGCAATCGCAATAGGGCAGAGCACGAGCCATTCCGACCATGGCTTCTTCCAAACCCAGGACATGAAGTGGATGGACGGCCCAGCGTCTCTTCCAAAAGGAACGAAGGTGGCGAATGGAAGGTGATCCGACCCAGGAAGGTCCCTTTACGATGCGCTTGCGACTCCCAGACGCTTTTAATATTCAGCCCCACTGGCATCCAGCTGTAGAGCATGTGACCGTTATCTCCGGTAACTTCAATCTCGGCATGGGAGAGAAGTTTGACACGTCTGGTGGCCGCGCACTTCCCGCCGGCTCTTTTGCGTTTATGCCATCAGGTATGAGGCACTTCGCTTGGACCAAGGGAGAAACGTTGATTCAGCTTCACGGCATGGGACCGTGGCAAATCAATTACGTCAACCCGGGAGACGATCCCCGCAATAAGAAATGAATTTCAAGAAAAGAGGACTCAATGAGACGAATCTTTCAGCGATTCTGCTTGGCGGGCTATTACTGAATGCGCTTCTTGGCTGGTGGTGGGCCGATCCTGTGGCTGCCTTGATTATGGTTCCAATCATTGTTAAGGAAGGCATTGAGGGATTACGTGGTGAGACGTGCTGCGACGAAGGGCCGTGCCATTGAAGTTTGCCAGGACACGGCTCTTGACTCGAATCGACCACGTGCTATATTTAGCCGTCCCTAAACTCGGACCTGAGCATCCTGGAACAGACTGACGATGAATAAGCGGTTCGCAGCCACCACAGTACTTGGAATAGCATTGCTTTACAGTCAGGGTGCGAGTGTCCTGGTCGCAGCGCTCTGTCCCCATCTAAGATCGCCGGCTGAACCCTGCATAACTCAGACAACGCCCTCTGCCTCAGATGAGCATATGAGTCACATGGAAATGGACTCAATGGAGAGCGAGACCGTTCCGAGAGAGACATCTGATTCTAAGGCTACATCCTCGGGCGCTAGCGTACGTCAGCCGGTTGGGTCATGTCCGCATTGCGCAATGCATTCGCGGTCGAGTTCTAACCCTGTTTCTTTTAGGGAAACTGAAACTGCGAAGCGGGCAAGCGATCTAAACATTCCACTCGCAGTTGAGTCGGCTATTGTCGAACACGAATCATCCGTTCCCATCCCTGCTTCAAGGGCGCACGGACCGCCGGGTCCAGAACTCCCCCGCCACGTCCTACTCAACGTCTTCCGCATTTAGATCCTTCCGACAATCACATTCGTGATAGTGACGCAGGCGTTAGCCTGTGTTGTCGACTTTATCCATATCAACTGTTTGTTTTAGAACACGTCGCGTTCGCTTTGGCGAACCACGTAAGGGGAAACCATGAACCGGCCTAGTAATTTGAGTATGGCGCTGAGAATGTTTGGCGCATTTGTGCTGATGTTTGCGGTCAACGTGAGCGTTTTGCCTCAACATGAACAACACGACATGTCGAAGATGAAACCGGCAGCCAAACCTAAGGCGATAAGTACGCCGAGGAAGAAGAGAACGTCTACGCGCGCGCGGCGCACAAGGCCGAGGCCTTCGCCATCGCCCAGCCCGGGGCACGTGATGACGCCTGAGATGCAGATGCCAACCGCATCGCCATCACCCAGTCCGGGACACGTAATGACACCTGGCATGCAGATGCCAACAGCATCGCCATCACCTGGTCCGGGGCATGTGATGACACCGGGCATGCAAATGCCGATGGCCTCACCGACTCCGCCTCTCCCAACTGAGGAACCACGCAGACCACCATTGCGTGACGATTTGCCGGACACTCCGGTCCTCCGGCTGGAAGATCTCGAAAAGATGGGATTCGAAAAGAATCCCACGTTGGCCCAGGCGGAATCTTCCATTCGCGTCTCGCAAGGTCGGCGTCGTCAGGCTGGACTTTTCCCGAACCCCACGGCCGGCTATTTCCTGGAAGAGTTCGTCTTCCGTTCTCCGGGTGAAACTGCCGAGCACGGGGCGTTTGTCGAGCAAACCATTCCTTTGGGAGGAAAGCTTGGCAAAGCGAAGCGGATTTTCGCGCGAGAGACCGATCAGGCCGAGGCGCTGGCAGAGGCGCAACGGCAGCGCGTGCTGAATTCGGTTCGCATGCTTTATTACGAGGCCTTGGGCACGCAGCGCCTGGTTGACCTCCGCGTCCAACTCGGCAACCTCGTGCGCGAAGCCGGCGAGATTACGAAGGAGCTTTACAACATCGGCCAGGCCGATCGCCCTGATTACCTTGAGATCGAGATCGAGATCGAAAGGGCAGAAATTGATCTGCTTCGCGCCAGGAATGATCGTGAAAGAGTTTGGCGCGCGCTCGGCGCAATGATCGGCGATTCAGGGCTGCGACCTGCGCGGTTGGCGGGGAGCCTTGAAGAAGGGGTTGCGACCTTTGACCAGGAAGAACTGTTCGGCGCGCTCTTGCGCGGCAGCCCCGAAATCAAGGCCGCGCAGGCCGGCGTTGAGCGAGCGCGCGCGGTGCTCGCTCGAGCTCGCGCCGAGCGCATTCCAGATCTCTTCGTCTCAGGAGGACTCGGCTACAACTATGAACGGTTCGAACCGTTTGTGCCCTCGATTGCCAATCAGCGGAAGGGAATGGAAGGGCGCCTCCAAGTCGGCGTGACCGTGCCGATCTTCAATCGCAATCAGGGCGGCATTGCCGCTGCCGAAGCCGAGCTGGCAATTGCGGAAAAGGAGTTGGAGCGCCTTCAACTCTCGTTGCGCGACCGCTTTGCCTCGTCTTTCCGCGAGTATCGAAATGCATCGCAGGTGGCCGAGAAGTATCGCACCCAGGTGATACCGAAAGCTCGCGCCGGTTATGAAATGTACCTGTCGAATTTCAAAAACATGGCGGCGGCTTATCCACAGGTCTTAATCGCCCAACGGACACTATTTCAAGTCGAGGTCGAGTACGCAAGGGCGCTTATTCAATTGCGGCAGAGCTTAGTGGGATTGCGAGGCTTTTTATTGGAAGGCGGACTGGATCCGATTAGCCGCCCCGGCGAGTTCACCGAAGGCGTAAAACTCAGGTCGCCGAATGAAGCGACCGGAGGCGAGGTAAACCGCGAGACTCGGCCGTAACTGGGAACGACGTTCAAGCATAGGAGTAACACCATGAATAACAGACGCAATTTTCTGAAGACCGGTCTTATTGGAGCAGGCTTCTTAGCCACCGGCAGATTAGTTTCAGCTCAACACGTTCATCCACCGACTAAGACCGGTCAGCAACCAGCGCCGCAAACGGAAGTCGCTCCGGTAAGCCCCGAGGGCAGAGTTCTGGTCCAGACTCCTGACCTGCCGAAGCTTCCCTGGACGATGGAAAACGGCGTGAAGGTCTTTCGTCTTACCGCCGAGGTTGTAAGGACGCAGATCAATCCGATGAAAGAGATTTATGCCTGGGGTTATAACGGTAGTGTTCCCGGACCTACTATCGAAGTTAATGAAGGTGACCGGGTACGCATACTCTTTGAGAACAAACTGCCGGAAGCGACCACGGTGCACTGGCACGGGCTTGAAGTGCCTTTGAAGATGGACGGAGTTCCCTTCATCAGCCAGCCAATGGTCGAGCCGGGAGGCACGTATACCTACGAGTACACGGTCTATCAAAACGGCACTTTCTTTTATCACTCGCACATGGCGATGCAGGAGATGATGGGGATGATCGGGTTCTTCATCATCTATCCGAAAGAGCCTTACACGCCGCATTGCCACAAGGACTACGGATTGATTCTCCAGGAGTGGGCGCTGCTGCCGAACAATCCGGTGCCCAACTCGCTGGCGATGGAGTTCAACTGGCTCACGCTTAACGGTAAAGCCGGTCCGGCGACGACGCCGTTGATTGTCAAACAAGGCGAGCGGGTGCGTATTCGCATGGTGAATCTCGGCATGGATCACCACCCGATGCACATCCATGGCAACCAGTTCTACGTGACCGGAACTGAGGCGGGGCGGATTCCCGAGTCTAGATGGTTTCGCGAGAACACGGTTTTGGTTGGCGTGGCGCAGGCGCGCGACATCGAGTTCGACGCCGTGTATCCGGGCGAGTGGATGCTCCATTGCCATCTCCCCCACCACATGATGAACCAGATGGTTTCGATGGTTGGGCCAATGGCGATGGCAGGGCACGGCCCGCAGACCGGCAAGGGCATGGAAGAGGGAATGGGCATCGTCAAACAAGGCAACGCATTGTCCGAGGATCTGGCGCCGGGATTTGGACGCGGCATGGGCGACAGCACTGAGAAGGAACGAAACACTTCAAACATTATCGGCCCGAGTCCTCAAGCCAGTCCGCAAACTGCGGCTGCAGGAAACGGAAGGAAGCGAACGCCGGGTTATCCCCAGGACATGCACATGATCATGGATCGCGAGGTGGCGAAGCCTCACACCTACGGCCTACCGCCCGGCTGGACCGCCTCAATGATGGGAATGATGACGCTGGTGCGTGTGCTGCCGCCGACGATGTACGAAGAAGTTGTCCGCCGCATACGCGAAGGGATTACCGAAGTTCCGGCTGCTATGCCGGGGCACAAACATGGAGAGTAGGGCTCGACATTGAGATCCATGGCTTGGTCAAAAACGAAGAAACAATATCAGTAGGAGACAAGGGAAAGAACATGAAATTCAATCGCACGAAATTAATCGGGTTGAGCGCGCTGGTTGTCGCACTCAGCATTTTTGTCAGTAACTCACGCGCTCAGCAAATGGGTGACATGCCGTATGACCTGCATTTCATCGACATGATGATCATACATCATCAGCAAGGGCTCGAAATGGCGCAAATGGTTGAGACGAAATCAAAAAATGCGCGCTTAAAGACATTCGCTCAAAAGCTGGCCGCTGACCAGCGGAAAGACATTGATGAATTGCAAGGGCATCATAATCACTGGTACGCAGGCAAGCCGCCAATGGACCCAGCGATGATGGAATCGATGATGCAGAGCATGCATCCGGGAATGAATATGGACATGGACGACACGCGACGGAAACTACTGGCTTCCGAGGGCACTGCCTTTGACCATCTGTTTCTGGACACCATGATTCACCATCACCAAATGGCTATCGGCATGGCGAAAGAAGCTACGACAAAAGCGCAGCATGCGGAAATCAAAGATTTCGCCCGCAAGGCTGTTGTCAAGCAACAAGCTCAGATCACGGAGATGAATCGGCTGAAGGGTGTGAGCACGACTAGGAAGACAACCAAACCTAAGGCCGTGCCAAAGACGAATACACACAAGCACGGGCACTGATGCCGGTCGATTAGTGGGGTGAAGGATGACGAACTACAAGCGAAGAGATCGGCTGTTATCGGCAAGGCTGGGATGCGCCTTCATGGCCGTGCTGGCATCCGTCAGCATTCCGGTTGCGGTGCAGGCCCACGCGATGCTGATTCGCTCACAACCAAAAGCTAAAGAGACTGTCGCACAGCCTCCGAAGCTCGTTGAACTGTGGTTCAACGAAGAGTTGGAGCCAGGACTCAATACCATCGAGGTAAAAGACCAACAGGGGAACCGGGTTGATCGCGGCGAGGTCACGCTCTCCGAAGGGAATAAAAAAGCACAAATCGAACTCGGCGAACTAAAACCTGGCGCCTATAACGTTGTTTGGAAGGTTCTGTCGGCGGACCAGCACGCAATACGCGGACGGTTCACCTTCTCTGTTGCGGCATCAACAGCGAGTGGCACGCCTTTCACAACGGGGCAAGCGGCAACGACCGCTACTCCCATGCCCGAAATGAGTCCGCAAGAGGATCAGGGTGAGCAGATCTCATCCGGCCAAATTCTGGTGCGTTGGCTCAGCTACTTGGCAATGATGACTCTCTTCGGAGGCTTTGCGTTCAGGGTGTTGGTCCTGGCGCCGTCCCTGCGTCGCGCGCTTGTCGGTCCCGAGCGAACCAAGGCCGGAGCAGCTAGTGAACAGCGCGCCTTACTGCTTTTATGGATCAGTGTCGTGTTGCTTGCTGCTATGTCGCTCGCTGCACTCGTGCTTCAGGCTTCAGCAGTTTTCGACAAGTCGCTCGGCGAATCTCTGTCGCCTTCACTTTGGGCGCGAGTTCTTGCCACTGGTTATGGTGGTTCCTGGAGTCTGCAAATAGTTTCGCTCGGCGCCATCGGCGTCATCGTGCTGCTGCTCACTCGAAGGGGGAAGCGTCAACCAGCGAGTGAGCATTCAGCGTTATGGTGGGCAGGCTTGTTAGCCAGTGCCGCACTCCTGGTTGCGCCCAGTTGGACCGGACATGCCGTGGCTTCCGCCAAAGATTACCGTCTCGCAGTTTTTACCGATTGGCTGCACCTGCTTGCCGGAGGATTTTGGGTTGGCGGATTGTTTCATCTTGCTTTGACATTGCCGCCCGCGCTGCCGTTCGTACCGAAGCCTCGGCGCACGATTGCGATTTATCACCTCATCAAGCTATTCACCCGGATAGCCATGTCGAGCGTCGTGTTGCTGGTGTTGGCGGGTCTCTACAACACATGGGCTCACATTCCCTCGATCAAGGCATTTTGGATGACGCCTTATGGCAAGGTACTGACGCTGAAGCTGATCGTCGTTGGGGTGATGCTACTGCTTGGCGGTATCAACAATTTTCACTTTGGAAAGGTTGCAGCGCGTTTGGTTGAGGCGCAGAAAACAGATTCAGACGCGACTTCTGTGGCCAAGCTTGAGCGAGGCTTTCGCCGCTCGGTTGCCTTGGAAGCAGCGTTAGGGGTGGCGGTGCTGCTGGTGACGGCGGTACTGGTCTTCTTAACACCGGCGCGAAGTCATCCCGCAATGACTTCCAACGAAGCTGAACCAACTGTGAGTTCAGGCAGCAGATGAAAGATATGAAAAAGAACCTCTTCATCATCGCGATCGGCGTCCTTGTCGTTGTGTTAGTGGCGCTGATCATCACGCAACGCACTCGCAAATCTAATCGAACCGAGCCGCGTGCTACGGCAAAAACGCCGGTCACTTCGCAAACGGACAGTGTGACGACCAAAGTGCCCGCGCATTATGAAGCACCTCCAGTTAATCTCAGGGCGACTCTGTCACCGGAACAATTCAGCGGCGCTACGCGAGATGCTTATCGGGCAGCAAAGGAGATTCCCCAAACGATCGCGCAGATGCCATGTTACTGCCACTGTGACCGAGGTATGGGACACAAGAGCCTCCACAGTTGTTTTGAAGACGATCACGCAGCGCACTGTGCCACCTGTGTTGATGAAGCGCTGATGGCCTATCGCCTTCAGAAACAGGGACTCACAGCCTTGCAGATTCGACAAAAGATTATTGCGGAATTTGCCGACTAGGCCCTCAGGACCGGCGTTTTGACAACCGAAAGGACGTGCTCGAATGCAGATGAACCACTACAGCCGACTATTAGCAATGGTGACGCTCCATTTCATCGCCATGTACATCTTCATGTATGCGATGGTGAACACATTTGGCAACGTATTCAACAGCTTCAACCAAGTCTACATGGCCGCGTTGATGACTGCTTCGATGGTGGTGATCGAATTGCCGTTAATGTGGTCGATGTACAAATTGAAGAAGCTTAACCTCACGATTATTGCCGCGGGCGTGCTGGTGCTGATCGGCTCCTGGTTTGCAATTCGACAACAGGCCGCGATCGGTGATCGACAGTTCCTGCGTTCGATGATTCCACACCACGGCGGGGCGATCCTTATGTGCAATGAAGCTTCTATACAGGATCAGGAGGTCAAAGAGCTGTGTAAGAGCATCATCGCGAGCCAGCAGGCAGAGATTAATCAGATGAAAGCACTTCTCGATCGAATGGGCAGATGAAACGCTTTGAAGCTGAATCGCGTTGAAAAGGCGTTAATGAATAGCCCGGTGCGCGCATTTGTACAGCGCCGCTATGAAGCTGTGTTGATGGAACGGTTTGGCGGACGGGTTGAAGGCCAGCGCGTGCTGGAAATCGGTTGTGGTCGAGGCGTGGGAACGGAAATTATCTTTGAACGATTTGGAGCACGTCAAGTGGACGCTTTCGATCTTGATCCCGCCATGATCGAGTTGGCTCGTCGACGTCTTTCAAACTATTCGCCTGACCGGCTCCGGTTATTCGTCGGCGATGCTGCGGCGATCAATGCGGCGGACGCGACATATGACGCGGTGTTTGATTTTGGCATCGTCCACCATGTGCCCGATTGGCAACAGTCAGTTACGGAAGTGGCTCGCGTTCTTAAACCTGGTGGGCGCTTTTTCTTTGAGGAGGTGACCAGGCAGGCGCTCGACCGCTGGTTCTATCGAACATTTCTGGAGCACCCGGCGGAGAATCGCTTCACGGCGAAGGAATTTGTCGCGGTACTCGAAGGCTGTGGGATCAGCGTCGGGTCGAATCAGCTAGAGTGGTTTCTGGGAGATTTCATAGTCGGCGTGGGGCGCCGTCTACATCAACCGTCTGAAGGAGAAACGGATCATGCAGAATCGAATCAATAAACATAGAAACCGAATCATTACCATTCTTGCGCTCGCATCCATAACGATGTTCGGCATCGGCTCGTCGGCGAGTGCGCAAGACGATGAGAACTCCGTGCGTGAGGTGCTCACTCAGAGCGCGATTGGCTTTGAAAAGGGCGACATGCCGGCGCTGGAAAAACTCTGGGCGAACGATAAATCAGTGACCGTGTTTGAAAGCGGTCATGCCAACTATGGCTGGGCGGACTATCGCGATCATCATCTCGGGCCTGAGATGAAAGAAATGAAGAACACCAAATACACGCTGTCTGACATCAAGGTGAAGGTCTCGGGAAACACGGCTTGGGCGACGTTCAAATACGCAATCTCAGCCGGTGTCGGGACACGTCACGTTGAAGGCGCAGGCTTAGGTACGGCGGTGCTGGAGAAACGTGGGCAGGATTGGCGCATTGTCCATTGGCATTCGAGCGCGCCGCGTCGTGCTCCCGCAGCTTCTCAATCGCCGACTCCAAGGCCTTGAGCGGTAGGGCCAGGAGTTTGAGCGCATGAAAACCATGGAGGTGAGACATGCAGCCATCAAGTGTCGGTGCTCGTTACTGGGTTGATATCGGCAGGATTTTTCTGACGTTAGCTTTCTTCGCGCTGGTCGGCGCATGGAATACACAGCTAACAGGAAGCCCGCTGGTTGGGATTACTCAGCAACACCTTTTTAGTGATGCCACGGTGCTCGCGTTGCTCGGCATCGGAATGTTTCTCGATGCGCTTTGGCACGCGCGAAGGCTTTAGATCGCACCAAGTGGCCTTGGGCCCCACTCGGCAGTTTGAGTTTGTTTACAACAGGAGGAATCGAGATGAAAGGAATCGCATATTTTTTGGCTCTGCTGGTCTTAGTGATGGGCGCTGGTTGTACTACAACTGAAAACACGAACACCAACGCCAACACCAACGCGAACACCATGGTCACCGCTTCGCCAAGCCCAACGGCAAATCCGGCTAACGCGAACGCGAACGTGCACGGGAACATGAATGCGAGCGAGCACGCAAACATGAACATGAATATGGGTAATCACAACATGAAGGCGAAACCGAAGAGCACGCCTTAAAGAGTCGGGCAATGGAACAGACTCCTGAGCAACTACAGTGGGTCTCGAATCTGGCGCACTGGATCGAGGGTGGGATGTTTGGCGTGGTTGCGGTCATGGCGCTGCTACAAGCGTTTGGTCGGGCCAATTCAAAAGGCGCACAGTATGTCTGGCTTGGACTTGTCTTCATCGCGGGCTTGTTTTGCCGTCATACATACTGTTGCAGCGGGGACCAGATGAGCTTGGCGTCACATGGGCGGCGGTTATTCGAGATCCTCAGCAGCGCGAGCACTTTCTGATGGCATTGCTGTTACTGACGGCGGGCTTCGCGGAGATGTTACATCGCGCAAAGGTTCGTCGGACGAAATTGTGGGGACTGATAGCGCCTTCGGCTTTCGTCGCGATCGGCGTAGTGCTTTTTGTTCACACCGAGTATGGCACTCCCGAGGCTATCGCCGAGTCTGTGCTAAAGCACAGGTATATGGGAGTCGTGATCGCACTAGCGGGTATGTCTAAACCGGCTGATGTCTTGTGGCGACAAAAATTTCGGTGGCTTGCTTTTCCGTGGATAGCATTATTGCTTATCGCAGCCCTGTTACTAATCACCTATCGCGAGCCTTACGGAGCTTATAGAAGCTCTGCCCCGACCAAAGTGATTACGCGGTAGTCTTGAATAGAAAGGAATGAGTCAATGATGCGTAGAATACTCTTTGGCTGTGCCACGCTTTTGCTGATCGTTGTCGCGGCGCAGGCCCACGACCTATTTCTGAAGTTGGATTCGTATTTCCTTCAGCCCAACTCGAAAGCCGTTGTGCGTGTGCTCAATGGAACTTTTCAAAAAAGTGATGGGGCGGTTGCGCGAGAACGGCTGGCTCACCTGAGCCTGCACGGGCTAGGTCTTAACGCTGCGAGCGTTGACTCAATCGTGTGGCGTGCCGAGGAGAAAACCTCAGTGATGGAGATTCAAACCGGTGATGCGGGAACTTATCTTGTGGGGATTTCAACCAGGCCGCGAGAGATTGCCCTGAAGGCCGCAGACTTTAACGAATACCTGTCGCATGAAGGTATCCCCGACACGCTGGCGGCGCGTCGCAAAAACAACGAACTCGGCAAAGACGTTCGCGAGCGCTACTCGAAGCATGTGCGGGCCGTGTTCCAGGTGGGCGACAAGCTCTCGGACGATTACAAACGACCGTTGAACTATCCGGTCGAGATCATCCCGCAGCAGAATCCGTATTCTCTTAAAGTCGGCCAGACAAGCCCCGTGCTTTGTTTGCTGAACGGAAGACCGCTGGTGAATCAATTTGTAACCGCAGGCTGGGAATCGCAGGATGGCAAGTTGCATTCAATCAACGCGCGAACGGACGCCAAAGGCATCGCCCGTTTCAAATTGGCGCAGCCAGGCAAATGGTTCGTGAAGTTAATCCACATGGAGCCGATTAACGAGGCCGGTTTGAATTACGAATCAAAGTGGGCGAGTTTAACGTTTGAAGTGAAGTAAAGGTCTGACTATTTGCCGAATTAGCTCGTTAGAGTGAGCCTAAAATATTTCTGCCACCTCCCCTTGACTCTGTATTCGACTACAGGGTTTAGAATATCCTCGCCTTGAAATAGCGTAACCAGGTGGAGGGGGACTTATGAACAATAAACGCAAGATCGAGATTTTTAGTGCCGGGTGCCCTGCATGTGATGCAGCCATCAAAACAGTGCGGCAAATCGCATGTTCCTGTTGCGAAATAGAGGTTCTGGATATGAATCAACGGGAAGTAGCGACACGGGCTGCTCGGCTTGGCATCAACCGCGTTCCGGCAATAGTGATCGACGGCACGATTGCTAAGTGCTGTCTCGCAGGCCCAGTTGACGAACAGGTACTGAGGGCAGCAGGAGTGGGTGTACCGCTGTCTTAGTTGGCGTGTATGGAAAAGCTTTTCATCCAAAGTCACCAGATGAGTAAAGAAATGAACCTAAAGTCGAAGCACCAAATGAGACCAGAAACTCGAACACCCTTAAAGATCGGCGAAGTGGCCAAGATCAGCGGAATCGGTGTCGAAGCACTTAGGTTTTATGAGCGAAGCGGACTTCTCGGTCGACCTGCTCGAACCGAAAGCGGCTATCGCATGTATGACCCTGAAGTATTGGAGCGACTGGATTTTATCAAGCGGGCTCAGCTTCTGGGTTTCGCTCTCGATGAGATCAAACAGATCATTGCCGAGAAACAGACCGGCGAAAGCCCATGCGGAGCTGTGCGCAATATTGTTCGCGCCCGCTTGAATGAATTGGACGAGCGCATGCGAGAGATGCGCCGCTACCGCAGAGAGCTGGCTATTACTCTGGCGGAGTGGGACAAGACCGGCGCTGTCGAAGGTCACATCTGCGGATTAATCGAAGGATCAAACTTAAAGCATCATCTTTCGAATTCCAAGATGGGAACACGGCGAGGGCAGAAGCGATCAAGAAGAAACTAAATGCATCCACAAATGAAACAGGAAGACGGCACAACAAGAGCGTCAACGATAGACCCGGTGTGTGGTATGTCTGTGAGTCCCAACTCGGCCTCCGCATCTTACGAATACAACGGCGAGAAGTATTACTTTTGCAGCGCGCATTGTTTGCGCAAATTTCAAGAGAATCCAGAGAGTTTCCTTCAAAAAGCTAAGTCGTCGGCTCATCCTGTCGGAGATAAAGCTGAAAGCAAACCTGCGGCAACATCAGCTGCTCAGACTTTCACGTGTCCAATGCATCCAGAGGTGAGACAGGACAAGCCGGGTTCCTGTCCCAAGTGCGGCATGTCCCTGGAGCCGGTGATCGTGACCGCTCCAAAAGAAAAGGTTGAATACACATGCCCGATGCATCCGCAGATTGTGCGCGATGCGCCGGGCTTCTGCCCGATCTGTGGCATGGCTCTCGAACCGCGCACCGTCACGCTCGATGAGGAAGAAAATCACGAACTAAAAGACATGAAGCGGCGCTTCTGGGTGAGTGCTGTGCTCAGTCTGCCTCTGCTGGTAATCGGCATGAGTGAGTTCATACCCGGCTTTCCTTTAGCGCGCCTCGTGCCGATGACCGCACTGCCCTGGATTCAACTGACGCTCGCCTCGCCGGTGGTGCTCTGGGGTGGCTGGCCATTCTTTGTGCGCGGTTGGCAGTCAATTGTGAACCGCAGCCTCAATATGTTCACGCTGATCGGACTTGGTGTGGCTGTAGCTTATGTGTACAGCGTGATTGCTACTTTCC
>JBOGOU010000054.1:0-3773 GCA_050748205.1 Pyrinomonadaceae bacterium | reverse complement strand
CCATAATCGCCAAACACTTCTTACACGTCACGTTATACACGCGGCAGGTTGAGTTATCAAGTCCGGAGTGATGGCCGCATAGCGGCGAGCAGTCGCAGCTCCAGGAACAGGTGTGGTGGATGTAGTGGATTATTTTGCGCATGGATTGTGGCTCCAGATAGGGTCGCCAAGGCGTCCGGCGCAGCGCACTAACCCGCGCCTTGCACTCAGCAAACATCATTGCCATGTCTCTTGTAAGGCCGATTACAGCAGCCTGCTCACACCTGGCGATCACATAGCCACGGTTAGCCATCAGGAACCGCCTAGCATTCGCTGTATCGCACGCAATAACCGCGCGCATACCATCGCAGCGGGTGAACGTGATCGTTGCGTACTGGCCTGATTTGCGTGGGTTGCGTAGGGTTAGCATGGCTGTTCCTCCACATAGCAGGTAATCCCGCCATTCTTCTCAAGGTGTGCCAAGTCCTCCCAGCCCTTTACCTTACGCAGAACCCATGCTGCGTGATCCTGGGTTACGGTGCTGAATCGGTAGTCAACCTGCTCGCTATCGTTAGCAACGGGATCACCATCAAAGAAGCTTTCGTGAACTGATTTAAGCCCCATCACGAACGCGACAGTAGAATCAGACTCGCTATCGTGATCGCTAACCACAGTGCAAACCCCGTTGAAATCGAATGCGTTGTGACGATCCCAATATGTCCGGGCGCTAACCGCCACAACGTCGCCAGTGAATAGATCGTCGCCCGCAGTGTCATACAGTCCAGTTTTCAGACCACATGATCCAAAATCGTAATTATCGCTTTTCAGTACCTTGCTCATCTTCCCGCCCTCTCTTCAGTTACCCAATGTCGCGAATGTACGCCGTGATGGTTGGCGCGTCAATAAATGCGGGCTATAAAAAGCCTTCCGTTTACAGTTTTTGTTGTGAATTTTGCTCCGATGCCGGTTGCTATTTTTGAAACGCACATTCTTATCGCTTGAACCTCTATCGGTTCTGGGTATGCGGGGTGATCTACTTTTAAGCAAATTTCAACCAAATCAGAATCTACGCTGCCCAGGGCTTTTTCGACCATAGCTAAAACTGTTCCGTAGCGATATTTTTTTGAAACTGATGATGGGTCTAATCGGATCATTTGAGTCTCCTTTGTTTGTTTATATAATTGTAGCACTGCTAAATAATAAGTCAATATCTAGATTAATTTATATTTCATGCAATTTACATGCCTCGTATTTTACTGATTTGTAACAAGATGTGTCCCTTATAAGAAATAATAGGGTTTAAAATCTCTCTATTAAAGGAAATCCGCACCTCAGAAACGACAAAACCCAGCGCTTGGCTGGGTTAGTTTTGAAGAGTAGCAAAGGATAGTAGAAGGATAGTAGAAAAAAGCCTTATAAATCAAAACGATAGTAGGATAGTAGAATAGCAACAACCTACAGCGCGTTTTGACCGGTGAAACCGTGAATATCCTTGCTACTCTACTAATCTTTTGTTTTATAAGGCTTTTTTGTTGCTAATCTACCGCTATTCTTTGCTATTGTTGAATCTCCAGATGCAGCAAAGCCGCATTTCTGCGGCTTGTCCTTTAGTGTATCACACTGCAAAAAACTTGAAAGACTCCTTGCCATTGATGGGGTGAGTCTCTGTTCTTCGCTCGATTTCCCCCTCTTCTTCCAGCTTCGCCAGCATCTTTTCTGTCTCTAGCTTGCCCCACTTGCGGCAGCGGTTGACGATAACGCCTTGGCTCTCGCCGTGGTCTTGATCAATGATGCTCAATATCTTGGCGCGCAAAGCGTCTAGCGGGCTATCTTTCTCACGCATGTTGGCGTAGGCGAGGCGCGTTTTTGTCTCTATATCTCGCTTAACCATAGCGAACGCCCAGCGCACATGCTCTTCCGTTCTCACACCCTCCGGGGCGGCTAGGATCAAGCTGATCTTGGCCATAATCTCATAGCCTCGACGCACTACAGCTTCTAGTCCTGTCTTCTCTTTGTGCAGCTCGGCGTGAGCCTCTAGCCAGTCAAGCGCAAGCCCCAGCATGGTAGCCGCAACTGGCGTAGTCTTGATCTTTGCCTTGGTTCCGTAATACTCGACTCGCCGGTTCTGCGGATCGTACTCGCCACACATGTAAAGCCCTGCAATGGCATGGCGCATTTGTTCAGACATTGGCAGCTTTTTAAACCCGCGCTTAGCCCTTGGGCTTGTTTCCTTTTCCTCTGTAAGCAGTGATCGGCCAATAAACCCGTTCGTGGCCTGCTCTGCTGTTACAAGGCCGTTAAAGGTTACAGGTGTTGTGAACCCGACCATTGATAGGAAGGGACGGTCTAGACCGTTGTCGATGTTCTCAAGTGCGCGCTCAAGCTGCGGAACCCTGCGGCCTTGTGCCCCGGACTTGTCTTCGTTTTCGCTAACGGCTTTTCGGCACTGGGCAAGCTCTTGGATTAAAGCCTTTCGCACTTCGTCCTTGGTGTCGCCTGTCAGCAGCATAAAGCCATCTGCTTTTGAGTATGCAGCCATCAGCATGCCAATTACGCCGTCAAGGTATGCTGCGCCACCCCGCTGCTGGGCGTTGGCGACCTTCTGCAAGAAAATACCGATTTCGTCAATGATGTATAGCGCCGCTTGGTTACGGATAAGGTTACGGACAATCTCTTGCTCTGACTTGATAGCGCCATGCGTGGCAACGTGGATGCCGGCGGCCCGGTGAATCTCGGCCATTGCTTGCTGTACAGCCTCTTTGCCGGTAGCCGACCCAGCGACGCAGAACGCAAAAAGGTTTGCCGAAGCGCCGTCTAGATCGTCTGTGTAGCGAAGACCGCACACGTTACCCATAGCCACAAGCGTGGTGGCAACGGCAAGATGCTCGCGAGGATAGCGGCACTGATCGTTAACCCATCGGCAAACCTCGCCAACAAATCCAGGCGGGCGCAGAAGGTCTACGCCTTCAATCGGAAAAGGTAAGCCGTCCTTGGCTTGCTCAAAATCCACCGTCGCTTCAAAAGTTACTGGCGAATGCCATCCCGCGTCTTCTGCGTACCGCATAAGCGTTCCGAGCGTTACCGGGTTTGCTGACTTGCCGAACGAATGCCAACGGCGCTCTAGGGCGCTGCGCCCTGGGTAGGTTTCCCCGCCGTTTGACCAATCGTCCCATATAGCAAAGCCCGTCCCTCCTGTAGCGTGGTGGACAGCCATGCCGCACCTATACCACGTCTCATGGTCACAGTTGTTGTCTATATAGCTGAGCATGTCGGCTAGCTCTTGCTCAGTCACGTCAATTGCTTCGCCGTTATATGAGGCGCGGAAGTGCTCAGGCTTTCTCAAAAGCTCAAGCAATTCTGCGGGCGCTTGATCTATTTCTTCAGGTGATCCCTGTACCGCTTCGTATCGGTTCCCGCTTGCGTGCAAAGAGCCTGGGCCGACGACAAATCCAGACGATTTAAAGTCAATGCCTGGGTAGTCGGCATGGTGCGCCATAAGCGGTACGCCCTGCGGGGCTTTGTAATAGTAGTGGCGAGATCCGCCACCGCTGCCAGTCTTAACAATAAGGCCGCACGACATAAGAGCGCCGCCAAGGCGCCCTGCCAGTCGCTCGAAACTCGCTACGCCGCCGTTTCGCTCATCAACGTCAATGACTAAAAGCCCGGTGCAAAGCACGCCGTAACCAGTGTCAAGCTGGCCGCTTAGCTGCATGACCTCCAATTGGTCATCCGACCAGTCTTGCGGACTGTGCTGCCAGTTGCTGGCGATGGGGTGCTTAAGCACTGCCTTACAT
>JBOGOU010000053.1:0-20809 GCA_050748205.1 Pyrinomonadaceae bacterium | reverse complement strand
CACCTGACACCCGGCACCTGACACCCGGCACCTGACATCTAATCAATGATTGCACGCATAATCGAAATACTCTCCGGCTTCATAGTCGCCACTATCTCTACCCTGGGATATGGGGGCGTTGTTCTCTTAATGGCAATTGAATCGGCATGTATACCTCTGCCCTCTGAAATCATAATGCCGTTTTCCGGTTACCTGGTCTCCAAAGGTCAAATGAATCTGTGGGGCGTAGGATTCGCCGGGGCAGTAGGTTGTGTTCTTGGATCGATGGCGGCTTACTGGGCCGGAATGTACGGCGGCCGCCCGTTCATCGAGAAGTACGGTCGGTATGTCCTGGTTTCACGTCACGATCTCGACCTGGCTGATCGCTGGTTTGCGCGTTATGGAGAGATCATAATCTTCACGAGCAGATTGCTTCCCGCAATTCGGACTTTCATTGCCTTTCCAGCGGGTGTGGCGAGGATGAACATCCCTCGCTTCATCTTTTATACGTTTGCCGGTTCGCTTCCCTGGTGTTTGGGACTTGCTTACATCGGGCAGAAACTGGGCGAACAATGGAACAAAGACGAGACACTCAAGACCTGGTTCCATCGTTTTGATTTCTTAATTGGCATCGCCGTACTCATGTTGGCTGTTTGGTGGGTTTGGCGCCACATCGGGCACTTGCGCGCAGAAAAGGCCGAGACGAGCAATGAACCAACAGATTGACAGGACCTCAACCGTCACCTAGAATCGACTTTCCTTGTCGGGGCGTGGCTCAGCCTGGTAGAGCGCACGGTTCGGGACCGTGAGGTCGGAGGTTCGAATCCTCTCGCCCCGACCAATCTAATCAAACACTTACGGCCGTCAACTCTGACAGCCGTTTTTCATTTGTGGCCAGTTTGTGGACACTTTGGACAAATCCCACCTCGCGCGTCAATCGGTTTGCCCGAATGTATCGCTCGGTGGTCTTCATCTCCCGGTGGCCCATGAGGGCCTTGATCGTAAATGCGTCGTAGCCTGCTGACGCCAAACGAGTGCAAAACGTCGCCCTCAGATCGTGCCACTCCAGATTGCGAACTTCCGCATTCTTACAAGCAGTGGCAAACGATCGCTTGATATCCGTGTAGGGTTTTTGAGTCAATGGGTTGACGAAAACGTACTCGTCGGCTTTCTTCTTTCCGCAGAGCGCCAGAAGAATCGGTTTGACTCGTTCGTCCAGCACGTCCATAGGTACCTCTCGGTTTCTCTTTCCCTTTGTTCTACTGGCAATCACTACGTTCCGGAAAAAGTCGACCTGGTCGCGCCGCAAGTTCAACTGCTCGCGCTTCCTGAGACCTAATCCCAAGCCGATGATTACCATCGAGTGAAGATGAGCCCTCCTGTCAACCAGCTTGTTCATCAGAGCGCTTTCCTCCGCGGGAGTGAGATACCGATACCGCTCATTGTCCAACTTGAACTTCTTCACCCGAACACAAGGATTAAAGTCGGCCTTGCCGACATCGATCGCGAGATTGAAAATCCGGGATAGGAGCTCGTATTCCCGATTGACCGATGCGGGTGCCCGTGGTGTTTCATTTTTCGTGTCGGTGGCCAACCTCCTGGTCTTGAATCTCTCAATATCAAGAGGCTGGATTGCTCTTAGTTCTTTGCTGCCGAAATACTTCTTCAGGACGAACGAGTTGTAATGGTCATTAAGCCACGACGTTTTATTCGCCTTGGCCCATGGCATGTAGATCTCGTCGATAAAGTCGCGCAACTTCATCGTGCCAGCGTCTACCTTGCCAAACTTTCCCTCGAAGATGTCCTGCTTCAGTTTGCTTTCGGCTTGTTCTGCGTCCCATTTCGTGCGCGCTTCCGGAAGTGCTCCCCGGTAGCGCACGCCACGCACTCGGAAATAGTAATGCCAGTGCGTGCCCTTCTTACCGCGTTTGTAAACTGACATGGTGTTCTCCTTGAAGGTTGCAGCCACCAAGAGAACGCGCGAATGGTAGCAGCATCAACCGTTCAAGTCATTTGTTATTTTTCGCCACGAGTCCAGGCCATGATCTCGTCAAGATCAAAGCGCAGGATGTTTGTCCCCGGTGGTTTTCGATATGGAATGCGATGCTGAGCAACCATCTCGTAGATCGTGCGCGGCTTAACGTTCAGTAGCTGAGCGACCTCCGGCACCTTCAAGAGTTGTGACCTCTTCACCAATAGTGTGGATTGTAAGTTTGTACTCATTACTTCACCTCAAAAACCTCGGCAGAATCGTTCTCAAACTAATTCAAATGCCATCTCCTCGGTCTGAGCAACGTCTTCAGACACGGCTGCCTGACCACTGTCATTTTCAATGGTGTTCGTCTCCAAATCGCGCTCAGTGTCCGGCTGTTCGCGTCGTTTGAAATCGTCACGAGTTGAGCTCTACGGCGTAGAACTTGGGTCGCCCGACCATGGAGCTTGGGCGCAGTTCCTCAAAGACCCCTGCCCTGGTCAGCCATCAACTCAGATTATTTGAAGCTGTGACCTTGAGCCAATGCCTCGCCCTCATGACTTGATTCCCGTGGTCCTCCAGGGTGATCAAATCGAACTGCCGAGGGTTTGAAACTTCTCAAGTCCGGTAACGTGACGAAACTTGCAGTGCAACCCAAGTGCCATAACACAATCGCTTCATCGGTCTTTGGAAGACAATTCAAAACGATACCAAGAGTAGGAGATGAGCCTACCCACATCCGCTGGAAAGTAGCGCGCCGTGGCGAACAACGCGCCCAGGAGTCATATGTGACTCAAGGGTGTCATATATGACTCAAGGGGGGTTATATGACACTTTTGGGTGGCTCGTATTTGAGCCCGATCGTATTTGAGCCCTGGAGGACCGTATTTGAGCCCATTGGGAGCACTTGAAACCATCGTTCGTGTGAGCGCGGGGCTGGTTTGCGAGCCGAGCTGGTTCGTGTGAGTTGGATGGTTCGTATGTGAACCAGTGGTTCGTATATGAACTAGGTGGTTCGTATCCGAACCAAGGTGCTTCATATGCGGAACAGGTGCTTCGTATGCGAAACAACGGAGCGTACGCGCGAGCGATGGCGACCCCTATGGGGCGTGTGCTCCCCGGTGGGGGTGCGTATCCGACCCGGGGGGTGCGTGGGCGCACCCCCGAGCGTGTCTGCGGACTCGCTTCCGAGGAGTCTTGATAGCAAGCGCCCTTTAATGCAAATTTGCCAACCGCTGGTTGGAGAATCTCATGGCACGCGAGTTGTTAAAGGGAATACAGACTAATCGATCGCTAGTCTTCTGTTATCGCAACGACCGGGAATCAGAATGTGATTCGAGGCAGCCGTTCAAGAATAGATTTTTTTGACCAGAGGATCCAGCCTAAGGGAGGAGACGTTCTGTTTCTTGTAAGAGCTTCCCAGCGTGAAGTCTGGCGATTCTTTGCGGCTGGCGTGGCGCAGAGATTATCGCCACGGGTTCTGATCCTAAACCAGCCGAGGGCCAAATTGGCGAAGGCTGAAGCAACCAACGAGAGACTCAAGGGCGGTGCCCCCAGGCGCCGCAAACATCCGATTGACTAGACCTGAAGCTCAAGAAAGGAGACCTAATGCGATTTACATTTGAGCACATAAACGTTGAAGTCAGGAACTCAACGGAGGGTGATGAGCGCACCTTTCTAATAACCTTCCCGGCACCAGCAAATGACTTCCCGATGACTGATCACCTTCAGCAGAGGGGAGTGATCGAACCACTTGATAGCCAATTTAAACAAGCGGCCAGGAACGCGACTACGAGTTACTTAAGAGCCGCCGATTCGCTGGTTTCCTTACTGGCCTCAACGTCAAAACAGACGCGCAAGCATCGAACCATTGAAGGCGAAACCAGTGGTATGAGACTGGTCCGTGTGCGGCGTTTGAAGTAACCACTCAGTAGCAAGTAGCGGAACGAGGCGCTATGCACCTGAAGTTGTCTTGACACGTCACCCCTACGGTTTTTCGGTCAAGTCTACGCAGTAAACAAATTGTCTACAAAACACACATTATGTATGCAAATGTAAACGCGTCGATTGAAGGAGATACGGTTTCTTGTTTACAAACGCATACGTCCCGCATACCCAGCATGCGGCTTGTCTGCATTTGTATACGGCAACAAGGGAAGGAAGTAACGTCATGAAACGTCCAAAGATGTCCAAAGTCATAAGCTTTCGTGTCACTGAAGAAGACTGGTTGAAGATTGAAAAGGCCGCCGCCGACAGTGGTGAGACACCAAATGAATGGTGCCGGATGACCACGCTAGAATCGCTAAAGATGCCGGTAGGGCTAACGCCAAACCAGTGGATTCTCTTCTCGCAAATGGCCCGCTCCACGTTTCTTGTCGAGAACGGTTTTCAACTTCTTGCCGACGAAACATTGGAATCAGAACATTGGAAAAGGTACCGCGCTTACGCCCGAGCAAACCTCAATGCCATCACCGATCGAGCCCTGGAGGATTGTCGGTTCGGAACGGACGGCAAGACGCGAACGGTGGCCTTTGGCGAGCGAAGATAAACGACACCGATTGAGTCTGCATCAAAACGAATTCAAACCATCCACAGCAGGCGGTTTCCTCCACCTGCGTCCTTCGCCACACTTGAAACTTTAGAACGTTGAGGAGTGGGTCGCTACCTAAGAAACGCAGCTAAACAAACAGGATCATTCGCTGAAACGAGGGACGGCCGGAGACTCACACACACACACTTCGGGGCGGGACTTGACGGAAGCGCTGTATGATCGTCTACGATGTGGAAAATTGGGTCGGTTGCACTTATCGTAAACCCTGGGATGTCTTAATCTATTCGCTTTTCTATCCTCGTGACGATGCGTAAGGGTTTTTTTCATTCCAATATTTCTTTTGCAGTAACCTGCTATTGGTTTATTAGATATCCTCACCTGGAGACCTGACAGGCTTGAATGAATGGTATCCTGGTAAAGAGAATTCGATGGAAAAAGTATTGCGTGCAACGCTGACGAACGGACGTTTCTCAAACGTGTCTGTAGTTCGTTCACGGGCCATGGCGGCAGTTAAAGGCAAACATAATTTAAGCACTGAAGTCCAATTTCGGATGGCCCTGGTTCGCTCTCACTTAAGTGGGTGGGTTACTCACACAAGGTTACCGGGTACACCTGATTTTTATTTTCCCGCAATGAAGGTTGCAGTTTTTGTAGATGGTTGTTTCTGGCATGGTTGCAAGCGCTGCGGACATATTCCCAAGACTAACTCCCTCTTCTGGACTACTAAGATTGAGCGAAACCGCTTTCGCGATCAGAAGAATACGCGCTTGTTACGAAAGCAGGGGATCCATGTGATCCGCGCCTGGGAACATTCTTTGAACAAGCCGAAAGAACTTCGAAGGCTTCTCCAACGGATTCAAGATATACTCGCAGATGACTGACAAGATTTCAGGGAGTCTAGCTACCGATAGATGAAGATACACGGAAGCAAACCTGACCGAGATGGCAACGGGGGTAAGTTCAAAGCAAAGTCTGAGATCTTAGGCCTTAGTTTCTTCACTGGGGCTATGGGAATGGACTTGGGCCTTGAAAGAGCAGGGATAGCGACTGTCCTTGCCTCCGAAATTGACGAAGCTACTCGGCAAACTATCGGAGCAAACCGACCCGAAATTGCCTTGATAGGTGATATTAGAGACTATTCAGCACACTCAATCCGCGCCATGGTAGGGTTACCTTCAACCAAGGAAATTGATCTAGTTGTCGGTGGGCCACCATGCCAAGCGTTTAGCACCGCTGGTAAGCGCCAAGCGTTTGTCGACTCTCGTGGCAATGTCTTCCTCAAGTTCATCGATTTGATCTTGGAACTGAGACCTCGCTACGCGGTGATTGAAAACGTAAGAGGCCTTCTTTCTGCGCCACTTGTTCACCGGCCCCATACCCAACGGGGTCAGGGATTTCCCCCACTGACAGCGGAGGAACAAAGAGGCGGCGCTCTTTTCTTTATCCTGACGAGACTGCGTGCCAGTGGCTACGGCGTTAGCTTCAATCTTTACAATGCCGCGAATTTTGGGGCACCACAAATTCGAGAGAGAGTAATAGTTGTATGTTCGCGGGATGGGTGCAAGCTTCCTTATCTTTCGCCGACACATTGTGAACGGCCGGAGTTTGGGTTGAAACGTTGGCGTAACGTCAGACAGGCGCTGGAGAACCTTGAAGAAAGCCCTTGTAACTACGTGCCCTTTCCTGAAAAACGATTACGATTCTACAGACTGTTGAAGGAAGGACAGAACTGGCGCAAGTTGCCGAAGGAACTTCAACAGGAGGCTTTGGGCAACGCCTTTTTTTCCGGAGGGGGCAAAACAGGCTTCTTGAGGAGACTGGCTTGGGATAAGCCATCGCCAACACTCGTCACACATCCTGCCATGCCTGCTACGGACTTGTGTCACCCGGAGGAAGATCGTCCGCTAAGCGTCCAAGAATACAAGCGAATCCAGGAATTCCCTGATTCATGGGAAGTCCGGGGTTCTATTACTGATCAGTATCGTCAGATTGGAAATGCTGTGCCAACTAGCCTTGGCTTGGCAATCGGAAGAACCCTTTTGGCCCACGACGCAGGGGTTGAGATTCGGAACCCTAAGGACTTTCGTTACTCTCGTTACATTTGCACTGACGAAGTGAGCTGGGAGAGGGAATACAATAGTAGACAAGACCCATTCCGCCAAGCCGCGTTCAGTTTCGCACGATCCGCTAGTTAGACGCATTTCAGCCTTTGCTACCAAAACCAACATAGCTGACCATTCAGATGAAGAAAAAGACACGACAACAAATCGAGGAATTTGTTCATGACAACATCGATACCTTTCACGAGAAGCGAATCGAAAACATCAAATCTCTTAAGCTCAATCAGGTTCTAAAGAATAAAAACCCTTACCTTTTTAGGGCGAAGAATCTTACTCGTGCCGATGAGCTAATGTCGGCGCTTCTCGATGCGCGGCTATCATCATCGGAAGAAGGTTCCTTCGGGGGCTTTCTTGAAGAATTGGCGATCTATGTTGCCGATATTAGTGTGGAGGGCAAGAAGTCCGGGATTGAGGGGATAGACATAGAATTAACGCGAGACAAGATCCGGTACCTCAT
Organism: Pyrinomonadaceae bacterium; assembly: GCA_050748205.1. Taxonomy (GTDB): domain Bacteria; phylum Acidobacteriota; class Blastocatellia; order Pyrinomonadales; family Pyrinomonadaceae; genus PSRF01. The sequence goes on along the minus strand of JBOGOU010000053.1, from coordinate 13,730 downwards.
AGCGGTCAAGTCCGGTAAGAATTGGGGGAATGCCTCGTCTGTTGCGAAGCAGAGGGAAAACTTTAGAAGAGCTGTCAAGGTGCTCAAACAATCAAAATATGTAGGGGAAATTCAACCCACTCTCGGTATATGCTACGGCAAATTCAAGACCGCATACACGGGACAGTTTTTGCATATCGGCGGCCAGAGCTTCTGGCACTTGATCTCAGGCGATCGTGATCTTTACATCCGATTTGATTGAGCCCCTAGGCCACGAAGCCGAGCTGCACAACAAGCGATTCAAAGAGGAAAAGGATGCCACCTATAATCGATCGACGCGCGAGTTTACAAATCAGTATTGCGATAAGGATGGGAGGATCAATTGGCCTAGGCTAGTTGAATTTGTGAGCGGCAACTTGGGGGATGAACCTAAAGCAGTACAGGCACAACCGGCTAAAGCGCCGCGAAAGCGCCTTGGGTAACTCACGTCGTGTCTACAAAACCCTACGAAGCGTGAGTGACTTAGTCCAAGAAGCGACAGTCCTCACGTTGACTTTCAATTTCTCTTTGGCATTAAAAACACTTGCTTCTTCGAAGTCCAATCTTGCGAGGGGTCGAGACGAAACTGGCCAAATCTACAAAGGTACGGGCGGTGATCCAACTCTGCTTTTATTGCGAGCTCGAGGCCAGGATTCAACGTGCCGAGCCGCGTTGGATGCATGTTGTAGCTTGGCAGCAGAGCGCGGTAGGGTCTGTTGCTGCATTTCACCTAGTCTATAAGAATCACTTGCCGACAGTATCTATCATTTCATTGCGGAACTTAAGTGAGTAGATTATTTCATTCCGATAGAAACCCGTGTGGCCAATTTGTGGACAGAATTCGCAGCACGCGACACGTACGCTATGGTAACGAATGGGAAGGAATGCAAAAACCCTAGTAAATCCTTGGTGGCTGCAACTTTTGAAAAGGCAAAAACTTACATTTTTGCCGGACCTCAGATTCGGGACCGTGAGGTCGGAGGTTCGAATCCTCTCGCCCCGACCAATCTAATCAAACACTTACGGCTGTCAACTCTGACAGCCGTTTTTGCTTTGTGGCAGGCAATACATATTTTTTCGCCTCGAGTAACTTGTCTTGCCTTACCTTATGACTTTTCAACCAAGGCAGGTTCAGCAACTTTGTCTCGCTCAGAGCGCAAGCGCCCAACGTCTAAGCTCAGCCGGCCTGAAAAACGCCTCTACGAACAAGCTGAGAGAAAAGTGTCAAGCAGTGACAGATAGACGCTGCGTTTTTCAGGCTCGGCTGCAGCGTGTTGTTAGGTTGCGCTTTGTTTTCGATTCCGAATTTCATTAATCACGTCAATTGGATAGCGCAATATTTTGTTTGCCGCGTCGCGCTTTTAGTCCAACAGTTCGATTGAATCGCTTTTCGTCAATATTCCTTCGACCAAAACGGCGCAATAAACACCGGCAAAGGCAGCGTGTGCTTGGGCGACTTTGCGTAAGACTTCCGGGTTGTGTTCGCCGGTGTCAGGGTCGAGCGAAATCATCTTACAGCGCGGGTCGCGTTCCAGAACCATAATCACCGCGCTCGAACCGATGCGCAGCTTGTGACCGACCAACTCATCCTCGGCAAAGCCGTAATCCGATGCGAGATTAAGATAGACGTTTGCCCGAAAGCGTCGTTTATCAATCGGAATGCCCAACTCCGCTTCGACCTGTCGGACGGTTTGCAGGCTAATCATCGAAACCGGGCGACAGTCGGTCAACGCGCGGTCTGAACGCACGAGCGTGAGGTGATTTTCACCGCGCAATCCTTCACCGAGCATTTCTATCAACGCCGGGTCATCAACAGCGACGACCGCACCTGACGGCGTAACGACATCCAAATTTAGGTCGTTCGGTTCGGCGTTTGCCGGAGTGACACCGGGCGCGATGCTCACCGCTTCGGTCAAATTCGGCGGTTTCGCCGCTCTTTCGGCGTAACGAAACTGTGGACGATAGCGCAGCATTGCCTGCTGTACCGTTGCGTTCAGATAAGGAAATCCTTTGCGTGCGGATGAATTTTTGAAGGCGAAGCATCGATCGCCGTAAAACCCGGAGAATCCCATAAACGCTTCGCTCATCGCCTCGCCGCTCATACTTTTAATCGGGTAACGCCATAAACTTTCGACAGTTCCAATAGTTGTCACATCAACGTCTCCTTTTATTCTTTCCGCACCTTACACGAAGCAACCTAACATCCTAAGTATCTATCAAAAGTGCTTAATAATACTCAGAAACGCGACGGTATGCATCACATGGATGAAGAAGCCCAGGCCACGGAGAAAGAGCTCACCGTTCATGTCTCAGATTAACAAACGCAGACGTGAATTCTGGTCGAGCCGGTGAGGTTAAAAGGCTGGTCCACCGCGTCCCCAGGCAAAGTTCCGCTGCAGGATTCGGGAGCGCAAATCAAACGCCAGCCAAGACCGAATTAGAAGCTCCCGGAAGCAGGAAATTCACCGATAGAGAGTCAATGGAACGAGCGATTGAACTTGCGAGGAAATGCGTTAGTGAACCCGGCAAGAATTCTCCGAAAGTCGCTGCGATAGTGGCTAAGGACGGAGTTATTTTAGCGGAGGCCTATCGCGGCGAAAAAGCGCCTGGCGACCACGCAGAATTTACGGTCTTTGAAAAAAAGCTGCGAGACAAAACGTTGACGGGGGCAACGCTATTCACCACGCTCGAACCTTGCACGAAACGAGGACCCGACAAAGTACCTTGTGCTGAAAGAACGATTGAAAGGCACATCGGGAAAGTATTCATTCGCACGCTCGACAGAAACAAAAAGATTCTGGGCAAAGGCCAACTTGCATTGATAGATGCCGGTATTCAGGTTGCACATTTTGACCCAGACCTAGTTCCTATTCTAGAAGAACTCAACCGAGAAAATATTCGCCAGTATCGATCTGGTCGCAAAAGAACAACCATTGCCGAAACAAGCGACCCGGTGGAACCTGATGCGGTTGGCCCTAATGGATACAAAATCGGATACTTACCGAATGGGGATAAGGTTGAATGGCTACCCGATGACGAAAATGAGGGTGAATTTTGGCCTCTGATTCTCCGCCGGAATGACAATGATATTTTGAAAGAGTACAACGAATTATGGGAGAAGGTTTGGTATGTAAGAAAACTCATGACTTATTCAAGGGAAGCTGTCAGCACTCAGTTGGGTCTTGGGTGCAGAGTGGGATGAATCGCTGGACACCTAAGTGTCCTTGAGTTATGCCTGCAAAATTGTATCGTACGTGACATGTACCGCGCCGAAGTAGAACCAATGCCCACTAACCGCAGACCCCGTACCCCGTGCTGGCGCATACGTGGTGAACTTGGGGGGCTGACTCAAAGAGGCCTGTTGGTGTAGATTGTAATTTATGAAAGTGTTGGAACTTCAGCTGCCAGAACAGACCGCTTCGAAATTGCAGGAAGCTGCGGAGCGCCTTAGTGTTTCTCCAGAGCAGTTGTCAATCCTGAGTATCGAAGAGAAGCTTGCTCAGCTCGAAGAAGAATTCCGTCGCTCCGCTGAATATGCGCTCCAGAAGAACGTCGACCTCTATCGCCGGCTCGCCTGATGCGCTACTTATCTCTTCAGGAAGTCATTTCACTACATTCCCTCTTAATCGCACAAAGTGGAGGAACTTCTGGCTTGAGGGATCTTGGTGCTTTGGAATCGGCAGTGGCGCAACGGAGGCCAGTTTAGGTGGTGAGGAACTGTATCCCGATCTCGCGTCCAAAGCCGCCGCCATGGCCCATTCGCTAATTCAAAATCATCCGTTTGTGGATGGCAACAAGCGTGTCGGTCACGGTGCTATGGAAGTATTTCTTTTGCTGAACGGCCACGAAATAGACGCTTCAGTTGATGATCAGGAGAAGGTTATCATCGGCGTTGCGAGCGGAAAGGTTTCAAGGATCGAGCTAAGCGAGTGGTTGGGTGAACATATGGCTGTGAGGAATCGGCCTGCCTAACAAACCACGTACATTTGTAAGTGTTTGCAGCCAAGGCGTGACAGCTGCTTTTCATGTCGTCCCCTTTGGAAACTGAATCTGACCACGCGCTGCAGTTGAAGCGTGCGGTGGGTGCTAACTTGGGGCTCTGTTATACTGCTGTAACCAAATATTAGGAGGACAGGATCATGTCAAACAAAAACAATTTCGAGGAGTTCTACTCCTTTTGAACGCACTAGCAAACGTCGTCGAGGTTATCCATCCGAGACACGGGTCAGATGTGGTTTCAGAGTTGTGCATGCCGAAAAGGAGTTGATTGAGAAACTAGGCAGAAATGATTTATGTCCATGTGGCTCCGGACGTAGGTTTCAAAAAGTGCTGCCTGCGTAAGGGTAAATTCGATGGCTCGCTCCGCGATTATTACTTTTAGGGAGTGAGAAAATGTCAGGGCGCGTTCGCATGCGAGCGCGCTCTTTTCGTTGGACTAGATTCGTGACAGTCGGGAGCTGAAAATACGCTCCACCCGATGCCAACGTGAGGGGCGGGCATCTGATGAAGCCGACCGGCGAGCGCAGGTAGACGCGCTGAAAGATGCCATTTTGCCGTAATAACGCACTTCGGTGGTCCAAATTCTTTGTGGCAGGATTGTGGCAGGAATAAATAGAAATCGACTGTAGCTGAATGGGACCGGATGTCAGCTGATTTAAAAACTCTTGATTTTGCTCGTGGCTGCATCTCGATGCAAAATCAATTAGTTAAGTTTACGTGCCCCGCTAGGTTCGGGACCGTGAGGTCGGAGGTTCGAATCCTCTCGCCCCGACCATTTCAAATCAAACCCGCGCATGAAGACAACGCCAGGCGCGCATTGCCGCCGGCACTCCGCTATTTCGAACCTCAGACGGCGACTCTCAGAAGAATAACCTACCGCCAAGCCCGCTTGCAGCCCTCATATTGTGTAACCACTGTGTCCCCAAATTATCAGTTCGGGGTTCACTAAGAGGTCCCAGAAGGGAGCCGATGGGTCATTCCAGCCCTGATATTCAGATCGCTGTGTGATCCGGAGCGCCTCAAGGAGCCAGGTACCGTTGAGCAATTCTATACGCGCCAACTGCGCCTTCTTCAGCGCCTCTGAGAACTCCCTGGCTCCGCTGGTGAAATCCGAGGTCGTCACGAAGATCCCCTGTGTGATTCCCTTCAGTGGGAGGGCACCAAGAAACGAACGTATTTGGGATACATCAACGTTTCTCTTGTAACGCTTCACTTGCACCGCCACAGGCGAATCTTCGGGATCGCGAAGAAGGTAGACATCGATGCCCTCATCGCCTGAGTGTGCCGTCAGTTCTACTCTATGCCCCAGGTTTGAGAAAACATCCGCAACCAATCTTTCCACCATCCTTGGAGTAACCGAGCCGAACTTCTCCTGTTTGAGAAGCAGCGCCGTGCGAATTTCCTCCAGGGGTAGATCGACATCTCGTTCATCGAGATTCCGCAGGCACGCCTGGCTGTAAACATTCTTATAGAAGACTGGTTCGCCCGGTTCTATAGGATCCAGATAGGAGGCTATGAGATTCCACCACCCGCACATCCTACAGAGGTCAAGCTCTAGATCCCATCCTCTCTTTCCAGCGGGGGGCCGAAACTTCTCAGTCTTCAGCTTACAGTAAGGGCACTCTTGCACGTTGATCACGTCGAAGAAGTAGGATGGCCCGGGAAGGGAATCAGCGTAGTTCCAAATAGACATAAGTACTGAGCCGACTTCTAAGACTGCGGTTCAGCGGCCGGGCGACAACTGCTAACGGTAGGCTTTCGATGATAAGACTCCTGATTCTGGTGCGCCACTAGCGCGGAGATTGCGCGATGTTAGTGACTAATACTCTCGCATTATCTTCCGCGCTTCATCCACCGACAACACTTTCAACTTCAGCGTCTTTACCGCTTCTTCGTCCGAAGTCATTGATCGCAACACGAGTGTCTGGAACACATCATCTTTGGCTTCTAACGTAAGCTCCCTTCGCGAGCAATAGCTGTTATAAGCCCTGGCGACTCTCTCCCAAATCGCTATCTCTGAGTCCGGATTCGCGTCACGCTTGAAATTATCAATCCACTTTTCCAACGATGAGCTATCAACTTCGGCAAAGGTTTCATGTAACTTCTTGATGCGGCGCAATTGCTCCTCGCTCAGCTGCTCGTGTTGAATCTCATTCGGTTTTAAGGCTGCAGCATTTACTCCTTGGGTTTGTGGGTGTTGGATCTCGTTCTGTCCGGCGCAGGCAAGGCTGAAGAATGCCAAGGGCGAAGAAAGAAGGAGACGTTTTACGATTTTCATGATCTTTCATTCCGCTTCATTTGTCGCTGCAAAGCGATCATTGCTGCCAGCGAGGCGTCCTTCTGGTCCTTGCCCCAAGGCGGACCCACTGACTTCCCAAGCGACACGATCGTCTTACGAAAGTTGTTCACCGAAGTCGCTAGTGCTTGTTTGGCCTGCTCATCCAATTGTTTCTCCGGTATCCCCAGGAACCTTAAGCCGCACGCTACGGTCGCGCGAGCAAGCGCATCGCGAAATAGCACCCCCTCAGCCTTGTGCATCCGGAAATGCACGGCAAGGATTTCGTCGACGGTCCAATTGGGCATGGGATTACCGACAAGGACCGCGCAGGCAGTAACTTCGTTTTCCCGCTCTCGCTCTTGCTTAACCGCCGCTCGCATCTCTCGGGCCGCGATCCGGTGCGCCGCTGCGACGCCGCGCTTAACTACATCTCGTGCGGCAGCCGCCTTTAAGTCCTCTGCTGCGTGATACGGCTGCTTCGCCCACTCGTCCTCAACGAGCTCGATGCGGCGCCGGTCGACTACCACGAAGTCGCCGTCACGTTTGCCGATGACGACAAGCGCTGCCCAGCCTGAATGAGCTTTCATCCCGAAGGCGACCTTCATTAATCGAACCTCACGTAACAACCTCAAAACACAAGGTAGAAGCATACTGCTGCAAGCGCTTGTTGCATTGCGTCGATTACCTCATTTGTCCAATGCCTCGAATCTCAAGCCGCGCGTTTACGCGAAACAAGCAATAGCTCAGCGGAGATGATGATCGAATGCAAGGCCACCTAACCCCATCAACATTCCGTTCTGCTTGGTCTGTTTAGCATTTCTACATGCAGTCTCTGAGACCGCTAGATCTGAACGTGCTTCCGCAGTTCCACCCTCAATGAATCCCGCTGGTTGTGCGAAAAGATCTTTCTCACCTCTTCTGCAGACGTCCAACTAGTTTTGATATCGGAATAGATATGAAGAAGCCAATTAGAGACCATTGAATGATCAATGCGATTGTTATACGGCCTCTCGCTTCTGCGCCATGTACACGAACCGGGAAAGACGGCGCTCCCTCGTAAGACGATGCACGACGGAGAAGAACTGTTGGAGCTTCACGTAACGCTCTTCACCCTCAATCTGTACCAGCGCATGGTGGTCCTCCGCCCGCGCGTCGTACCACCGCTTCGAGACCGTTGCCGCATTCTCAGTTATGTCCTCCTGCCGAGCAAGCTCGAAACCGGCCTCTTCTATTAAGTGCTCGTTCACGCCTGGCGGCGCGAACAGAAAGTACCCGATCGAACTCCGTACTGCCAATTCTTCGTTCGAGACCAGCCCGGTGATGACAACAGGGTCTGTAAAAAGCGCCTTTCCCCCAGGTTTGAGAATACGGTGCCACTCCTTCAACACGCAGACGATGAGCAAAGTGGTTCGCAGAGTCGATGCAGAGGATCGCGTCAAAGGCCAGATCGGAAAAGGGGAGTATTACGCCCGCGTCAGCCTCCTCGAAAGCGACGCGGTCTGCGAGACCGTGTGCCTGCGCTCTCTGGACCGCCGCCGCCACCCCGTGTGCATTGATGTCGATGCCAGTGACGCGTCCGCCGCAAAGCTGCGCGAGAAAGATCGCTGGGCCACCCGAACCACTGGCCACCTCCAGGACGTGCGAGCTCTCATGAAGGTCGAGCCACTCTGCCCAGTGCCGGTACTCCTCCGCTGTTGTCCAACTGTTCTGGCCGAAGTCCTCTCCGAATGTCTTCTGGCGAATGCGTGCGAGCACCTCTGCTTCGAAGTGGCTGTAGGTACTATCGAAAAGGTCGACCTTGGGGTTCATGGCATTCTCCGAAGGCTTGGAGTGATCTAGCCATATAACGCCGCGCTTCAACTGCGGCGCGCGATCAGCTTCAACTAGCAGAGAACAAGATTACTTGAGAAGCATGCTATCGCGCCGTCAGCTGCAAGCGCTTGTTATGTTGCGCTTGACGCGTTCGAGCATTCAGAATCGCGAATATTGATATTCAAATCTCTGATATTGAGACACAGGTCGATTATCTTTCAGCGCCGGGTTGAACTTTAGGTTTCGCACCGCCCTGATAGCATCCGTATCATAGCTACTACAGCCAGATCCCTTGAGTAACTCCGTCTCGGTCACCTTACCGGATTTACGCAGCACCGCTCTCACACTAACCAAGAGCCTCATTCGCGCTGGGCAGTCGGTACCGGGCTTAGGTGGATCGTCAAGAACACGTATGACTTTCGCTCTAACATCTACTTCTTTGACCGAGTAAATTCTGTCTTCAGCGAGTTCTTCTTTTTCACGTTTTTCCGGAGAGGGGGTTGGACTCGGATGTTTTGCTTGAGCGCTAGCGTGAAAGCCTCCAGCGAAAAAGACAGCAGAGCTTAAAGCAAGTCGGAGAAGAAATATCGATGTCATTCTTGGAAGCAACATAACGCTGCGCTTCAGCTGCGGCGCGCGATCAGCATTCAACCAGCAGGGAACGAATTTATTTGAGAAACATGCTATCGCGTCGTCAGCTGCAAGCGCTTGTTAGATGCGGCGAGGGAGCAACCACACCGAGACGCTTTAAGACGAACACTGTGCCTAACACCAGCAAGACATAAGAATAGCCAAATCCGAGAATGAAAGAAACGTATAGGAGAAGGTCCTGGAGTACTTCTGCGACTTCAGGTGCTCCATCAAGAAACCCGACGGTGATTACCTGGAACAGAACAATGAATACAAAGAAAAGGGGAAGCATTAGGATTGGTGAGAGGAGCAACGCTCGCTTGAATTGAGCATCGCTTTTACCACGCCCCCACCAAAATAAGAGAGCGACCAACACTACGTATGGAACACCACCGATGATGCCTGAGGCGAAGATGAACGCTACGAGCGTTCCCAGCCACCCTGGTAAGCGGACATCTACAAACACCAACGGAGTAACCAGCGCGGGAACCACCAAAGGCAGTGCTAACGAGAATTTATGAGCCTTAGATTCTTTCATCTCGCATAACAACGAAGACATCCAACTTCTTATTAGGTCAGAAAGTCTCGTGTTGCAACACGATAGTTTCTCACATAATACCGCCGCCAGGAGGAAAGGTTCAGGAAACTTCTCATTGTCGTGTTGAAACACGATTCGTTGTAATGCTATCGTGCAGCCCGCCAAAAACAGTATTTGTCGATTGCAGGTCCAAAGGAGCTTCGGCATGCCAAAGTTGCTCGAAGAGGTGCGTGACCTCATCCGCACACGCCATTGTAGCTATCGCGGATGAGGACGACCTCGCAGAAGATTTCCGCTTGGCGTGGTTGGGGTCCCATCATTGTCCTGCCGGTCGCCGTTCTGATGGGTACGCCGGCAGAGTGGCCACGTTGGGTTTTTATGTGGCTCCTTGCCTTCGCGATCTTTGTTGGCTGTAAGTGGTTAACCTGGAGGCGGACGCCGGCCCCTAACGCGCATTGGTGGCAACACGCGGGATATTTGTTTGCCTGGCCGGGTTTGAACGCCAGGACTTTTCTGAGTGCTGAGCCGTTGCCTGAGAGGGAGTGTCCGCCATTAAGAGAATGGGCATTTGCTGCCATGAAGCTCATCGCCGGTAGCGCGCTTTTTTGGGGCGTGGCTGGATGGATTTCCGCTGAGCAAACGATCCTTGCTGGCTGGGTAGGAATGGTCGGCTTAATCCTCATGCTTCACTTCGGTGCATTCCATCTGCTCAGCTGCGCTTGGAGATCAGTCGGAATCGACGCCAGGCCGCTGATGAAGTCTCCGCTGGCATCCGTTAGCGTTGGTGAATTCTGGGGCCGAAGATGGAACACAGCCTTTCGGGACTTCACCCACCGTTTCTTCTTCAGTCCACTGAAGTCACGGCTAGGACCATCGTGGGCGGTGTTGGTCGGGTTTGTATTTAGCGGCATGATTCATGACCTGGTTATTTCAGTTCCCGCAGGCGGCGGATATGGCTGGCCCACGTTCTTCTTCGGAACTCAGGCCTCGGCGATTTTCGCCGAGCGGTCACGCTTCGGTCGGGCCATTGGCCTCGGGCGCGGATGGAGCGGACGGTTGTTCGCAATGCTCATCCTGGCCCTGCCCGCTTATGGATTATTTCACCCGCCGTTTGTCAGGAACATCATAGTGCCATTCATGCAAGCGCTCGGTGCGCGGTGACCGTTTCATTGGGCATAAGGAGACGCTGATGCAAGAGTTGATGCCAACACTGATCTTTCTAGCCGGCGCCGGCCAGCTTTGCGTCTTGATTGCCTCGGCGCTCGTACCATTGCGATTGGAATGGAAGACGGAACTGGCAGTCCTCTCTCGACTGCATCGGCAGATGTATTGGGTCTACGGTGGTTATGTCGTGCTGGCCATCATCTCTTTTGGCTTAATCAGTCTTTTCAACGCCAGGGAGTTAGCTAGCGGGAGTGGTTTGGCTCGGGCCGTATGCGGTTATAACGCGGTGTTTTGGGGAATCCGATTTTCACTTCAGTGGATTCTTGATGTTAAGGAGCATCTCTCTAGCTGGTGGTTGGCGCTGGGCTATTACACCCTGACGATCTTATTCGCTGGTTTCACTCTGTTGTATGGCTATGCCGCATTGCGACCATCTGGGTAAGCCCTTCGAGAATTGTTGTCAAGGCCTTGCCCGTGGTCAACGTGTCCTTTCAATGAATGAGCCAACAAGGTTGTCGCGCCAGCCCGCTACGCACGACTCAGCACCGTCCTTTACCTATTTCTTGAACAACCCGGACGCCATGCGCATGACATCATCGATGGCGGATCCATCCTTGTTGGCGTCGATCAGCTGACTCAACATGCCTAACGTATCAGCGTTGCCCCCCACTTGTTGAGTTGCCCCGGTTAGCACGTCGGAAAGATTGCCCTGATTAATCGCTCCCTGTTGGTTGGCGCGGCCCAGAGCGCCCATCACAATCGGGGCCAGCATGATGAGTAGTTGCGAAATGCGTCCAGTGTCCAGTCCGCTGGATTGACTTATTCCCTCTTGAACCACTTCAACCCTGCTACCGAAGACATGTCCCAGAATGCCGTCACCGTTGCCGGCGGCGTAATTACCGAGGAAACCGCCGACATCATCCAGAACGCTTCCGTCATGATCGCGGTCTAGCGCACCCAAAAGTGCTGAAGCGCCATCAGGTGTCGAACTATTGTTTGCGAGCGCCCCAAGCAGCATCGGTAGGGCCGCCTGGATGGCATTTTGAGTAGTGCCCTGGTCCGCTCCCAAAGTTTGGCTCATCTGGCTAACCGTGTTGCTGTCAAGCGCGGTGTGCAGAATTTGATCTATGTTCATGGCTGAACTCCTTTTCCGATTATTCTCTCCCAAAACGGCGCGAAAAGGATCGGCCGTTCTTTTCAACACGTCGGGTCCGTCGTTTTGAAGGCATTATGTGAAGGTTGGGTCGATTTTGCAAACAAGACTTAACATTTCCGATTTGAGTTTCGTGACGACCACCTAGCGAATAGGTTCTTCCGAGTTTGGAGGAACTATCTAGCGGATGAATTCAACTCCGGGAAAGTACATCGTAGGCGAATGCTCCTCGATGATTTGTGCGCCGTTCCTCACACAACTCTGGTCCTTCACTGGGGTGGGTGTGGGTATCACCCGGACCTAACTTATGGTAGCATCGGCAAGTAAAACAACAGCTTGTTGGCAGCAAACCTGGGCCGCCAGGAACATCGTGGAGCTCAAGTTCTCGACGACGCAGTGTTCGGCTTGAGTTCTTTTCAACTAATGGCGTTTCTTTCGAATCCTAAAGCCGGGTGCGCTTCTTTATCTCAGATCAGATTAGACCCGTTCATCAGAAGGAGGAAGGTTATGATTAGCTTCTTGTGGTGGTTGATTGTTGGGTTGGTAGCCGGTGCATTGGCGCGATTGATATTGCCCGGAAAGGACCCCATGGGTCTCTTGGCCACGATGGCTCTGGGTATCATCGGCTCCATCCTTGGGGGGTTGCTAAGCAGCTTCATTTGGGGAAGTCAAACCGGCTTTCAACGCGGTGGGCTGATCCTTTCAGTGCTAGGTGCGATCGTGGTGCTGTTGGTATGGCGAATGATAAGAAGCCGAAGCACTGTGTAACTTCGTGACACGATAGACGTTCACCATAAGCGAGATGAAGACGACGACTGGCCCTCGTCGAAGCGACTCGCTGTCTCTAACAGGAGTTGCACCTAACCGAGAGCTATGCGTCTTGCAACCGTTGGTGTTGTGCTGGTCAAGTGAGTGACAGTTAAGGGTCTCTAATGAAAGACGCAACGCCAGCAAGACTGATAGTTGGCATCACTGGAGCAACCGGCACGATTTTCGGTGTCCGGTTGCTCCAAATGCTGTACGGCTCTGGTGTCGAGACACATCTGGTCATGAGCAAATGGGCCGCTCGCACGCTTGTTCATGAGACACCATATACGCAGGAGCAAGTGCAGCGGATGGCTACTCACAACCATGCCCTTGGCGATCAGGGCGCCGCCATCTCCAGCGGTTCGTATGTCACACTGGGAATGGTCATCGCGCCATGCAGCATGAGGACGCTGGCAGCAATCGCGACTGGGTTGGGAGATAACCTGATTCATCGCGCGGCGGATGTGATTTTGAAGGAACGGCGAAAACTTGTGCTTGTAGTGCGCGAGTCGCCCTTCAACGATATTCATCTGGAAAACATGTTGAAGCTTTCGCGCATGGGAGTGGTGATTCTGCCGCCCTTGCCGGCATTCTATAACCATCCGCAGACCCTCGACGACATAATCAGCCATATCACGATGCGGATTCTGGATCAGTTTGAAATCCATCTTGACGTGGTGAATCGCTGGGATGGCGCCATGTCAACAGACAGGCAGCCACGAACTCAGGAAGGCTGAAATCACCAATTGCAGATTCGCTAACCCGCGCCGCGTCGTGGCGCAGACTTTAGTCTGTGATAGCAGTTCTGATGATACTCACCTTTTGCATCGCAGACTGAAGTCTGTGCCACTACAGGAGGTCTTATGGCGGGTCAGATGGTCGAATTTTCGAGCAACGGCGGAACCACGAGTGGTTATCTGGCGATTCCCGAAAAAGGTAAAGGGCCCGGCGTGATTGTGATCCAGGAGTGGTGGGGACTCGTGGATCATATTAAGGATGTGTCCGATCGGTTCGCCGCTGAAGGTTATGTCGCATTGGCGCCAGATCTCTATCACGGCAAGACAACCAAGTCTCCGGACGAAGCCGGAAAGTTGATGATGGCCCTTCAGATCGACCGGGCTGAGAAAGACATTCGCGGCGCGGTTCAATATCTGCTCAATCACAAAGCGACAACCGGCAACAAGGTAGGAATCATTGGATTCTGCATGGGGGGAGCTCTTGCTCTTTACGCGGCGAGCAAGAACGAGAAAATAGGAGCTTGCGCCGTGTTCTACGGGATTGATCCAAATGTGAAGCGGGGGCTGCCGAACCTGCTGGCGCCGGTGCTGGGG
>JBOGOU010000052.1:0-2283 GCA_050748205.1 Pyrinomonadaceae bacterium | reverse complement strand
GGCGGGCTCGAAATACTTGGGATCGTAGCTTCCCAGGGCTGCGCGGACTTGCCCTGGGCTACACGCTGTCGCCCGCTACGCGAGCTAAATCTAACTCAGTCCGAACTCCGCAGGAGTTTCCTGTCTAGTGTGCCGAGCATGTTCGTGAGCTAGGAGGTGAAAGTCCTCTATCCAACCAGATGGAGGTGAAGGGTTAGCGAAGCGCAAGGGCAGCAATGTCTGAAAGAAGCGTGGAGCAAACCTGCGAGCCGATGAACAAGAACCGGATAAGAGGCTGGGGGCACAGGACGAGTGGGCTAGTGACCACGAAGTCCATATCCATCAAAGATGCAGCTCAGTAAATCCGGCGGTTGTGCAGGGAAGGCGCACGAGCTTACCTCGGGAGATCTGTTGCGTGTCCGAGAGGACTGAGAGAGCCGAGAGGCAATCTGAACGCGCAACAGAAGTCAGCAGAGGGCATAGTAGGCGAGAGCAGTCGGTCCACTCGATTGAGGCACTCACCCGAAAGGGGAGAAACAGTAGGACTCGCCGGACCGGGAACGTCGCGCTCGAAGGCCCGAACGGTGCCCTACTCAGAAGAGAGGGTAAATGGGAAAGGCAAGTAGGAACGAGGTTCTATGAGTGAAGAGCGGCAGAAAAGCCAGATGCAGATGGCCTTCATGGAGGGGAGCGAGAGTGAAGCTCAAGCACCAGCCAGGGAAGGGATCGAAGCACGCATAGCGACCTGGGAAGACGAAAGCCTGACACGAAGCGAAGAGCAAATGGAGGAGATATGTGAGAAAGAGAACCTGAAGCGAGCGTTGAAACGAGTGAAGGGAAACAAAGGGGCGCCCGGGATAGACGGGATGAAGGTAGAAGAACTGCCCGGGTATCTGAAGAGACGCTGGCCAGAGATAAAGGAACAACTGCTGAGCGGGAAGTACGAGCCGAAGCCGGTGAAGCGGGTAGAGATAGAGAAGCCGGAGGGAGGAGTCAGGAAGCTGGGAATCCCGACGGTGGTGGACCGGTTCATCCAGCAAGCGGTAATGCAAGTACTGCAAGGCAGATGGGACAAGACGTTTTCCGAACACAGCTACGGATTCCGGCCTGGACGAACGGCGCATCAAGCAGTAAGGCAAGCGCAGAAGTACATACGCGAGGGATACGAGGTAGTGGTGGACATAGACCTGGAGAAGTTCTTTGACCGGGTGAACCACGATATCTTGATGAGCCGGGTAGCGAGACGGATAAAGGACAAGAGGGTGCTGAAGTTGATCCGAGCCTTCTTGAATAGTGGTGTAATGGAGAACGGACTGGCGAGCGTGACCGAGGAAGGGGTGCCGCAAGGCGGGCCGCTGTCGCCTTTGTTAAGTAACCTACTGCTGGACGAGCTGGACAAGGAGTTGGAAAAGCGAGGGCTGAGGTTCGCGAGATACGCGGATGACTGCAACATATACGTCAGAAGCGAGCGAGCGGGCCACCGGGTGATGGAGAGTATAGAGAAGTACCTGGCCCGGAAGCTCAAGCTGAGGATGAATAAGGAAAAGAGCGCAGTAGGAGACCCGAAGAAGAGGAAGTTTCTCGGATTCAGCTTCTGTGGAAAGGACTGGAAGCGGCGGGTATCAGAGAAGTCGCTGAAGAAGATCAGGAAGCGAGTGCGAGAAATCACGAGGCGAAGTCGAGGAGTAAGCATGGAGCGAATGGTGAGGGAGCTAAAGGAATACCTCACTGGATGGAACGGCTACTATGGATACTGCGAGACGGCGTCGGATCTAAGGGACCTAAGCTCGTGGATAAGGAGGCGACTGCGAAGCGTGAAATGGCATCAGTGGAAACGAGGCCGGACACGATTCGAAGAGTTGCGGAAGAGGGGAGTGGATCGGGACTTGGCAGCGATGACAGCCGGGCGGAGACACAGCCCTTGGAGAGCAAGTCTGACGAGAGCAATGAGCAAGGCGCTACCGAACGAATACTTCAGGAAACTTGGACTGCCCGAATTAGCGATTCGACAGAGTGCGTGACCAGCCGAACCGCCGTGTACGGACCCGTACGCACGGTGGTGTGACAGGGACAGCCCGCGAGGGCCTACCTATGTCGATTAGAAACGACATCGAGCACGCGTAACGCTATTTTCCATGAATATTCTCAATGTTAGGCAGATGGCCAAGAAGGGCTGATGATGCAAAGAGTTTGATGGAGCTCACGCGAAGCGACGCGTGAGGAACCGAACCATGCGGCGGCGCGCGAGGGCGGCCGCCTCGGCGTTGTAGTCAAAGCCTGGGTCTGAACCTTGCGGAACAGTGT
>JBOGOU010000051.1:0-10230 GCA_050748205.1 Pyrinomonadaceae bacterium | reverse complement strand
CTTACAAACTGGTTTTATTGATAGGAAAATCGAGGAAGGCAAATAGGAATCAAAGCCTGAGAAACATCTTTACCGGGACTTTCCGCTAGCTTCGTGGGGGAACCCGGATCTTGCTAGAGTAGTGCTTCTGCATGCATTACCGGCGAACGGCGAAGCACGAAAAACAAAACGCCGACGGCCCCAAGCAGAATGATACCTATTACTGTCATTAGAACGCTCGGGCCGACGGACTGAAAGAACTGTCCGATAATTAAGGGAACTACCATCGCGCCTACGCTCGAACCGAGCACTATCCAACCCATCAACTGACCCGTCATCCTAATTCGTTGTCCGGCGTACGACAGTGTTGTCGGGAAGATGGAAGCCATCGAAAGGCCAAGACCAGCGGTTCCGATCAAGACGGACGCAAACGAGCGCGGGCTTATCACCATCAATCCGATACTGAGAAGGCATCCAGCAAGACTGGACATCAGGATCGAACCGGCTTTGAAGCGGGCCGCTGCCGTGATGATCAGCATCCGACCAATGGTCAACGAACCCCAGAACAACGATGTCAGATATGCTGCCGTCGTGGCGCTGCTAAGGTTGAGCTTGACGCTGTAAGTAAATATCCAACCGGCGAAGCTGACTTCAGCACCAACGTAGAGAAACAGAAACAGCGCAACCAAGAACACCAGAACTCTATCTGCGGCAGCGGGTAGTTCAGGTTTTATTGTCGTTGCCGCAGTAGGGCTGGCTAGTCGAAAGATGTACGCGGCAACAGGCAATAACAGTGCAGCGATAACAAAATAACTAGTAGTCGTCGAGTAACTGAGCAGCGCAGTCTGGGCGACGACGATTGGAGCTATTAATGCGCCCACGCCAAAGAATGAATGTATGGCGTTCATGAATGGCGCCGCCCGGTTTCCGTGGACCCAGGGGAGCAGCGTATTGCCGCCAACATCAAGAGCAGCCTCCGCCGCGCCGAGTACGAGCATTACAATAAGCAGCAACCAGAGTTTGGGAACGACAGGAACCAGGGTCATCATGATGGACATTGCAAAGAGCATCACCGCCATCACCGGATTACCGGCGTGACGATCAAACATTCTCCCCCCACGAACCGCGCCAAGCACATATCCTATTGATCGAGCAGTGAAAAGATAGCTGATCGCAGCTAAGCCTACATGTGTTTGCTCAGCCAGACTTGGCAGTGTGGGGCCGAGCGATCCAACAGTCAGGCCAAGTGCTATGAACGCCGCAAAGTAAGCAGCCGTCAGGCGATACGTTCGTGTACTGCCACTCGTCGATGGTACAGATAAGGCTGTTGAACTCATGAAGAGGACACACCTTGATTTGCATTCCCTGGTTGGGGTACGTGCGTTTGAAGCGACTCACCGAGTGTCCATAAGGCTGCCCCAAGCAACACAACATCCTTCAAGAGAAAACCACCCGACCCCGAAAGCGCTGGAAAGCCGCCGAGACTCTTTTCCCAACCGGGCAAAGAAAACAGAAACGTTAACGTGGCTAAGAACGTGCAAACAGCAAGCACACTTCCGATCGCCGAAAGTCTGGCTGAAATGGGCCGAATCGCAATCAACAGGGCTGCCGTGATCTCAGCAACTCCGATGATGTTAGAAGTAGCTTGCACGCTGAAAACTTTGTACATCCAGCTCATCAGCGGACTGCTGGCAACCAGGCCCTGAATGCCTGCCGCTTCATAGGCGGTAAATTTCATGGCGCCGATCCAACCGAGAACAAGTACCAAGCCATATCGTATTAGAAATGCGCCGAGCTTCTTTATCGCACCATAATTTCTTGTGACCGCCATCTCGTTAACCATAGTTAAGTTCCTTCGCTGATATTCGTGATTCGCAGTTGACTACGGTCGCACGCCAGGAATATTGAGCCGGATGCGATACAAGCCGCTGCGTGCGCAGAGATAAAGTGTTTTTCCGTCGGCATCACCCCAGGCCATGTTGTGCGGGTGGCGCGGCGAGATGATGGTGCCCAGGTGTTTGCCTTCCGGCGAGATGACCCAAAGTCCGCCGGGAGCGGAAACGTACAGATTGCCCTTTTTGTCGACCTTGATGCCGTCGAGTCCGTCCTCGCCGGGCGCGCTGGTGAAATCAAAGAAGAGTTTTCCACTCTTCAGTGTGCCATCGGATTGCACTTCGTAGCGCATGATCGCCTTGTGCTTCTCGCCGATCTCACTGACTGGCTCGTCGCTGGTGCGCGCGTGTTGACCGGTTAGCGCGCGTGGCCAATTACCAACGTAGAGATACTTTTCGTCGGGAGACAAGGCGATTCCGTTTGGACCGCTGAAGTCCCTGCTGACGAGCTGCAGCTTGCCTTTGTAAATCGAAAAGATACCGCTGAAAGGCAACTGCTTGCGCGAGTCTTCAAAAGCCTTGGGAAAACCGAATGGCGGATCAGTAAAGAAGAGCGTCCCATCGGATCGATAAACCAGATCGTTTGGACTATTCAAACGCTTGCCCTGATAACTATCCGCCAGAATCGTCTGTGTTCCATCTTTCTCGTCACGCACAACGCGATGATTGCCGTGCTGATTGATCGTCAGACGACCCTCCGGATCGATTGTTAAACCATTCGATCCGGGTTGGCCATATTCGGCAATGTCGGCTCCAGTGTAACCACTCGGCGTGCGAAACGCGTCGAGTCGGCCTTCGTCGTTTCCATTAGGTGTGTATTTGTAAATCGTATTCGCGTTGGGATCGCTGAAGAGCAAATAGCCGCTGTCCTTGTTTACCCAGATCGGACCCTCGGTAAACTGAAATCCCTCGGCGAGCTTGAAAACCTTGGGATTCGGCCCGACAACTTCGTCCATAGCTGGATCGTTGCGCACAACTTCAACGTTGACTTCGCTCGGTGTCAGGGCCACTGGCCCAGGTATTCCTTTGTAGAATTCGAGCTTTGCATAACGCAGATAGATGAAGTTGGTCGGCGGATTTGAAAGGGGACCGTTGATACCGAAGACCGCCAGTTGAATTTGCTGGCCTGGCTTGACGTTGCGGCCGACAACCAAATGATTCTCGGCATTCCAGCCCGCAATTACTGAACCGCCAGATTGACCAAGCGAGCGCGACAGTTCACCGTCAACCCAAATTTCGGCATAGTCATCCAGCGACGTATCAAAGACCGCTGTCGAACCGGTCGGATCGAAATTACCGATGCGCTCCGGCACTGTCAGCTTGAGGCGATACCAATTGAATCCCAACCTACCGTTTCCGCGGCGCTGATCCAAAGTTGTCGGACCGATGACTTCCCATTTCGAATCATCAAACTCGGCGCCGCCCGCGTGCGGAGTATAGTCATAAGTCTTGACTGCGGGTCCGGTCGGCTGTTTATCGGCCCCAGGACCGCGAAAATCCGCTTCGACTATCTTCGTGTCGCTGTAGCGCCATTCGCCTCGCACCGCGTCGACACCCTCAGCCGTCGCAAGATCGATTGTAGCGTTCGGCTTCCCGCTTGGGATATCAGCCGAGGTTTTGAGCGGCCCCAGGGCTGCCCGGCTGGAAACACTTGCCATTCCCTGCTGTAAAGAAACAGCGATGATGACCAGAAGGGCCAGTCTCATTAAGCGAATCAAGTTAGTGACTTTCATCTCAGTTACTCCTCAGCTATGCGGCTCGTATCGGCCGCATTAACGAACTTTGATCGTGTAATAGAGAAACGTTCCGCCTACTTCTTTGAACCAATGCGGCGTGTTGTTTGGAACGATGATCACGTCGCCCTTTGACAGTTGACGCGTTTCGCCACCGTCAATACGCGAGCCGCGAATCTCGTTCGCCTCAATTTCCTTCATCTCCACCGCAGTTCCCCCAGTCACAAATGTGGCCGCGCCCTCGACGACGTAAATGATGTCAGTATCAAGCCTATGAATCTCAGCCATACCAGGTTTATCGCGACGGCTTGTATTGACCATGTAGTTGCGGTTAGTTCCGTCGAGCAGGACGGCGCCTTTCGAGAAAGATGCAGAGACCTGGTTGCTGTCAAAGAAGAGCACGGCCGGTTTGCTCATTTGCATTCGGTCACCCATTTTTGCGTCGCCGCCAAACACGTTTGCGCCGGCAATCGCCAACTCTTCGTCCTGCGCCGCGCTCGACGCTCCGCTCACGCCGACGCCGCCAACAATCTGGCCATCACTGATGATCGGAATACCGCCTTGCAACGGTGTGAACAAATTGTCCGGCAGCGCAACCATCGCAGTGCGTCCGTTCTTGATAATGTCCTCAAAAACTTTGGTCGGACGTTTGAACAGAACCGCCGTCCGCGCTTTGCCGATAGAAATAGTTGCGCCGGCGGCAAAGGTGCCATCGAGGCGTTCGAGCGCCATCAAATTCCCGCCGTCATCAACAACCGCGATGACACCGCCCGGCGCGTTGTTCTTCTTTGCATTAGCGACCGCAGCGGCGATTACTTTTTTCGCCCCTTCAATCGTCAGGGTTTTCTTTTCAGTGACCGTTTGCGCGACAGCGATTGCCGAGATAGCCGAGAGCAAGAGTGCGGCGGCAGTCCATCTTCTAATTGCTTTCATGATTACTTCTCCTGTTTCCGACTAATCGTTTTTGCGCGGGCAAATCTGTGTCCACCCGTCTTCGTGACCACTGGCAATGGGCGGACATCCGTCCGGCCCTATTTGCTAATGACTACATCGCAGGTTCTGCCGCTATTGTGACGCGGAAGAGTTCACCGTTCTTTGCATAGATCGCCTCGTTCTTCGCGCGTGTGACCACGCCGTGTTGATCCGGACCAGTATTCATCCCTTTTTGTCGTGGTCCCTGATTTGGCCCAATGCCCAACTCCTCGTTAACTTCGGTGCCCGCGTCCCAAAGGATCAACTTCGCGGTGACGTCGCCGCTAATCGGCGCGTCCTTCGCATCAAACAGCGCAATACCCTTTTCGTCCGGGGCGTAGAACTCGTCGTTCGACTGTCCATTCATCATGCTCAGCGATAGCTTCATGCCGGGACTGGCCATGAAGCTGAATTCGTAGTTATCGCCCGGGCGAATCGGCCCTGGGCTCATCATTCCTATTGGTATATTGAACACACCGTGCAGCGACGACGCGTGATGACTCATCATGAGCAAGCCAGCCAGTCCGGAGGGATCGCCATCTTCAGCCTGCGACTCGAGACCTTTGCTTGCTGCTCTTCCTTCAGTAAAAAGCGCGGACTTCTTGTATTGCAAAACCCAGAGCCCGGGTGAAAGCGCGAAGGAAAACTTCGTGCCGTCCGAAGCGGTCTGACTATCGAGCTTCGAAATGTTTTCGATGCGAACTGTGAACTTTGCTTGTTTGGTGCTGCGATTCCGTGTGGCAATGGCAACGGCAAACTGTCCAAACAAAGCGACAGCCAGCAGTACCAGGTTGATTGCGAGTCTACGATGTCTCATGACTTGATTTCTCCTTTAAGAAATTGGTTGATGTGTTGCGTTACGCTTGAAAAGTTAGCCTTGAAAGTTGCATTGGAAGATGCAGCGCGCGCTGTTGTAGTGATGGAGCTTGGCGCACGCCACCGCCCGACTACCCTTGATTCGTTTGTAGGCTTCGGCGGCCAGGAGCATTCCCAACGGCGGCGCTGTGAAATAGATCCAGAGCGACGTGAATTGATGCGCGCCAAATGCCGAGACAAATGTGCGCGCCGGATTCATGCTCATACCGGAAAGTGGTGACTCGATACTGATGTAGACAGCGACTAGCGCACCCGCAAATAGTCCCGTCCAGCGACCCAGCCGCTTCGTGTTTGAAACCGCCAGGATTACCGTCATCAAGATGAATGTGATGGTTAGTTCGGCGACAAATGCCGTCGTCGGTCCTTTTGGACCAGGCACGGTGGCCGCGTAATTCACTGCTTTGTGCGAAACCAGCGTTCCCAGCACCAGTGAGGCGATTACTACGCCGACGATACCGCCGGCAAATTGAAACAGAATATAGAAGACCGCATCCCAAGCCTTGATCTTTCCAAGTCGAAAAAACGTTAGAGTTACCGCAGGATTGAAGTGGGCTCCGGATCGTTTGCCCAAAGGTGAAAAGATCAGCGCCACGGCTGTCGAGCCCATCGCGACACCCATTAAGATCCTTCGCATGAGCTCATTCTGAATGCCTTGAGCTATCGCTGAAGCCGGATGATAGAGCAGCACCGTGAAAGCGCAAGCCGAGATCATGAAAAGACAAAGCTCACTTGCTTCCATCAAATACTCCGGCCAATGCGCCTTCAATGCTTCCGTCATTTGCTGACTCCACCGATTAGAAACTTTGAGTGGTTCCGCAAAAGTCCACTGTTCCGGCATCATCATTCGCCGGCGCAGACTATCGAACACACTGATACTGTCAGAACTTGTTAGTTCCATTTCCCTTATCGCGCGACTCGCGCGAACCTCGCGATGTGATGCCTGGCTGCTTTAAGACAGGTCGGCAGGACTTGCGCTCATTTGCTCGAAGGTGTTTCCACCGAACACGCTTGGGCTTGGCCGTTGTTTCGGGTTGCTCCGCAGCGTTCGTAATCGCCTGCGCTGAAGCCTCTTCTTAATCTTTAACCTTCGTCGCATTGTTTATTCCCGCCTGAACTAACTTCCTCGTTCAACTATTAGTCGTGGCGAGCCTCGATTCCTTACATGGAGTTACGAAGTGATTCGGCAATGCGTTGGCGAGCTTCGTCAGCGAGTTTGAGAGGGCTGGCGTTATCGTCTGCGCTGAAC
This sequence comes from Pyrinomonadaceae bacterium, assembly GCA_050748205.1. GTDB lineage: Bacteria > Acidobacteriota > Blastocatellia > Pyrinomonadales > Pyrinomonadaceae > PSRF01. Next base: position 3,532 of record JBOGOU010000051.1, on the reverse strand, counting down.
TCACGTTGACTAACAGCTTGTTTAAGCAACTTGATCTGTTTGAGATATCGCGCACACCACGCGCATACCAGCAGGTGTAAACGCAGTTTTGCCCGTTCAACTAGACCGAGCCGCCGTTCGAGTGATTCGGACATGACCGGAACCATTACCTGGCAGGGTTGCAGCGTGCGCAAGAGCCATCGTCTCGCCGCTTTTCTCGTGGTGGTATAGATTTTCAAATGTGCCTCTTCAATCAATCGCGAGGACTGAGTTCAGACCTCCATAGTTGTCGGGCACTTTCATTCCGTTACTCGGATCTTCAAGCCACCGGCTACCATCCACGATAAATTTGTATTGATAATTTCCTGCCTTAGGCGCTTCAACTTCCGCCAACCATAGTCCAGATTCATGCTTCCGAAGCGGCGTTAACGCCGTGTCCCAACTGTTGAAGTCGCCAACCAGCGAAACGCTTTTCGCCTCGTCGTCGTGATAAAGAAACACAAGTTGGCCATTCTCAACTCGCGGCGGACCGCAACCGACAGTCTTAAGTTCGTGCTCTTCGCGTAGTGCCAATTCAACTGCGCGGCGGGCATTTACCACGCCATACCCCTGGCGGATCGCTGGTGCTGTGGTTATGCGGTCTGCTGTTGAAATCAAGATGTTCTTAACGGCGCCCGGCGTTAAGTTAGAGTTCGCCTCAAGCATCTGAGCCACAATCGAACTGACAATCGGCGCCGCGAAAGAGGTGCCATCGACATGTTGATAGTGCGTCGCAACGATCTTCTGACTCTCCAAATTCGATTCGACAAAATTGCGGATGGTTGTGACATCTCCGACTGCAATCGATTCAGGGAGTTCAGCCGCTTCTTCAAGTTCACGCGCAAGACTTCGCAATTGGTAGTCCGGCGCGGCCGCTAACTTCGATAAGGCTTCAGCCCGTTCGTACACGCGGGTGTGGGGAAGAATTGGCGCTGCTATCCACATTGCCGGCGCAATCAATTCCGGCTTTACAGTCCCGCCTGCAGTCACTCCAAAACTCGAGTGATAGAGGTCGAGATCCTTTTCTCCTGGATTATTGCCGTCGTCATAACCACCCACCGTGATAACCGATGGTGAATTTGCCGGCGGAATGGGAGCGTGGTCAGTTGTATTTCCTGCCGCGACAACAACTACGATACCTTGCCGAATGGCTTCTTCCGCCAGTTGGTCGATTGTGCTTAGTGAACAGGGAACGTCCTCGTCACCGCCGAGCGAAATGTTTAGCACCCGAATGTTGAAGCGTTCCCGGTTTTTGATAACCCAGCGGAGTCCCTGCGCGATGTTCTCTTCACTGATCCGCCCGTTTTTGCTGACTTTCACCAGTACTAGTCGCGCGTCCGAAGCAATGCCACGATATTTCCTGTCGCAAAGGTGGCCGTTACCTGCCGCAGCTACCGTGGTTTGCGTGCCGTGCCAATACCAGGACTCAATCAGTCGCTCCGAATCAGTTTCAGTCTCTTCGCCGCTGATATCGTGAAAAGCCACAATGCGGTTGTTCGGTTTGACAAGATCGGGGTGTGGATAGAATCCAGAATCGAGGAAAGCGATAGTGATGCCTCGACCGGTAAACCGGGGATCGGCGTTGAGCCGATCGGCAGTCGGAATAACCGCAAATCGATTTAGACCGTGCGAATGATTGTGTCCTTCGACGCTACTAGGCTTCGTTGTCATAAGTCCGAGAAAACTCCACTCCAAGGCAAACTCTGCCCTGCAAGGAGTGGTCGGACCAATGAGGAAAACCTTACGAAGAGAGGCGGGTTTTTAGTCGTCGGGTTGGCTGAGACTCAATTTCATGCGTTCGCGCGCTTCGGATGAAAGCGGAGGAAGCGAGGAGGAATCAAGGTTCGGCTCTTGCGCAGCCTTGGAACGAATAGTGTCCCTCATCAGTTGCAAGTGCTCTAAATACCAAACACACCAGAGGCAGATCCAAAGATGAAGCTTAACGGTAATTCGCTCGCGAAGCGAGAGTCTTCGCTCCATCGATTCCGAGATGACTTTGACCGTTTGCTTGCAGGTGGGCAAACGTCGGAGTAACCACCATCTAACCGCATGCTTGATTTTATCGTAGGCTTTCAACGTCATTCTCAGTTCGTTGTTTTGAACCAGTTAATTTCGAGACAGTTGCGCAAGTGCAGTCGAGCTCGGTGAAGCATCACCCAAAGGTTGTTCACAGTGATGTTCAAAGCCTCGCAAATCTGTTCACTACTAAGGCCATCAACTTCACGGAGAGTAAAGGCGCTGGCAGTACGTTCAGGCAAGGGAGAAAGGCAATCGTGGAGAACTTTCCAAAAATCACTTCGCTCGATCAATTCTGCCGGTGTGGCGTGCCACTCACTGGGCGCGTAGCCGGAATGCCAATGGTTATTCCACTCATCTGTCCTGGTAAAGAATTCGTTATGCTCGAACTCTTCGCCCTCCGTCTCTCCAATTGGTGCCTCACGGGTAACCCGCCTGAAATGGTCCGTAACTTTGTGTTTCAGAATTCCGACCAGCCAGGTGCGCTCGGATCCTCGGCCTTCGAAACCACGGTAAGCTTTTAATGCCGCTAGAAAAGTTTCCTGCACGCAGTCTTCCGCAGCAGAACCGTCACGCAGGCGAAATATTGCGTACTTGTAGAGGTAGTCTCCGTGCAAGTCCACCCAGGCGCTAAAGTCGGGGGATTGACTCTGGGGCGTGCGCTGTGGTTCGCTCATGGGGGTCTACACTATCAAGTCAAGCGAAGAAGAAACGACTCCGACTATTATTGCACAAGTCGCGGTCGAGCTACCGGAACACTAAGCCACAAGGTTGAGCCATGAGTCTTGTCCCCTGCCGGGACTGCGGCAATATGATTGATCTACTTTCTCGCGGCTGTCCCACGTGCGCGAGGAACCTTGATGCTGAGCGAATGATTGGTAAAGTCGTTTTGGGCGGACTCATATTCGTAATAGTCGCAGCAGCAATTCTCTTCCTACTCTATTTCCGTCAATAATCTGCGGAGGGTTCTTTTGTATCAACTTCCATCGCCAGAATAACGAAACGCACTTCGAACTTTGGGAGATCGAAGTGCGCATCCGTTAACGCAGCATTCCCCTTTTAGTTACCAGCCGCTTCCATCCCATCTTGGTTCACGACAATGTTCTGATTGCTGCCGCCAAAAGTAATTGCAACTAATCTCTGGTCCCTGCCTTCTGGACTTGTCTGGACTTCGGTGCCCCCCGCCTTGCGGAAACGATTCTCTAACCGTGCCGGAGTTTTGGCGACCAGCTTGCCATCTTTTTCTACTGAAAGCTCGCCCGTCTCCTCATCAAACCTCACGTCGTAGTTACCCTTCTTAACCAGAGTTCCATTGACCTTAATATTTGACGGAAAAGAAACAGTACCCATATTGGATTTGGCGAACGCAGCCGCGCCAGCCAAAGTGACAATCAGGAAAGCAACCATAACGCGATTAATAATGAACTTCATTGACCACTCCTTCTAGTGTCGTAAGTTTCGCTCCCTCCCCGAAGCAGCTCGTGATACGTACCCACTC
>JBOGOU010000050.1:0-33762 GCA_050748205.1 Pyrinomonadaceae bacterium | reverse complement strand
TTCCATCACAATGTCGTAGCGTACCCCGGCCGTCAGTGCAATCTGTCCGCTCCACTCCGTCGGACCTTGGTCAATCCATTTGTCGATTAGTAACTGCCCATTCACCCACAGTCGCACTCCATCGTCGCGTAGGGTATAGAAGGTGTAGGTCTGCGAATACTGCGGCTCAACCCTGCCCGTCCAGCGCGTGGTGAATGTGTCTACGCCGATGGCCGGATCAGGCGTGCCTCCGGCCCAATCGAAGTTCACGGTCGCATCCGTGCGCGTCACCTTCAGATCGGTGAAATTCATGTTGTCGTAATACTGACCCTGAAGACCTACACCGGAGGTCATAGGCACAGTCGCCGTCACCAGCAACTGACCATTGCGATAGCCATATTCTTTTTGAGGACTGGAGGGAGCCGCACCGGATGAGTACTCAGCTAGAAGCTCGCCATCCATGCCATAGACCTGTCGTGTTTCAACTCCATCAATCTTTCGTCGAGTGCGCTGGCCGCCGGCGTTGTAGGTGTATTCCTGCCATTGGTTGTTTCCGCCCCAGGCTTTGGTCATTCGGTTCTCGGCGTCGTACTCGCGGGCGCCGGCGCCCGTGTAAGTGTCGGTAATCAAATTGCCGGCGTTGTCGTAAGTCATCACACCTGATTGCCCACCGGGAACTCCGAGACGATTATTGGCGGTGTTGACGGTGAAATCTTTCTTGTTGATACCGGTGCCCCAGGTGTTGGTTTGGTGGATAGTACGATTGCCCCAACGGTCGTAGACAAACTCCTGCTGCCAACTGCCTTCCTGCACCCGCTGGAGTCGATTGAGGCTATCGTACGTGTATCCCTGTACAAACAGACCCGCCACTCCGCCACTGCCATCGTTAATCCAGTGGTCCTGCTGCTTCAGGTTGCCGTTATTGTCGGTCATGCTGGTGGTGCTGTTACTGCCGCCGCACGAACCCCAGCAACTGTTGCTGTAGTGATTGATGATGGCCCCCCGCTCCCAACCGCCATCCGTCGGGCCCGAGTAGGTGGTGCCGACTCGAATCTCAGCCAACTGTCCCCGGCTGTTGTAGAACGACTTGTTGTAAAGCGGGGTGTCGGTGCCAAACTTCTCTTTCGTCATCCCACCAAGCGACGAATAGATGATTTCGTTTGAATAGGTTCGGTTAGCACCATCGCCGAGGGTGCCGGAGTAACTACTAAGACGACCAGCGGTGTCGTAGCCGTAAGTCACAGTGCGGCCTGAAGGGTAGGTTTGCGTCGTAACATTGCCGGCCAGATTGTAGGTCCGCTGGGTTTGGTACGATGAACTCCAAACTCCGCCCGTTTCGTAGCGCTGCCGTTGAATCAGTGGCCTTCCGAGATCGTCATATGAATCGATGTAGGTGGCGGAGGTTATCGTCCCAGCTTGCCACACTTGATTAACGCGTCCCTTTCCCTTAACGGCGAGATCATACTGACGAAATGTGTCCGGCGTTGTGTCGGAATAGTCTGCGGCAGTGTTGCGATTAAGAGCGTCGTAAACATAGGTTGTTACTATCGAACGCGCATCAGTCTTCTGGGTGAGATTGCCATTGTTGTCATACTGGTAAGTGATCGTCCCGCTTTCAGGATTCGTAGCGGAGGTCAGTCGCTTCAACGAGTCGTAAACAAAAGTGCGGGTTTGAGTTCCCTGAGTCACGGTGATGAGATTATCCAGCACGTCGTAGGCGTAGCTCGTTTGATAATTGAGGCCAAGCGGGTCTTCGTAGAGTTCCTTCAACCGGCCCAACGCGTCAGTCACACTCTTACGTTTCTTCCCGATTTGATCCGTCACCATCACCGTGTTGCCGCTGTAACTTGTAGTCACGACTGCATTGTCTGGCGTGGTCACAGTTAGCGCGCGGCCGAGCGCGTCGAAGGTTGTGGTCGTCCATATCGCCGTCTCGCTCTGCCAAGGGCGAAAGGGGTTAGAAATCTTGAACACCCGACCCAATGGGTCATATTGTTGTTGAGTAACAATGTAGTTCGTGCCACCCTCATACTGCCGCGTTTCAATTGTCCGGCCCAAGCCATCGTATAAAATCTTGCTCACCAGAAGGTTGTCATTGTAAGTGTTGAGATCGCTCGTGGTCGTGATCACGCGGCCCGCATCGTCGTAGCCAAAAGTGGTTTGACTGGTGGCCCCCGTTCCTACGGCGCGCCTGACCTGCGTCGGACGATCTAGCGAATCGTTGAAGTAGGCGCTGGCGACGATGGCGTTCGCGTCCTCGCCATCGACCGGCTGGCCTGTGTAGTAATCGAATTGCGTATAGCTGGTGTGGCTGAGAGCATTAGTGACCTTGGTGGCTAAGGCATAGCTGGTTTGCCCACTCAACTCTGACGGCGCCACATTCGAGCGTGCCTCGCCGTCGGCCGCGCCAAAACGATCCGTAAACTCGAAATTAGTTGCGAAGCCTCGCCCATCAATCGACTTCACCACATTTCCAGCAATGTCATATTGCGCATATGCCGTGATCGAACCCGTGACGCTGCCATTTACGAGCAGATAGCGAGTTGTGGCCGTTGCATTCCCGCGCGTGGTGTAGCCCGTGCTAAAAGTCGAATCAAACCCGGAAATTCCCGGCCGATCAATTAACGCGGCGTGATTTGCGTCAGGCGTGTAGTTGTCCACCTCAAAGGTGGTGCGGGCTCGCTCAATGCCGCCAGCATCGAAAACGGACGTTTGCGTCGGCAGGCTGCGAATGTGAATCGCGGTGGTGGTGTAGTCGGCGCCGTTGATGGGATTAGTGGTTAAGTAATCCGTATGCGAGCGGCGGACAAGCGCCCCGGCCGCGCCGGCGCCAAAATCGTATTGGTAGGCGTCCGTCTGATTGTTGAATTGGTCGTAGTTGAACGTTTGTTGCGACACTTGATTCGTATCAACCAGTGTCATCACGCTCTGCGTTAATCGCGGATCGTAGGCTGGCTCGCGCGCCGCATTCAGACCCTTCAAGGCCACCCACCAACTCCACCAGGGCACGGCCGCGCGCTGTTGGAAGGTGTTCGCCCCTCGCCGCAAAATGGTGCTACCATCTGCGGCAAAGCCTTCCGTCTGGTATTCCTGTCCCTCATTCCACGCAGGATAGATATACAGCCTGTCGGCCAGCGATACCAAAGCAGCCAACCCGCTACCGCTGAAATAATGCTTCGAGCGCGCCAGCAACTGCGCGCCGGCATTCAATTGGTCCACAGTGACGGTGGTCGTCCAGGGCCAGGGGTCGGACCAGATGCTCTGGACGGCGCTGTAGGTCTCCCGCTTTTCCAGGGTTGCGCCATCGGCGTAGACTCGTCTCTCCACCACGCGACGGTAGATCTCGTACCCGGATACGACCCCCGAGCCCGGCGTCATGTCGTATTCAATCGCCCCGCCCGTCGGCAGCTCCACCCGCGCCAACTCGCCAAAACTGTTATAGAAGAACTGGTAGAACTGATAGTGCTGGCCCGTACCGTCGCTGTTGGGTAGCCACAGTTTCCAGGGCACTGTGGGATTGTAGCCGACAGGACCACCATCCAGCTCCGGGAAGAGTTGCTGCGGGCTCTGGATGGTGAACCCGGCGCGCAGCGCATTACTCATGCTCGTCTTCGACACGCGGATAATGCGTTGCTGCCCGCCGGAACCTTTGAAGGTAATCTTGTCGCAAACGCCGTACACGCCGCCGTCATTCACGTCATAGGCCACCGTCACCTGCCGATTTAGTGAATCGCTAATCGTGGTGACCCGGTAGTTCGCATCATAGGTGAAGCTGATCTTGTTGCCGTTGCGATCGCGAATCCAGGTCACTTTGCCGCCGTCAAGACGGTAGCGCGCGCCGTCACGCAAAATCATGTAACCCGACGTCGCCACTACTCCCTCGTAATAAGGATCCAGCGTGTCGTAGATTGCTGCATCTGCAATAAAAGTTGCGGCCGACCCGTCAACTGTGACGAAGACTGTGCCCCGCGATGGTCCAACTATCGAGCTGCATCCGCTGGTGGTGAGCGGCTGCCCCAGGGTGTTTTGATCGCGAAAGTCATATTCAGTGCCGTCCGGCGCAGTGAAAGTCAAAGTGGTGAAGCTGTAACGCAACACTTGCCAGCTGCCGTACTGATCGGAACAGGTTCTGGTTTGCACGCCGCTCTTGCGTCCCTGCAGCAAGCCCGGGCCATAGCCGACCTCGACCGCGGTCCACCAGTCTGGGTTCGGGATGTCAGCTTGGTAAAACTCTTCATTGTAATGCTCAACGCGCCACTTCTTGCTGTCCACGCGCAGCATCATGGCGCCACGCGCGCCGCCCCGCCCGCCGATGCTCAACAGCGGCAAACTGAAGTTGATATTGCCGTTAAAGAGATTGATGTTGTCGAAGCCGCTCAAAGCATAGCTTCCCGCAGGTGCGCCACGAGTCAAACCTGAGGGCGTGGAGCCGTCCGTTGCGCTTTGGCCAAAGGCATTGGCAGTTAAGACCAGCGAGAGCGCGGCAAAGCAACTGAAGCGAACCACGGTTTGAGATCGTCTGGCGACGTACTTGACAATTGGGAGTGCCATGAGGTTGACCTTCCGTATAGCGAGCGAAAACTCAAGTCGAAGGGCCGCTGTGATCTTTAGCCATGCAAGTCCGGGCCGGATGTATCTCAACGAGCGGTTAACGTGATCCGGCAGACCCAGTCGGGATGTCCGGCGACCTGCAACCTGTAATTCCCGCCCGGCAGATTTACCCGCTCACGCCAGCGCAGGCGAAGGCCCGCGAAGCGCACTTCGCGCTCGGGCACGCCGTCGCTGCGCTCAAGCCGTAATGTGAAGTCCTCCAATCCACTCTGGTTATTAACGGCCAGAAGAAATTGGCCGCCTGGCCGCGTCAAATCCGCGGGCTCAAAGCCGTTGGGCCGCAACGTGACCAGTTCTGCCTGGAGTCTCTGCCTTGATGGGCTTTGTTCAATAACGGACGAAGCAACATCTGCATGCAGACTGCCCAGCCACAAGGACCTCTTGGCCGCAGCTGGGCGGAGGAGCAATGCCGAAGCAGCGGTCGCTGCTCCAAGAGCCACGACGGCTGCGGCTGTAAGCGCGGCAGACGCGCGGATTCTTCCGAATCGATTTCCAAATCGACTAAAGGCGATGAGTGAGCGCATGGCGAGATGGCTCCTTTGGAATGTTGGGTACCTTAGGGTGACGACGAGGACGACCTCGGAGCAACTGTTATGAGAAATCGTTGACCCGAGCCTTACGCGAGGAGTGTCAGTCGCACGTGAACGACAGAACTAGCTTTACGCAGCCGGAATCTACTCCAGGATAGAAGATTGTGTCAAGAGCAAGATTCCTGACAGAGCAAGGTTCTTGAAACAGCAGGAATTGCAACCGGAAGAGCAGGCGGAAATCTCACCAGGAACCGTTTTGGCCAGACTTCGTCCTCAAAGATCAGTCGAGTCACAATCAAATCTCATCTGGCTTGGTGCGGCTGTCACAGCTAAACGCACTAAGTAGTTCTAGATCTCAACACGGTTAATTGTGTTGCGTACGGCCCCGCGCACCGAGTTCAATAAGGCTGCTCGCTGTTGGTCCAACTTGTGACGGTATTGTGACGGGAATTCAGATAAGAGCACAGGCAGGCGATATAGCTCCATAAAGAATCATCAAAAACCCCTGAAAAACCGCGGTGGCTGCAACCTGTTTTAGTTTGAATAGTTAAGCATTTGCGCGTGTTAGGGTTATGAATCCCACGCTCTAACCACCTGAGCTACCCCGCCACATCGGAATCAACTGCTTACAAACACCTTCACGCTTTCGTCTCGACGCATTATGATGCAATTTTGCCGTAATTCGCTACTAGTAATATGCGCCTGGTTCAATAGTAATATGCGCATGGTTCAAAAGCTGTGTCGAGAAGTGAGCGCCTGTTGGCAAAACCAATTTTTCTTTTGGAAAGGGTCGAACAATGAACTTCGATGAGCGCATACAGCGGCTCTCTATGCAATGGACGGCTACACCTATCGCCAAGCTGGGGGCTGGTGGTATGGGCGAGGTTTACCTGTTGCGCAGAGACGACACCGGAGAGCAACTGGCGCTCAAGGTTATGCTGCCGGCACTTGCGGCCAACCCGGCCGACCAGGCTATGTTCTTGCGTGAGGCCGAGAATTGCCTCGCGCTGCGTCATCCCAATGTTGTCCGCGCATACGAGGCTGGCTTCGGCGAGGGGATATTCTTCCTGACCATGGAGTTCTGTGAAGGCGGGAGTCTGGATCGGCTAGTAGAGCGAGACAGTGTGCGACCCGCCGATGAAGCCCTGGCGGTTACCTTCGACGTTCTTTCCGGCCTCCAGTACGCGCACACGGCGGAGATTCCCAACGTGCTGCTGGCTGATGGGAGCATGGCCCGTGGTACAGGCCTCGTTCACCGCGATCTAAAGCCCCAGAACATATTCCTGTCACACACTCACTCCAGTCGATCCGCTAAGGTCGCTGACTTCGGACTCGCCAAGGCTTTCGAACTGGCGGGACTCACCGATAAGACCCGTACCGGCGAGATCGCAGGAACACCAACGTTCATGCCGCGGCAACAGGTCCTCAATTTCAAGTATTCCGAACCTGAGGTGGATGTATGGGCTACCGCGGCCTCAATGTACTTCCTGTTGACCGGCTTCACGCCGCGGGACTTCTTCCCGGGTCGTGACCCTTGGCGCACTGTTTGGGAGACGGATCCCGTGCCGATCCTGAAGCGGGGCGTTCCCGTTCCCCCTCGCCTCGCCGAGGTCATCGACGAAGCCTTGGTCGACCGGCCGGAGATCAAGTTCAAGGAGGTGGCCCAGTTCCGGGCTGCACTGGAGCAGGCGCTGTGAGTAACTTCGACGGATCAGCCAGTGAAAAGGGGACTGACGACATCGTTGCGGCCCCCGCCTCAGGTCGACCCATGGACCAGGCAGAGGACCTCTGGGAACCCGGAAAGGTGATCCTGAACGAGTTCCTCATTGAGGGGAGGTTGGGAGAAGGCGGCTTCGGTGCCGTGGCGTTGGTACGCAGCCAGAGAAGCGGCGAGCGTTTTGCCGTGAAGCGGAGCCGACTCGCAAATATCGTCAGCCGCGACCGCTTTCTCGCCGAACTGCGTCACTGGATCAACCTACCGGCGCACCCGCACCTGGCAGCGTGTCGCTTCTTGCGCACAGTAGGAGATGAGGTTGCCATTTTTGCGGAGTATGTGTCCGGCGGTTCCCTCTCCGACTGGCTGCAGAGTGGAAGGTTGTACAAAGGGGGTCCAGGTCAGGCAGTTGAGCGTATCCTGGACATCGCGATCCAGAGCGCGTGGGGTCTGCATGCCGCGCACATGTTGGGGCTGGTCCACCAGGACATCAAGCCGGCGAATGTCTTGCTGACGACCGAGGGTGTGGCCAAGATCACTGACTTTGGGCTGGCTGCGGGCAGGCGCCAGTCGCCCGAGGAGAGGACCTTCCAGGAGGCGCTCCTACGTGGCCTGTCACAATACTTGCCCGACGAGGACCGGGCCAAGGCGCTGATGCTCAAGGCGGCGGATCGAGCTCTTCGCGCCATGCATGATCATTATCAGAAGCCAACCGGTCCGGCGCCAAACGGCCAGACCGCCGTATCCGCGCACGGCGTATTTACGCGTGCCTATGCGTCCCCAGAGCAGGTAGAAGGCAGGGAACTCAATCGCCGCACTGACATATGGAGTTGGGGTCTCACCGTCCTGGAAATGTTTAGCGGCAGCAGAACCTGGCCCTCCGGCACCTTGGCCGAGCCGGTGCTCGAGAACCTGCTCCGAGAGCCAGTTGATCCGCCTATCCCGCCCATGCCGGGCCGCGTAGCAGAACTCCTCCGCAAGTGCTTTCAGGAGAACCCGGAGGATCGCTGGGCCTCGCTGGACGAAACAGCACAGATCCTAAAGGTTATCTACCATGAGGAGTGTGGACGCGAGTACCCCCGCCCGCGGCCCCCGACACGGGGCCTGGAAGAACTGATCGCCGACCAATTGCGCTCGCATAGGACGCGTCAATGGGGCGATCCGCGAGAATGGCTGCGCGTCGCGTATGAGACAGTCGGGGAAGACCCAGCGAAAGCGGTGGAGAAGTGGCCCGTGCGGCTCGGGACCCCCAAGGCCCAGGCGGTGGCGGATCTGGGGGCGCTTGAAGAAGCCCGCCGCCTGCTCGAGAGCGCTCTGGGGACAGTGGACCCGGCCCTGCAAAGCGCACTGGGCCAATTGTGTGGGGAGATCGCCTCGGTGCATAAGAGCTTAGGCGATGCGCCGGAGGCGCTCCGGGAGTATGACCGCGGCATCAGCATCCTGGAGCGTCTGGACGACCGGTCGGCGCGTCTCAACCTGGCAGTCAGCGTGAACCGAAGCGCTGTCCTCCTTCGAGCAAGCGGTCGCCGGGAGGAAGCGCTAGCGGCCTGCGACCGATCCATCCAGTTGTGCGAAGAACTAGCTGCGGACGGCAACGAGCAGTCCCAGAAGATCCTCGCCAATGCCTTTGCGATCAAGGGCAATGCGATCAGTGATCGTCAAGCCGCCCTGGAGTTCTACGACAAAGCGCTCCAGATCATGGATGAGCAGGAAGACGCCGAAGCGCGCGTGAGAACTCTTGTTTCGAAAGCCTCCACCCTGGAGGACCTCGGCGCCCGACAAGAAGCGCGCACGCTCTGGGCCGTCGCGGAAGAACTTCTGGGGCGTCTCTTCGACCACGGACGCGGTGACCTGCGGCATATCCTCGCCACGGGCAAGCTGAATCGGGCAAAGGCAGCAGAAGCTTTGGAGGACAAACTCAAGTTTGCCCAGGAGGCAATCGAACTCTATTCCCACCTAATCGCGGAGGAAGGGCATCTCGAAATCACGGGTAACCTGGGCGACGCGTATTTCTGGGCGGGTATGAGCATGGAATTCCTCTCTCGACCACACGACGCTCTGACGTACTACGCCCGTTCGCGGGAGCTCCTCACCCAGGCCGTGATCCGGGAGGGACGCTCGGATCTAGCCGATGAAATGGCCCGGTCCCTCAGTTACGAGTCTACCCTCGCGCGCGAATTGGGCGACCCCCATGCCGCTACCGAACTAGCTCACAAGGCGGTCGAGTTGTGGCAGAATCTCGTCCACCTCGAAGGCCGGCAGGTCTGGGGACTGCAGCTCGCCAATGCCAAGAAGACCCTGGGTACCCATCTCAAACAAGCGGGCCAGATCGAACCTGCCCTCGATCAGCTTGAAGAGGCGATCGATCTCTTCGGCGCACCGCAAGGACTACACTCGGAGACGGACAAGCTCCTGCTCGCCATGGCTCTGATGGAGAAAGCAAGCGCGTTGAGAGAATCGGGTGACTTCGAACATGCGATCGGCGATTTCCAGCAGGCGCTGGATATCGCGTGGCCGCTGACAGGCGACGAGGCCCGGCATGGGGTGGCGTTGATCCTCTTTAATCTGAGCAATGCCTTCGCGGACGCGGGGGACCTCGAGAACGCAGTGTCCTCGCTCAATGAAGCGATCCCCATCTGGGAGGAGCTGACTGAGTCCGGAGAGGTCCGTTGGCGAGTCGATCTGGCCCGCGCCCACACGAACATGACGGACAGGGTCCTGAAGATGGAAAGCCTCGAAGCGGCGAGCGCATACGCAGAACGCGGTCTGGAGTTGTTTGAACAACTGGTGTATGAGGAAGGCCGTGACGACCTGGCAATTGATATGGCCAAGCTGCTGTGCGGCGCCGGCCGTATCCACAAGAGGCTGTTCCATCTGGAAGAAGCCATCGCTTACTGGGAGCGTGCCCTCAAGGCACTGGATAGAGCGCAGCCATCACCCGAGCGCGACGAGCTTGCTTCCGTCGTGACGCAGTCCATCCCCTTTCTTCGAGCCCTGCTGGGTGCAAAGCCCGATAAATTCGCGGGGTGGGGTCAATTAGCGGCGACCCTGGTATCGCAAGCCGAACAGCAGAGCGACTCAGGCGACAGTTATGGAGCCTGCGACGAGTTTGACGAGCCTATTGGGATCTTTATGCAGCTCTCCAGGGCCGCAGAGGATCCACACTTTCTAGAAGCTTGCGCTGAGACATGTCACTTGAAGGCGGAGGCCGCTATGGATGCCAGACGGCCGTACGCGGGGGATGATGCCTTCCGCCTCATGATCACTCTGTACGACACGCTTCTGCAAGACCACGGCCGCGCCGATCTGATCGAACTATGGGCGGGCGCCCATGTAGCCTACGCTTCGCTGTTAGCACTCCACGGTCACGAAGCGGATGCTGAGGCCGTGGCCGCAAAGATGAAGGAATACTTGAAGGCGCACCATGAAGCCCAGCACGACAGGTTGTCCAGTGAGATGGACCGGATGCTGGCGGAGATGCGGGATCCTGAAACCTGAAAAGGGCGCAAGGTGTCGAGGCGTCAGCTTCATCAGAAAGGAACGTGCTCATCGCCGGAGAGACAGGCATGGAGTTGAGTCAAGCGCACCGATGCTTGCACTCGTGGGAGGCGTTAAGTGCGGGCAAGATGCCCGCGCTCCAGTCACTTGACCATGGTGCCGGTGCGGGTCCAGCGTGTGTTCTTGAAGAAGAGATAAAGCGGATTGCCGTTTTGCGGTGCGCTTTCGTCGTAAGACCAGTAAACAAACATCGCCCGCCCGATGACGAAATCACGCGGAACAAAGCCCCAGTAGCGGCTGTCCTGACTGTTGTTCCGATTGTCCCCCATCACAAAGTAATTGTCTTTCGGAACCACTATCTCCCGGCCGTTTCCCTCGTGCTCGAAGATCGGATAATCGTCCTCGACCAGATCCGAGCGATAGTAGACATCGTATGTTTCACCAGGCTTGCGCGGCGGATCATTAATGATCTCCAGCGGGTCCTTACGGTTGTGATCAACTGCTTCAATTCTGTGTTCCGGTAATACCTGCCCGTTGACGATTACGTTCTTGCCCTGTAGCCGAATAGTGTCGCCCGGCAGGCCGATGACACGTTTGACGTAGTTCGTGGTTATCGGTTTGTTGTCAGGTCTTTCGAAATCGCTCTTGGGATCGTAGCGATTCCCGGGATACTTGAAGACAATGATGTCTCCCCGCCTGATCTCTCGCTGCGGTAGAAAAGGTAACGTTTGGCCGGGCGCGAAGATGAATTTGTTGACCAGGAGATGGTCTCCAATTGTGATGGTGTTCTGCATGGATCCTGTCGGCACCTTCACCGCCTGCACGATGAAGGTCATACCGAAAAGAGCCATGATCACCGTCACGACGGCCGATTCAAAGTATTCACGCCAAACTGACTTGGGAGGCCCGTGGGGCTTGGTTTCTGTCGGGGCCGGTTTCTCGTGACCGTTGCGATGAAACAATCGCGTAAGGGAAAACGGCCGAGGCTTAGTCTCTGGCGCTGTGGTGGTCTCTGAAACTGCTGTGCCGGTAGGGTTGCTCTTCATCTCAAATCATCCTAGATACGTTCTCTGCAAGGGTCAAGTTCTCATCCAGCCCGGTAGGAAGAATGACCATAAGACTCACTCGAAAGGTCCTTCTTCTTTTCGTTTCATCAAGCTTAAGAGTCCTCAATGACGCCATCCGACTTCAGGCTCAGCAGCGCCAGCCTCGCCGCCTCCACTTCCGCGGCCTTGATTGAGCGGCCCTCACCTCGCACACATCCGCCCTCCCAAGTTAACTCGACGTGAAAAGTGCGCCGGTGTGGGGGGCCCTGTGTTTCCACGACCGCATATTTCGGCCCGGGACGCCGTTCGGCCTGGAGTCTTTCCTGCAGCATGGTCTTGTAGTCAGCCTCTGCCGCTGACATTGGATTCGTGGCTCGCAACTCGTCGCCGAGAGCGTGCTGAACAAACTCAGTGGCCGCCACAAGCCCGCCATCCAGGAAGATGGCGCCAGTTACAGCTTCCAGCACATCGGCAAGAAGGGCATCCTTGCTTCTTCCACCACTCTTTTCCTCTCCGCGGCCAAACCGCAGGAAATCGCCAAGCGTCAGTCGCAGAGAAGCCTTTGCCAACGTCGGTGCACTCACCAGACGGTGCTTCATCCGGGAGAGTTCTCCCTCGGTACCTTCCGGGTAAGCGCGACAGAGATAGTCTGCAACGATCAAGCCAAGCACCGAGTCGCCGAGAAACTCCAACGCTTCGTTATGCAGTTGTCGGGCATGTTCTTCAGCCCCCGGCGCTACCTGCTCATGGGCCCAGGAACGATGGGTGACGGCCCGTTCAAGCAGGCTACGGTTCTGAAAAGTATAGGCGAGAATTGTTTCCAGAAGATCCAGATTAGGAACTCTGTTTTCTTGCATCTTCAAGGCGGAGTTGATTGTAACAAAACGCCGAAAGCAGCGTCGAAGTTACTGACACAGCTTTCGGCGTCTTCCTGGAAGTAAGCCGCCTGCGGTTGACGTCTCAATGACGTCGATGATTCCGCTTCGTCTTCGGCTTGGGCGGCGTGGCAGTCTTGGCTGAACCCGCCGGCTTGGTTTTCGCCGGCGTGCCAGTCGCCGGAGTGGTGGACGAGTTCGCTGTCGAGCCCGGCTGAGTTGCTGACGCCGTACCGGTTGGCGTGTTGCCCGCGGTAGATCCCGCTGCGTTGACCGTTCCCGAAGTAGGGCTCGCAGCAGGCGCGGCTGCCGGCAAACTTGTAATCGGAGTCGGCTGCGGTGGCAAGGGTTTTGACAAGATGCTCGCGATCATCTCAGTGAGACCGGTATCGGTTTGGTTGTGCCTAAACTTGTACCAGCCAGTGAGAGTTTCCATCCAAGCCTTTTTGCTCGCTTGATTTGCCGGCTCGTTACCCGCCAGAGCCACGGCCCGGGCCAGCGCATCGATCATTCGGTCCATTATCTGGTTGATATTCTCGAGCGCCAACTTGCTTTCGGGCGTCTCATCCTTGCCCTTAAACTTCGCCTCGTAATCGGCCGTCAATGTCGCGTAGGGCCCGTCGTTATACGCTCCGGCGATAAGCGCGTAAGTAAGCGGGAGTTTCTTTATCCTTCCCTCAAACTGGGCTGCTCTAATCAGGTTCGGAAGCGCGTCGGCTGGATTCTTCGCAACAGTGCGCGTTGCGAGCGTATTGTAGAGATAACCCAAAGCCTCTTCTTTATTCGAATAGGGAATCCAGCTCTCAGGGGCCTTACCGGCTTCAATCAACTGGATGGCTTTTCTGGCGAAGGTCAAAGTGTCAGCCTGGTAGGTATCGCCTTTCGAATCCCAGCCGGCGTAGGCAAGATCAATTAGAACCTTCAGGTTCTCCGGTTCATCGACCAAAACGGCCTTGCCGATCTCGAATGCCTTTGCGTAATCCTTCTTGTTGTAGACGAGGTCGGTAACGCGATCCTTGCGGTTGGCCTTCTCATAAAGTGTTACAAAGTTTTTCAGGTAGGCCGAAATCTGTTCATCGCCAGCGGCCTCGGGACAAGCCAGCCACTTCTTCGCCAGCTCATTTGCCTTCGCCGTATCCGACTTAAAGTTTGCTCGAAATTCGTTGTATAAGGCGAGCTTGCCTTCGGCACTACACTCCTGCGCGACCGCGGGAATCATCATCCCTAAACAAATCGCTATCAGCCCAATAATCTTTTTCATTAGTTGTTCAGAACCTCCAAGATCTTTTCTATCATCTGCACCCAGGGGCCTCGAGCGACTTGCCACTGTCGCATTTAGCGACATATGAGATGCGATCTCACAATTACCGGTTGCCGATCTTCGTGATACGCATCTCGGGTGGGAAGGACACGAAGACGTGGATAAGAGTCGCGGCCTAACCAGGAACGCCCGCAATATTCCTGCAACTCGAACGAGCGTGTCAAGCCCCAGAGTGGTGGGTCAGTTTTGATGTTCGATAAGCTTCAGCTTGTCGTGGCGCCGCGACAAACTAAAGTTTATCGGACACTCTTTAACCAAACTGACCCACTACCAAGCCCCAGAGCGTTTTGCTCTTAAGTTAAAATACAATAAAAACAAGCGCGATTCCTGCAACTCGAACGAGCGTGCCAAGCCCAGAGCGTTTTGCTCCTAAGTTAAATACAATAAAAACAAGCGCGCCGAACCCCCGTCTCAATTACGGTTGTCCGGCGCGTGTTGGTTTTCCCGGAGTTGCAACAGGTTTTATTCTTAAGGCTGATTCGGCTGAACCCGGCGAGGTCTCTCCTCGCTCATGGGGCCAACCTTCGCTGCCGGCTGTGAACCCTTGGCCGCGGGTGTGGTGGCTGGCGCTACTTTTTGAGGCTCGGCGGAACGCCGCTCGATAGGCATCAGCACAGACTTTACGGTGCTTCGCGGCGTATGTGTCTCTTTGCGAACGGCGCCCTGGGCCGGGGCCTCCGTGGCGGTTGTGCTTTTGGTGGCATCGCCTGCAACGGCAGTATCAGCATTGATTTCGAGATCGGCTTCAGCTGCGTCAGCCTCGGCAGCATCCTTCTCTTCTTCATTAAGCTCGGCAGCCTTCGGGTCATCGCTGCCCGGGCCCGGACCTGTTGCGATTTGCAGGTTCATTGGCGTACCAAACCGGGCGTTAAGCTCACGATAGATCCGGCCGGCTACTGCCGCCGGGAAGTGGCCACGAGCATCGGGTCCACGCCCAATCACCACCACCGCCAGGCGGGGACTGACCAGCGGCGCATAAGACGTGAACAATCCCACCCAGCCGCCCTGACCAATGCAGGTGCCGGTCTTGCCGGCGACGGTTTGCAAGGGATCATAAGCCTTCTTGCCTGAGCCATAGTTCACCGCTCCCACCATTCCGGGAACCATACTGCGCCACGCACTTGGATCGAGATCGATCTGACGACGTACCTTCGCTTTAAACTTAGCTGCTTCCTGCGGACTACGCGGTACGTAAGGCACAAGCAGCTTGCCGCCATTCCCCATGGCTGAAACCAACGTCGCCAACTGGACCGCTGTCACTTCGAAATCATCACCGTGAGAAGACATTCGGTTTAGCGCGAAACCGGTTTTTTCATATGGCAGTCGACCACTATATTCGTTAGGAGCATTAATCTCGGTTTTCTCACCAAGGCCCAACTCTCTTGCATACGACATCATCTTGGGAAAGCCCACGCGACCGCCAACCTGTTGGAAATAAGTGTTATTGGAATAGGCCAGCGCATCGGTGAGATCGATGTTGTACCTATCAGACACGGCGGCTGTATTTGTCGGGTCGATTACTTTCTCAGCCAAACCTGCGACACCCGTAACGAGTTTGATGGTCGAGCAAGGCTTGAAACCGCGACGCAGAGCCCACTCCTGATTAACGATCGAATAGATACGGCCAGTCATGGGATCCATAACTACCGCAGTGCCGATATGATTGCCGAGCGCGTTCACTGTGGCGCGACGCACTTCCAAATCCTCGCCAGTGGTATCGTCGCGGGCGATTAAAGCCTGAACTTCATCGCGCATCGCTTTCTCAAGTGCTAGCCGGCGAGCGATTGCGGCTCTGCGAGCAGCCTCCGCTCTACGTCTTGCGGCCGCCAGCTCGTGTCGGTGCCGTGCTTCAACTCTACGTAACTCAGCGGCGCGCTCGCGTTTGGTCAATGGACGGCGCAGCCTTCGCTCGAGTGCTCTAAGGGAAGAAGCCTGCTCTCGCGCAATCAGCTTTCGCTGCTGGCGAACTTCTCGCGCAGACATGCGAGATCTCCGGCCACGCCGGCTGTGGCGGGCATAGAACCTTCCGCCGCGACGTGCAGAGCGGCGATTTCTCGCTGACGAATGTCTTCCCCGCTCCGCGCGTGACACCTTGTGGCGCGACGCCTTGTTGCGTGAAGAAGAAGCGGATTTCTTCCTTCCAAACGCAGCGTTGGAAAAAGCGAGCGTAATAATAACAACTAAGATTAGTGCGAAACGGAGGGAACAGGGGGAATGGCTAGTCAACTTCATGCGGCCTCATTACCTTTCCTAGGAACTAGTCTGGCGTTTGCCTGGCCAGGAACTGTGTTACAAACTTCTCGAGCGCTTGATCCTGTCAAATCGACCGATGTTTCTAAAGCGCCCTCTCCTCAACAGCAACTCATTCTTGCAGTTTTGCGGAGTGTCAAAAAATCTCTCCTAAAATTCTCGGTTCCAAAGACGCCTGATAACTGCTGATACTGGCGATCTTTCAGTCCTGCAACATTGAGGTGGGAGAATTCCCTAAAAGGCGGTCCCTGGGGACATTGCTTTGAGACCAAGGCAAATATACCATCAGCCGGCCAGCATCGGCAACAGAAAAGTAACCTTTTGTACACAAAGCGTTAAGGAGCCCTGAATTCCACTTTGAGGCCGTATTTTTGATGAGGCGGGCCTCCAAGCAAGCGACAACTTTTCAGTTTTCTATCTCTTCTTAAGTCTGAGATGAAGTTATCTGGACTACTAAATAGCTTTCGAGCGCGGCTGCTACTCTTGCTGGCGGTCCTCCTGGGTCTGACCCTCGGTGTTCAGTACTACGTGAACGTACGATCAGTTACGACCAATGCTCACCTCATCGTCGAGCAGGAGCAAGCCATCATGGCCGGTGTGGCGCTCGGCGTTAACAGTATTTCCAGCGACAAATACCTGGATCAAATACGCAGCAATCTACGCGAGCCCTTTCTGGATGAGATAAACGGGCGCGTAAGAAACGTCCTGGTGGTGGACAGTGAAGGGTTCGTTCGAGATAGTCTCATCCGAGACTACTCACCCAGCTATAACGAAGACAAAACAGAGAGATACATTCACATCAAGGATGTTCCGCTTCCGCCTCTCAGCACTGCCGTGGAGTTAGCGGACCAGAGCCAGAACCTGCCGCCATGGCTTACGGCGTCGGCCCCAAAGAAGCCTGATGAGCCCGGCGCGTTTTTCTTTCCAGTGGAGACGAACAGCGGCACGAGATACATCATTGTCGTTTTGGGATCGGCAAACACCTTAAGAGACCTTCTCAAGCGTCAGACATTGCAGTCAGCGCTCTATACACTAGTTCTGCTCCTTGTAACGACGCTCGTCACGGGCCTTTTTGTCTGGAGATTCACCAGACCGATCAAGTTTTTGTCGATCGCTGCACGAAGAGTGGCAGGTGGGGATTTCAGCGTTCGGGTGCCCATTGATCGCAGTGATGAAATGGGTGCGCTCGCCGCTGCGTTCAATGAGATGACCGCCAAGCTTGCCCGGGCGCGCGAACTCGAAGCAAAACTTCATGAAGCGGAGAAAGGCGCGGTCGTCGGCAGGCTGGCCGCAGCGATTGCTCATGAAATCCGCAATCCTCTCAACTATATTAATCTCACCCTCGATCATCTTCGCTCGTCGCTTGCTCCTGATGATCCCGAAAAAGGCGAGACGTTTAGAAAGCTGACGGATGAATTGAAAACTGAAGTTAGGCGCATAAACAGGCACATTACTGATTTTCTTAGGTACTCTCGGCCATCGGTCGTTGAGCTGCAAAGCCTCGATCTGCGGTCCGAAGCGGAAGATGCGGTTCGCATCGTTCAGGCGCAGGCTGACGAGGGCGGTATTGTCACGCGAGTGGAAACCGAAGGAAAGATTCCCGCGGTAATGGCTGATCGCGACGCTTTGCGTTCCGTTTTTACGAATCTGCTTGTTAACGGCCTGCAAGCGATTGATGGCGGTGGTGGAAGTCTGTCCATTGCTATGCGTGCAGAACAGGACAGCCACCGCGCGGTTATTGAAATCAGCGATACGGGTCGAGGAATTGCTCCCGAAGATATTGCGAAGGTCTTTGAGCCCTATTATTCAACGAAAGACACTGGCACGGGCCTGGGCCTGGCCATAGTAAGAAAAGCAATTGAGGATCACGGCGGCACCATCAGCGTTGTATCTAAGCAAGGATTCGGAACGACATTTACTATCACATTGCCGTTGAAAGGAAAAACGAACGAGCATGAGGAACTTTGATGTCCGATAAGCTTCAGCTTGTCCTGGCGCTGCGACAAACTAAAGTTTTATCGGACCCTCTCTAACCATCCTGACCCACTACCAGGCTGAGAGTCACTTTCTTCTTTATCCTTCATCGTTCATACTTAGGACATGGCACGAAAAAACATATTAGTAGTAGACGACGAACGACCGCAACGAGAAGCCTACGAAAGACCCCTTGTCAGTGCGGGATATGACATCACAACAGCTTCGTCAGGCGAAGCGGCGATTAAGTTCGTTAACGAGCGCAAATTCGATTTGGTTTTAACAGATTTGAAGATGACGGGAATGAGCGGCATTGAACTCTTACAACATGTAATTGCGCAAGATCCCTCAACGAGCGTCGTGCTTATAACCGGCCACGGGACTATAGACTCAGCGAAGGAAGCCTTAAGGAACGGAGCGTTTGACTATCTCGAGAAGCCGGTCGACCAGGAGACGTTATTGGAAACGGTAAGTCGCGCCCTTGGCAAGCTCGAGGAACTTGATTCGGAGATAGTCTCCGCATCGCCGAAGATGGAAACCGTTAAGAAAATGATCGTGAAGGTTGCACGCTCGAACTCAACAGTACTGATTCGGGGCGAATCAGGCACAGGTAAAGAACTCATAGCGCGAGCGATTCACAACCAGTCGCCACCACGACTCACGGAGGTATTTCAGGCCGTGAACTGTGCAGCCATTAGTGAGAACCTGCTTGAGTCAGAGCTGTTTGGCCACGAAAAAGGGTCCTTCACAGGGGCGCATGCTGAGAAGAAGGGTCTCTTTGAACTCGCGAATCATGGCACCCTGTTCCTGGATGAGATTGCCGAACTGGATGTCGCAATGCAGGCAAAATTGCTACGGGCTTTGCAGGAGCGCAAGATCCGCCGTGTCGGCGGCACCCATGAAATCAGCATCGACGTGCGGGTGATTGCCGCCACTAATCGCGACCTGCGCGCGATGGTGGCCGATGGCAGATTTAGAGATGACCTTTACTACCGCATCAACGTTCTCTCGGTAGACGTACCGCCGCTGCGCGAGCGCCGTGATGACATCCCGGTGCTGATCGATTTTTTCCTGAAGAAGCACACTCGCAATACTTCGCGGCTCGTTCGCGGACTTACATCCGAGACCAAGAAACTGATGATGGACTACGGCTGGCCCGGCAATGTGCGCCAACTCGAGTCAGCCATCGAGCGGGCAATTTTGCTTTGCGAAGGGGATCAAATCACCGTTGAGGATTTGCCGCTTGAAGTGAGGCAGGAGTCGCGCCCCGCAGCGGAAGGCGCATTCAAACTGCCTCCTGAAGGAATCAATTTCGAGGACGTGGAACGCGATCTCCTCATTCAGGCCATGGAGCAAACGGATTACAACATTACCAAGGCGGCGAAGCTCCTGGGCCTCACGTTTCGGACACTGCAGTACCGGCTGGAAAAGTTTGGTATCAAAAAGCCGGAAAACAAGAAGGAAGCAGCAGTATAAAGGCGGGGCAGTAACCCGGGGCAGTAGCCCGACTGTTAAGGAGGGCTCATCAACTACCGAGTTGGCTCAAGTATCTGTTTTTCCAGATTCGTCTCAACACGCAAGCAGGCATCGCTAGTCACGTTCTACCGTAAACCGATCATTGCTAGCGGAGGCTGATCATGACATCTCTCAAAGCCCTTCTCATTATTACACTGTTCACGTTTGGCGGCTGCTCTCGCGGGTCAAGAGAATCGAGTGGCGACGCAGAAAAACCCTTTGTGCGTCCGGCGACTCAGCAGAGCGAGTCAGACCTGAAATTGCAGCAAGTCTCGCTCAATCAAGCAGACCAATCGCAGTCGATGGCTGAAGCGATGAATCGTAAGATACTTCGCAACGCCGATCTAACCCTTGAAGTGGCAGCTCCCGCGGAGGCCCAGCGCAAGATCACCTCGATTGCAGAATCGCTTGGCGGCTTCGTGGTCACGTCCGAGTCGAAGCAACGTGACAGCGGTGATCCAGCAAATCAAGAACTGGAGGTTACACTGGCGGTGCGTATCCCAGCGCTGCAATTTGGTTCCGCCCTGGACCAGATTCGCGCAACAGGTAGCCGCGTGATCCAGGAGAAAATCTCAGGTCAGGACGTAACGGAGGAGTTCATCGACCTTGAGGCGCGCATCAAGACGCAGAAAGCGCTGGAACTCCAGTTTCTTGAGATCATGAAGCAGGCGAACAAAGTGGCGGATGCGCTTGAAGTGCAGCGGCAAATTGCCGACGTTAGGACCGAAATTGAGAAGCTGGAGGGTCGGAAACGGTTCCTGGAAAACAGAGCGAGTTTGTCAACCATCACCGTAAGTCTACAGACTCCCGCAGCCATGGCCGTTAACACGGCGGGCTTTGGCAGAAACATGAAAGAGGCGGTAGCGGATAGCGTGGCAGTCGCCAGCGCAATAGTGCTCTTTCTTATTCGTTTTGTGATCGTGATGGTTCCGATTTTCGTTTTAGTCATTCTTCCCGGCGGGCTGTTAGCTCGCTACATGCTTCGCCGAGCCAGGCGCTGGCAAGTTGCTCGCGAGTCACAATCGACTTCAGACTCTGACTAGTCAAAGGACAAAAATGCCGCGATCGATTTCCATTCCAATCACTTTCTTGATGTTGCTTTCCCTGGCAGGCTGCTCAAGACCCCAGAATTCTACCGGTGAATCGGCGAACAACCCGGCCGCTTCACCCGAAAGCGCGAAGGCCACGACCGCGACGGCACCCGGTCCTTCCACTTCCCAAAGCCCACTGAGTCAAAGGATCACGTCCGCATCAGTCGTGAGGGTCGCCCCCCAACCAGTAGAGATAACTGCGGGCAGAACGGCTGAAGGCGTAGTAAAGCTCACAATTCAAGGTGGCTACCACACCAATGCTAATCCTGCTTCCTATCCCTACTTGATAGCCACTGAGCTGGACCTTCCAGACGCAGGCGATATCACTGTTGACTACATCTATTATCCCAACCCTCTGATCAAGAAGTTCCCGTTTGCCGAAAAGCCGCTTCGCGTTTATGAGGGTGAAACTCCGCTGACGATTAATTTGCAGGCTGCCCAGACCGCCGCGAAAGGCAAACGAACCCTCCCTGCCAAATTGCACATCCAAGCTTGCGATGATCAGGTATGTTATGCGCCGGGGACAATTGAAGTCGCGATTCCGGTGACGATCAAGTGAAAGTATTCTGGCTGATAGTGGCCGGAGCCTGTGCCTTTGTCGCCGCTGTATTTTTGTGGCGCGGTGACTTTGACACAGCATTTGTGGTGGCGGTAATCGGCATGGTGGCGTGGTTCCTGAACTATCGCATGCAGGTTAAAGCGAACCTCGCAGCAAGAAATGCCGAGCGAGAAGAGACTGATGAGGCCAAGGATTTAGATGAAGATGAATAGAAGCAGAGTGTTGTTTGTTCTCTGCGGGTTTCTCTTGCTGGCGCCAAATATAACCCACGCAGCAGACGAGACGGACGTGCGCGTCACCGTCCAGCGTGTTTTCCAGCAGTTGAAGTCTCGTGACTACGGTTCGGTTTACGACTCGTTGCCGGCGTCATCGCGTACAAGAATGTCACGCGCGCGTTTTATCAATGCACTAGGCCGGGCCCAGAACATGTACGTGCTGGACCGGATCGATGTGGGACGGATCAAGGTTGCGGGCAATTTGGCGGTCGTTGACACAGTGTTATACGGACGAGTTGTGAGCCCCATTGAGACCGATGGGAAGATTGTGGTGCAGCAATATCTCGTCCGCGAAGAGGGAAAGTGGCGAGTCGCAACCGGAGATAACGCGACGATCCGGCGGTTTCTGGCAAGCAATCCAGCATTTGGTCGCAACTTCCCCATTCGCCAACCGCGTATCTACGTAAAACAGAACGGCAATTGGGTGGAATTCACGGCCTCGCGCTTACCTCGCCGCTAAGGGTATTTGTAGGGGTGTACAATCAACCGTCAAGTAAGGATCAAATCCTCAAATGACAACTGAGCGTCGTCAACCTGCTCGGCGTATTCACCGTGCCGTATTCGGTAGCGCGGCACGTCCAGTGCCTCGCGCACGGCGTCGAGATGAAAACGGATGATTCGTGGTGTGACACGAACGGAAGGAATGCGCCGCTTGCGGGCGAGTCGTCGCACCGTAGACTCGCTAACCTGCAAGACCTTTGCAAGTTGTCTGGCGGTCAGAAACTCTTCGCGTTCTTCCATGGCTTCAATCCTAGCGCAACCGCCTCAGGCCAGCCAAACATAAAACAGCTCATTTTCCATTTGTCATTGGTCATTTTTCATGGGTGGATTCATCTGTGAAGTGCAACAGTACGAAATATCATGACCGGTTTGTTTTCGACGCGTAGCGACGAAATGAGTTTAGGCGGGGTTTTAACTCTGGGCTTTGAGTCAACGTGAATAATTCCGCCGCGTCAGCGACGTTGGAAGACTCCTAAGAGCCGCGGATGAACGCGGTCAACGCGGATTAGAAAATCGAGAAGCGCTGTTCTCAGTGCACTGAGAAAACAAGTCGGTGCCGTTTCGGCCAAAGGTACATGTTGCACTTCAAACTTGAATCCACCAAGGACAAATGAAAAATGACAAATGGAAAATGACTCGGTTATTACTTTGGCGCGGGCTGGAGGGAAAGGGCAACGCGGTAAACAGCGGGGCCATCGATTTCGACGTCCTTGCTTACGGGCTCAAGACCATTGGCTTTAGCGGTGATGCGATACTTTGCCACGTCAGGAAAGAGCCGAAAGACAAATGAACCAGTTTCATTGCTGACGCGTCCGTCAATCTTTTTCGCTGAGCCATCCGCTTGAATCTTTGCCAACTCAACTCGCGCGCCGGCAAAGCTACGGCCCTCTTGATTAAAAACGCTACCCCTAATAAACGCGATCGAGCCTTCATCGATAGTCAAAATCAATCGATCTCCCAGCGATCGAGTCTTTCCTGACTTGACGTCTATGTTCTCAATCGTGCCTACGCTCAGGCCAGGCTTGCGAAAAGTAAGTGCATAAATCCCTGGCGGCAGACTCTGAATCACGAAGGCGCCACTCTTGTCGGTGGCCACGCGAGTAACCTCTCGCTCTCCCTGCCGGACGAGCACCGTCACCCCAGCGGGCGTTCCGGTCTCAACTCTTACTTTGCCCTTGATTCCGCCAGACGAGCGGTCCTGCGCCATTGAAACGGCCGCGAGCAACATCAAAGCCAACGAAGCAAGTACCGATCGCTTTACGTTCATTTTGGAAATCTCCGATCAAAGGCTGAAAACTCTGAGACTGCGTGGGACTATATCATTCCTCGCGCGTTGAAGCTTCCTTGTGGCTGTCTACGTAGTGGCCTGATTTGAAATTCTGATCAAGCTTACGCGACCTTGGTCGCCACTCAATTACGGAACCGGGAGCGGTAGCGACCGGATGCCAGGCTCAATTAACAAAAGAACTGTAAGACGTACCTTGAATGCCGGCATCAATTACGGAACCGCTCCCGGTTCCGTAATTGAGTGGCGCCAACCATCTGAACTCCTCGACCTTTGCAAATTAGGACATTACCGCTGTCTACTTGATGCTTTTGTTCAGGTAACGTGTTGCCCAGGTCCTAAGAGTTGGCTGCCTCATCCGTGGGCTCATATAATCTCATTCGAGCTCATGCGGTTTATAGTTGGCGCTGTTTATGAACTTTATTTGCTGTTCCTGCGTAACGGTATAACTATTTCGTCGATCATTTTGATTTCCGCGCCTACCTCAGGGACACGCAGGTGAAGAGATGAAACCAGGACGCTACCCAATGACGATAGCCGGTGTCGCGTGGATCGCGATCCTGCTTATCCTCCTGGGACTCAGCACGTCTCCGGCGCAGGAACCCTCACCGAGCACAGCCCAACGCCCCCGACAGGTATTTCCAAATCAGGAACCCGAAGACATTTTGCGCATCGACACGGATCTGGTTGCAGTTGACGTTACTGTTACAGATCTTGAAGGCCGTCCCGTCCGGAATCTTCGCAAGGAGGATTTCAAACTCTATGCTGATGGCCATGAACAGCAACTTTCGTTCTTTCAAGTGGAACGAAGAGCTGGCCAGCCACGACCTCTGGCTCTTGTGTTTGCTTTGGACATCTCAGGCAGCATGACTGGAGAGGAAATGGTCCGACTGCGCGAGGCACTGCGAGCTTTCTCAACAAACGTAGCAGACCAGAAAGCGGTATACGCCGTCATGGTTTTTGGAATGAACGTGAAAATCATGCAGAAGTTCACTTCTGAGCCGGCAGCACTTGACCGCACGTTTCAGCGAATTGCTCGCGAGCCCAACGGCCTTTCAACCCACACTTACGATGCGGTAGACGATGCTGTCCGATTGCTGGTGCGCCAGGCTCCGCGAACTCGTGAGCGACGTTTACTGAAACGAGCGGTGCTTGTCGTCACAGACGGGTTTCCGGTGGGAGATACCGTTTCTGCACAGACTGTAATTGAACGAGCAAATGCGGCAGAGGTGAGTGTGTTTGTCGTCACGTTGCCGTCGTATTCGCGGATGATGGCGGCCTCAAATCAAATTCCCTTGCCAACCCCGCTCGACGTAAGTGGGTTGGCGGAGCTGACGGGCGGGAGGAGTGTGTACGCGAACGAGAAGGATTACGCGCCTCTCTTTCGGGCCCTGGCTGAGGAGGTTACGTCTGCGTATGTCCTGGCTTTTTATCCTGCCCCGGAAATGCGCCGCGACGGGCAGTTTCATTCGATCAAGGTTGAAGGACCTAAGGGATTGAATCTCAGGCAAAGCCGACCGGGATATCAGGCGGGAGGCAGGAACTAATTGCCGATTGCCGATTCCAAACATTGCCAATTGCCGATTGCCGATTGCCAATTGGCGTTTTCTTCTGAGAATTCGTCCTGATTTGAGAGTGAGGCGTTTGGTCAGCGTTTCAATAGCGGCGACACTTCAATCGGCAATCGGCAATCGGCAATTGGCAATCGGCAATGTCAGTACTCGTCCTCGTCATCGTCGTCGTCTAAATCTTCTTCCTCAACAATATCCAACTCCACCGGATCCAGGCCTACCACTTCCAGCTCAGTTCCGCACTCCTCACAAGACACAGTGTCGCCCTTATCAGTGTCCATATCAACATGGACATCAGCATCGCATTCCGGGCACGTTCCTGTCGGCACTTTTTCTACCTCCCAGCGCAAATTAATTTTGAAAGGCAGTGGCGCACCCCAAACGTGGTGAGTCATCCACCTTGGATATGATTGGCTTGCGACAATCTAACTGCGCCTGATGGATTTTGCAACACTCTTTTTCCCCCTTCGATTTATTCGCATACCCCAAGAAACTGTGGCTGTCCACAGTCAAGCGATCAGTGGAAAACGTAGGGCCAGGAAGGGTTAACCGGAGTGCGCACTGTTCGCCGCCGCCTCGCCCGGATTCCGATTCTTCTCAATAATGCGACCCGATGCTTGCCCTTAACAAAAACTTACGCATTGCTTTCGTCTTGCCGGTGTGGTTTTTGCTAGCGTTTTTGATTTCCTATCTGGCGCTCTCGCGAACACGAACCACAGGCCCCCGCAACCCCCAGCCAGACCACTTTTCAGGAATACCCGGAAAGACTGTTCGCCTGGACGCGGAGAAACCAGCAAGCTCGGTATCTCTGGATAGCGACAGTGACGGTATTCCCGATGCGGCGGAACTTCGTTCATTTACTGATCGCCAGAAGTTCAGGAGCTGGTTCAGCGGCATTGCCGAAATGCAATTTTACCGTCTGAGCGATCAGTGGAATGTCGAGCAGCGCGACTGTGCCGGTTTGGTCCGCTTTGCCTGGCGCGAAGCTTTGCGTCGACACGATCGAGCCTGGTTTCTAAAGATGGGCGCAGGGTACGACGACATTGCCACTGATATCTCCACTTATCACCTTAACGAAGGGCCGCTTGGAGAGAAACTCTTCCGCACGGATTTCGGCACATATAAACAGAGTGATCTGGCGGAAGCAAAATTCTCGGAGTTTGCCGACGCCAGGACGCTCAAGAACTTCAATTCTCAGTTCGTGAGCCGGGACAGGCGTTTGGCAGAACCCGGTGACCTTCTCTTTTATCACCAACCCTGGGTACAGAAGTTCCCTTATCACGTAATGATTTTCCTTGGGGATTCGCGTTTCGCTGCCCCAGACACGCACGACTGGGTCGTCTATCACACCGGCGCTTCGCCCACCGATAAGGGAGTTGTAAAGAAGGTCGAGCTTTCAGTGCTCGACAAACACCCAAACAAACGTTGGCGTCCAGTGGAAAGCAATCCCAATTTTCTCGGATTTTATCGACTCAAGATTCTCGACTAGTTCGGAGGCTACTATTGTGTTTGAACTAAACTCTCGGCCCTATCGAATTCTTGCGGGCAGTCTGATCTATCTGACGGTGATCGCCGGCGCATTGACAATCGCCAGCTTCCACGCCCGCGCCAGCCTCGCAACTCCGGAACCGCAGCCACTGGCAGTGTCCGAAAGGCGCGACTCGGACAAACCCTTCTTCTCGCTGTCTACCAACAGAACCTACGGAACGAATGAAGGACCGCGACTCTGGGTAAATTACCACAGTGTAGGAACGCTGGATTTCCGAGTCTACCGCGTCAAGGACCCTTTGAAGTTCTTCACCCGGTTGGACAATCCACATCAAATGGGCCAACGCGAGGAAGAAGAATTTCAAAATTCCGTTCAACGGCGCCCATCGATTTTGGAGCAAACGCGCGCGCTCAAGCGCTGGGTATTCTCCGGTATCAAGTCCTACGTGCGCTCCCAGCTCCAGCATGACTCGCGGAAGAGTTTTAATCGCAGGGTGCGTACTGAAGACGCGCCCGGTCGGGTGCCGCTCAATGTTGCCGACTACGCCCGCGTCCCCCTTCTGAATCCGGACCAGCTCGTAAGCAGTTGGCGAGAACCGCTCTTTGCGCTTGAGAACGAGTACGACCGGCGCATGATTCCCTTGGGCAAACGTGAGCCGGGCGTTTATCTGGTTGAGGCCGTCGGTGGGGAGCTTAAGGCCTACACAGTTGTTGTCGTAACCGATCTTACGATGGTCGACAAAACGACGCCCGATGGCGAGCTGCTCATTTATGCCGTAGATCGCAAGACGGGTGAGCCACGTATGGGCGCGCAGGTGGCGGTAGTCAAAGACCAGAAGACCGTGGCTAGCGGAGTTACTGACCAGCAAGGAATTCTGAAAACCAAAATCGACAAGCGATTGTTACACTCCGGCACAGGGGATGTAGATCCAACCGATGACTCCGGCTCAAAGTCCTTGTTGATTCTCGCCAGCCAGAAGGACAACTTCGCAATCTCGGATCTCGAGTCGTTCTATTTTGGAGGCTATCAAGGTGAAGAAGATGAGTCGAACATTAAGAGCTACATCTATACCGACCGGCCTGTTTACCGTCCTGGGCAAAGAGTCTACTTCAAGGGCATCCTGCGATCGATCGATGAGCGTGGCAACTACAAAGCGATAGATGACCAGACAGTGCAGGTAACAATTGAGGATCCGAATAGCGCGCGCGTGTTCACCAAAGAACTGCCGCTTTCCTCGCGAGGAACTTTCAACGGTGAATTGGAAATTTCTGAGGAAGCCGCTCTCGGAAGCTATCAAATTACAGCCGATGTCGCAGGCGGAGAATCCGACGGCAGTTTCCAGGTCGCTGAATACAAGAAACCTGAATACAAAGTGAAGGTTTCGACGCCGAAGAAGTTCATTCCAGCCGGCGAGAAGATGAAGTTTTCCATTGATGCGCGGTATTTCTTCGGCGCGCCGGTGGCGAATGCTGAAGTGAAGTACTTCATCTATCGCTCGCGTTATTACGCCTGGGCGCTTGCTGAAGACGAGGAGGAGACGGATGAAGAAGAGGGGGTCGAGGACGAATACTCGCGGTATTACGGCTACGGCAGCGACATGGTCCAGGAGAGTGAAGGCAAGCTCGACGCTCGTGGCCAACTGGATGTGGAGCTTCAAATCCCAGAACTCGATGAAAATGATCCGTGGGATTACAACTACCGTCTGGAAGTCCAGGTGACGGATTCGTCGCGGCGGACGATCGATGGCAGCGCCAGTTTCGTTGCCACGCGCGGGGCCACGATTGCCCGCGCCAACCCGGACCGGTACGTGTATACCAAAGGCGAGGTCGCCAGAATCAATGTAGCGACCACCGATTACGAAGGCCGGCCGGTTTCCGCAAAGATCCAGCTACAGTTCTTTGAACGCACATGGACCAAAGTGGAGAAAGAGTACGCACCGGGCCAGACGTACACGGATTATGAGATGCACGAGCGGGAGATCTCGTCGAAGGTCCTTGAAACCGATTCGCACGGCACTGCCACTTACAACTTCCTTACCTCAGAGGCTGGAAATGTTTCGATAAAAACCGTGCTGAACGAAGGAGGGAAACAAATCAAATCAGTTGGAGGATACCTCTGGATTACTGATAGCCAGCAGAAATGGTCTGAAGCGAGCTGTTACAACGACGACTACGGGTCAATCAAATTGGTTACCGACAAGAAATCCTACCGGGTCGGCGAAACTGCGCGCGTTCTCGCGATTCTGCCCACAGACAAAGCACATCTGTTGGTGAGCACGGAAGTCGCATCGGTTATGTCGGCGCGACATGTGAATGCACCCGGAAGGTCGATCATTCTCGATGTTCCGATTGAGGCGAGTTACGCGCCAAACGTCTTTCTAAGTGTCACCTATGTGCAGAAAGGCGAAATGTATACAAGCGATCAGCGCCTAATTGTGCCCGCGCGCGACAAAATGCTGAATCTCGAGATCATTTCGAACAAGCCTGAGTACAAACCTCGCGAGACTGCTTCTTACACGATTCTCGCGCGCGACGCGTACGGCAGCCCCGTCCCGGGCGCCGAAGTGAGCCTGGGAGTGGTTGATGAAGCGATCTACAGCGTGTCGCCTGATCACTCAGGCAACATGAGCAGCGAGTTCTACGGCTTACGCTACAAGAGCGTCGAGACACATCTCTCGATCAACTATGCGTTCATAGGCTATGCCGGTGACAGGCCAATAGATCTGGCGAAGGTCAAACCCGCCTATCAGCTCGCGGATTTCAAAAATGAGGGCGACGTCGTTGAACCTACGATTCGCAAAAACTTCAAGGACACTGCCTTCTGGCAGCCGAGCGTGATCACAGGTGGGGACGGACGCGCAACAGTAAAGGTCCGTTTGCCCGACAACCTCACAACCTGGCGAGCCACTGCTCGTGGCATCACGGCCGATACGAAAGTGGGCGCCACCAAATATAAAGTCGTAGCGCGCAAAGACGTGATCGTGCGCCTCGAGACTCCGCGCTTCGTTACGCAGGGCGACACGGTTACGCTTTCGGGAATCGTTCACAACTACCTCACCGCCAACAAAGCGACGCAGATTTCGATCGCGGTCGAGGGTGCTCAACTCCTCAGCCCGGCAAAAACGACCGTTACGATCAACAAGCAGGGCGAGCACCGGGTTGACTGGCAGATCACCGCCCCATACGTCGGCCAGATCAAACTCCTGGCCAAGGCCCTGACCAACACGGAGTCGGATGCAGTCGAATTACCGCTGGAGGTTGTTCCACGCGGTCTTCATCAAGTGAAAGGTGAGACGTGGACCACGTCGGATGAAAGCGCCGATCGAACTTTCTCGTTTGACCTGCCGGCTAACGCAGACGCACGCGCGCGCAATTTGCGCATTGAGGTTGCGCCTTCAGTCGCCGGTACGCTTTTTGGCGCTCTTGACTACCTGACCACCTACCCATACGGCTGCACCGAACAGACAATGTCCAGCTTCCTGCCGAATGTGGTCGTGTCGCAGGCCCTCAAGGATGTCAAAACCACATCTATCCGCAGCTCAAACGAACTGGAAAAGAAGGTTTACCGTGGCAGGGATCGGCTATATGCGTTCCAACATAGCGATGGCGGGTGGGGCTGGTGGAAAGACGATCAAAGCGATCCATTTATGACCGCATACGTTATCGATGGACTTTCGCAGGCGAAGCAGGCTGGTTATCAGGTTGATGAGGACCGGCTCTCTCGGGCCAGGGAAAAACTGCGGCAAATGCTCAATGCGGGGAAGATGGAATCCGGTACGCCGATCGACCTTGAGACTCGGGCATTCATGATTTACTCGCTAAGCCACAGTGAAGGTGTGGAGAAAGAATTCATCGACAAGTTGTTCAATGAGCGCGCCAACCTTCAACCCTATGGTCGAGCGCTTCTCGCACTAACCTTGAAGCAACAGAAAGACGAAAAGCGCGCGCTCGATGTAGCAGCGGAAATCGAGCGTTCAGCGAGTGATGATGGCGGCAGTGTCTATTGGACGTCGCGGCGAAAGGAAATGCTCGATTTTGCTGAAACGAATGATACTGAAGCAACAGCCCTCTCGCTCAAGGCCCTCGCTCGCATCAAGCCGGAGAGCGCCATCCTGCCTCGCGTCGCGCGCTGGCTCGTCTCCTCTCGCCGCAATAGTTACTTCTGGAACTCGACCAAAGACACGGCATTCGCCATCTTCGGTCTTATCGACTACCTCAAAGTTAGTCGCGATCTGTCACCAGATTACGACGTAGAAGTCTATCTGAATGGCGAGACAGTACTCGCGCAGCACATCTCGGCCGCAGCCACGTCTCCCTTCGTGATCAGACGGAAGGCAGGCGAGATTTCGGGCGCCAACCAGGTTCGTGTGGTGAAGCGGGGACGAGGAACGCTCTATCTCTCTACTTCGCTCGATTACTTCACCGGCGAAGACCAAGTCGCCGCCCAGGGCTCTTCCAATCTGAATCTGACACGCGAATACCTGAGGCTGCGGGTTGTCGAGGAGGGCTACAAGCTCAAGTGGGCATCGGAGCCCTTGACCGGCGAAATTCATTCCGGCGACTTGCTCGTTGTCCGGCTCCGGATCAATGGAGCTAAGGCCCGCCACCTCATGATAGAGGATCCAATTCCAGCGGGCGCCCAACAGATTGAGCAGGTCGGAAATCTCGGGCTCGACCACTCGACTGATGGACATTGGACCGATTGGTATAGCTCGAGGGAATTTCGCGATCAACGCACGGTTTTCTTCCTTGACTACTTTGACGGTGACTCGACGTTTCAATATGCGATGCGTGTTCAGATCCCCGGTGAATTCCGTATTGCACCGGCGCGCGCTGAACTGATGTACCAACCAGCCACGCAATCGAACACCGCCAGTGGAAGGATGACTTTCATGGAAAGGAAATAACCGTGGAGCGCGGGCATCTTGCCCGCATCGGCGCACGGGACATCTTGCCCGCATTGGAGCGCGGGCATCTTGCCCGCACACTTCGAGGAGAAAGAATGCTTACAGAATCTTTTCAATCAATCGTCGCCGCCACTCGCCAGGTGGTACGAAACTGGCGCGCAATGATCGTGCTGGCTGTGCTCTACGCTTCCCTGCTCGGCAGTCTGTACCTGTTCGTGACTGTCAAGGAAGCAAGCACTGGTCAAGTTGCATCGAGCTTGGCGTTAGCTGTTTTGGCGCCGCTTCTGTTCTTTGCCCTGCTTACCGTCAGCGTGAACCAAAGCAGAGCCGGCAGCGCCAATAACGCGGGATCGGGCCGATTACTAAAGGACTTTTTGAGTAGTTCCTGGAAGGTAGTCGTCATCAGCTTACCGCTGATCGCGCTCGGCATCCTCGCGGTCTATCTGCTTGGTAGATCTCAGACAAGCTTCGGTGCGGGCGCAAGCCTCCCAAATCTTGCCGATCCCTATCCAACGTGGCCGCAAAATGCCGGCAGCTCACCGCCACTGCGTTGGAGCGTCGTGACGGTCACAGCCATTCGTTACATTTTCATCGGCATGGTGCTTCCGATGATTGCTATTCATCTCTGGATTGCGATCTCGAAGGAAGGCTTCGTGCCGGCCGTCAAAAGAATGAAGGGGCTCATCGCTCGGGCCTTCGCCCCAAACTCTGTCCTTATATATATGATCGGGTTTCTCGTGTTTGCGATCGTTCCCTACGTGCTGCTTTTCTGGGCAACGCCCGCGAGCAGGCCATGGCTGGAGATCGCCTTGTTTGTTGGAAGATTGTGCGTTGTTTTTGCCCTGACCTTATTCGGTTGGGTAGTAACCATGAACGCGCTGGCGATCTCGGCGAATCAGTCCAGTCATGAATCAGCGACTGAGAGTCGATAATGACCGCACGGGCGTCACTCTCAACTGCTTACTGGGACCGCGGGCGTCTCGCCCGCACGGGCGCCGTCAGACGCGCTGACCTCGCAACGGACTCAACTGCTGACGTTCTGTTGGCGCTTCGCGCTCGGTGCGGGCGAGACGCCCGCGGTCCCAGTGAGGAGCTTGCCGCCACGCTCAGAGATCGAGTGCCGCGCCGCCCGGCGGGCGAGACGCCCGCGGTCCCAGTAAGAAGTTGCTTTCAACATCCAAGACGGAATTACTACCGGGCAAAACATTGGATTCTCTATACGGTTGGCGCGTGCGTTGCGATCTTCTGTTTCAACTTTGCTCGCCCGGCGAACTGGTCTGCGAATCTATCGTTTTCGCAGTCGAACCAATTCAATGAGGATCGCATCGACCGCGATCTAACTCTGGCGGCAACAACGGCGCTGGGCGAGCGGGTGGGCACGGTTATCGTGATGGATCCGAGGACGGGCCGGGTTCGCGCGGTTGTAAATCCCGGGCTTGCTTTCGGAGCGGCCTTTCCACCGGGTTCGACTATCAAACCGTTCAGCGCTCTCGCCGCGTTACGCACCGGAACAATCAAACATGATTCACGCATTAGTTGCCGCGAGCACTACTCTCATGAAGGATTCACAACGGTCTGCTCGCATCCGCGAGATCTGCCGCCGCTAAAGCCCGCGGAAGCCATTGCCTACTCGTGCAATTACTACTTCGGAAAGCTCGGCGAACAATTGAGTGAGTCTTCGTTCGACACAACTCTCGCTGAGTTCGGCTTTGGACGACCAACTGGTGTCAATTGGATTGATGGCCAGCACGAGCCGGCAGGCAAGTTGCCAGACCGAGAATGGCGCGCGCAAAACGCTCTAGGTGAAAGTGACCAGATTCAGGTGACCCCAATCCAGCTTTTGACGGCCTATTCAGCGCTGGTCAATGGCGGGCACCTGTTCATACCTCGCATCGCGCAAGAAAAAGACTTTCTGCCCCAGCTGCGCGCGGAACTCAAGATTAACGAAGAAGACCGGCAACTGATTGTAGAAGGAATGCGCGGCTCTGTGCGTTATGGCACCGCCGAGCGCGCCGGGCTCGATTCGTTACCGCTTTACGTTTTCGGTAAGACGGGCACCTCCACGGAACTCGGCGGCTTTCGCACGCACGGTTGGTTCATTGGGGTCGGCTCAAAAATCGAAGAGACGTCTCCAGAACCATCAAAAAGTCCGGAGCTGGCCGTCCTCATTTTTTTGAAACGGGGGCACGGCGTCGAAGCAGCAGAGATCGCGCGGCCCATTTTTGACGCGTACGTTCAGGCGAGCGCGCGGGGGGCGCGAGCTGAGGACGCGGGGACACGGAGACCCGGAGACACGGGGACGCGGGGACGCGCCGACGCGGAGACGCGGGGACACGGAGACGCGGAGACGCGGGGACGCGCAGACACGGGGACGCGGGGACACGGAGACGCGGAGACGCGGGGACCCGCAGACGCGGAGACGCGGGGACCCGCAGACGCGGAGACACAGGCGTGCGAAGTCACGGTTGCAAATCCACTAACATCCAGCTTGGTCCGAACGTCCCCGCGTCTCCGTGTCCCCGCGTCTCCGCGTCTCCATTTCTCCGCTGTCCCCGCGTCCGTTGTCAAGGTCCATCTGGTCCGCGAGAACACTACGCGATCGATGTCTCTGGAGGATTACGTTCTCGGTGTGGTGGCCGCCGAAGGGAGCACAGAGACAGAGATCGAAGGATTGAAGGCTTTGGCAATTGCCAGCCGGACCTATGCGCTTAAGAACCTTCACCGGCATGCAAATGAAGGCTACGACTTTTGCACGACCACTCACTGCCAGAG